>JAAXPZ010000020.1 GCA_012329065.1 Sulfurovum sp. | reverse complement strand
TACATTCACAGGTGACCCAAGTCCAATTACTTATACAGTAGATGATGTTACAGGCAATACCTCAAATGTGGCAACAGTGACAATTGATTATCCACAAGATGCACCAGTAGCAGTAGATGATCATAAAACAGGAACAACTGGAGATCCAGTTATACAAACCATCCTTGATAATGACACAGATGACCAAAACGATACAGATCCGAGTACAGTAGACCTAAACTCTTCTGTAGTAGGAGCAACACTTACAGATACAGATAGTGATGGTGATACAGATGAGATCACTGTGCCAAATGAAGGAACATGGGTTGTAGACAATACAGGTGAACTTACATTTACACCACTTGTTACATTCACAGGTGACCCTACACCAATTACTTATACAGTAGATGATGTTACAGGCAATACCTCAAATGTGGCAACAGTGACAATTGATTATCCACAAGATGCACCATCTATAAGCCTTACTAAGCTTGGTACATTTATGGATGAAAATGGTGATGGCTATGCTGATATAGGTGAGACGATCGGATATGAATTTAATATTACAAATACTGGAGATGTAGTATTGACAAATGTAAGTGTTACTGATGCTAATGCGGTGATTAGTGGTGGACCTATAGTTTCACTTGCTATAGGACAGAGTGACATAACTACATTTACTGGAGTACATACCATTACCGAACAAGATATAATAGATGGAAAAGTACTAAATCAAGCAACAGTAGCAGCACAAGATCCAAGTGGCAATGATGTAAATGATACATCAGATGATCCGCAGAACCCTGTTGATCATGATGCCAACGGAGATGGAGATCCAGATGATGAGACATCAACGGGACTAGCAATCAAAGGTCCTATATCAACAGATGACAATATAAGTGTTGCAACTGATGGAGACGCTAGTATAGATATTGTAGGTAATGACAGTGGTGGAACATTTGATCTAGATCCAGCTACAGCTACTTTGACAGAGCCTGCCAATGCAATAGATGTTATAACCGATAGTAGCGGTGATGTGATAGGCTTCACTATCCCAGGAGAGGGTATATGGAGTGTAGACGAAACTACAGGTGTTGTAACCTTTAGCCCAGAAAGTGGCTATGTTGGCGACCCTACACCTGTAGAATATACGATAGAGGATACACAAGGTAATCCTACAAGTTCAGTAATAACTATCAACTACCCTCCTGTAGCTAATGATGATAGCAATATGAGTTTGCCTATAGGTGAGACAGCAAGTATGAATCCAATTGCCAACGATCAGCAAACTTCGTATGGACTTGATCCTAGAAGTGTAAGCTTGATAGCACCTAATACTGCAACAGATATTATTAGGGACAGTGATGGCGACATTATTGGCTTTGTTGTGCCTGACGAGGGAGAATGGTTAGTTGATGAAGATACTGGAGTTGTGACATTTGTGCCAAGTGAAGACTTAGTAGGCAGTCCAACAGTAGTGAATTATACCATTAGAGAAACTAACGGAGATATAAGCAATGAGGCGACACTTAGTGTGACATATATAGGTGTCGCTCCTCCAGTCCAATCTTATATTGGAGATACCTTCTGGGTAGATAGAAATGGAAATGGAGTTTTCAATATCGGAGAAGAGCCGATCGTTGGTGCTACAGTAGAATTATTAGATAGCAATGGAGGTCCTCTTTCGTCGTGCCCAAGTACAGGTTGCATTGTGCAAACTGATGCCAATGGTCATTATGAGTTTGATGTAGATCCAGGGAGCTATCAAGTACGATTTACACTTCCAACAGACCTAGTGGAAGATCAGTATATTTTCAGTGCTAACAATGACAGCAGTACGGTTGTGAGTGACAATACTCTTACATATCCAGTTACAATAGCAGCAGGTGAAAGCAATATGGATATCGATGTAGCTGTCGATTGTGGGTGTGCTAATCTCAAAAGTGATAGCGTAGATTCACTGGGCATGCTAGGCGTGTTAGGCATGGTACTTGCCACGCTTCTTGCAGGTTTCTACTTTATGAGAAGAGAGGAAAGATACTTTAAGGTATAGCGATTATCGCTATTAGATGCCAGGGTTGGATTGTTGATTCTGGCATTCTTCAAGTTGTTCTCAGCCCATAGATTGCATTTAACATAATTATGACATAATTTTATGCTATAATACTTTATCAAATAAAGGAGATATAATGAAAAAGGTATTGATGAAAATAGCTATTATTGGCTCAATGGTATTGGCTGGCTCTACTATGACTGGGTGTACAGATTTTGAGAGAGGTCTTGCGACGGGAGCTGCTGTGGGTGTAGCTGGAACAGTGATTGCTAACGAAAATCGTAGACCCACTTATAGTAGAAGCTATTACAATAGAGGCTATAATAACGGTTGCTCAAGTGCCAGAGGACGATGGTACAAGAGTAGCTACTATTGGAGGAATTCTTCAAGTTATAGAAATGGGTGGAGAGCTGGCTATAGACGGTGCCGATAGGACATTAACTATTAGTTAAACCGATTTATGTAAACTCCTTTTAGAAATATCTTTATAGAGGAGCTTATATTGGAGACGATCCAAAGAATTAAAGAAGAAATCAGCAAAGTAGTTGTTGGTCAGAATAAAATGATCGAAGGTCTACTTGCTGGTTTGATTTGCCGTGGACACATATTGTTAGAAGGTGTGCCAGGGCTTGCTAAAACAACTACAGTAAATGCACTTGCAAAGACACTTGGTCTTGATTTTAAAAGAGTGCAGTTTACACCAGATTTGCTTCCTTCTGATATCATAGGCACAGAGATATATGATCCATCCAAGAACTTATTTAAGATAAAAAAAGGTCCTGTATTTACAAATCTACTATTAGCTGATGAAATTAACCGTGCACCAGCCAAAGTACAATCAGCACTACTTGAAGTAATGCAAGAGAGACAGGTGACTATAGGCGATGAGACTTTTCATTTGGATCTTCCGTTTTTGACAATGGCGACACAAAATCCAGTAGAACAGGAAGGAGCCTATGAGCTTCCAGAGGCACAGTTGGATCGTTTTATGATGAAGGTCGTAGTTGGCTACAATACCAGAGAAGAGGAGCTAGAGATCGCTAGAAGAGCAGCAAACAATAGCTTTGGAACTATAGAACAAGTTGCTACAGCTGAGGACCTAGATGGAATCAGGCATGAGGCGATGAAAGTTCATTTAGATGAAGAGGTAGAGAAGTATATAGTTGAGTTGATATTTGCAACCAGAGAGCCACAGAAGTATGGCATAGATGAGATACAAAATTACATTGAATTTGGTGCGAGCCCAAGAGCTAGTATTGATATGTATAAAGCATCTAGAGCGATAGCTTATCTCAAAGGACAAGATTTTGTGTCTCCTATAGAAATTGCTTATATCGCCAAAGAGATATTGAGGCACCGAATTATATTGAGCTATGAGGCTCAAGCTGAAGGCATAGATCAAGACTTCATTGTAGAGAAGGTATTGGGTGCAGTTCCGATCCCATAAATGTGTATGGGTAATGCCTTATGCTTGCCCTCAAATTTATCAAACAAGGGTAAGCATAGGGCGTTACCCCTACGAGATGTAAATGAATAAACAAGTAAAAAAGATTATTCTAAGGACAAAAAAACAAGTCTTTGGAGATATGCTTGGGAATAATTCTTCATTATTTCATGGTGAAGGTTTTGAATTTGCAGAACTTAGAGAATATATCTACGGAGACGATGTCCGTAAGATAGACTGGAAAACCACAGCAAAGCTAGGCAAACCATTTGTCAAAGTATACCGAGAAGAAAGAGAGCTAAATGTGCTTGTCTCTACTATGCTCAACGGCTCGACCTATTTCGGCACTGTGAGACAAAAGAGTGATTATATCTCTGAGCTAGTCGCCATTCTTGGTTTTTCAGCAGTTCGCAATAGTGACCTTTTTACATATATGAACTATGCAGATAAACTCTACCATCACAGCAAGCCCTCCAAAAAACTTTTTGCTGTCAGCACAGAAACAGAGTATGCCGCATCTTTTGATCCACTTGGTAAAAAAGGTGACTTTACAGGTTGGATAAATACAATTTATAATCGTGTAAAGAAAAAATCTTTGATGTTTTTGATTTCTGATTTTGTGGGAGATGTAGATTTGAGACTGCTTGCGAAAAAACATGATCTTTTTGTATTGATTGTCAGAGATAAATTTGAAGAGAATCCAACAGAACTAGGATATATCAGATTGCTAGACACAGAAAACAAAAGTAGCTATGAAGGTGATATCAATCGTACTACAGTCAATAGCTATCAAAAGGCACTAAGACAAAATGATCAAAAACTATACAAACAATTCAAAGAGTATGGAATCAGATATATAAAGATGTTTACAGATGAAGACCCTATAGCTAAGATTATGACGAGAATGCGATAATGGAAAGCAATAGCTCACAACTCAGAGATATAAAGCCGCTAGTAGAAATACCAGATAACTCTATTTATCTATATTGGAGCTTGATTATTTTAGGAATAATTGTGGTACTTTTTGTTGGTTATCT
Source organism: Sulfurovum sp. (assembly GCA_012329065.1). Lineage (GTDB taxonomy): Bacteria > Campylobacterota > Campylobacteria > Campylobacterales > Sulfurovaceae > JAAXPZ01. Next base: position 43,906 of record JAAXPZ010000020.1, on the reverse strand, counting down.
TTTGTACCAAAAGTTTAAATTTATCAAAAAACAGAATCTAGAAAAAGAGTATTTAGAGATACTAAATGGTATAGATTGGAGTAGACCAAAGAGGGCCGCATATCGTGCAACTCACTACGGTAGATTGCTGGCGACAGATGATAGGCGTTTAGAACTTTTTTCTCAGCTCATCCCTCTACTTGAGAAATACAAATACAAGAAAGAGGCAGAACTAGCAGACGAGGAGACTATGAGAGCATTTGAGCTTTTTAGGAGAGTGTGTGATGAGTCAGTTTAGTCTACAATATCCATATGCTTTAGCTCTCATACTCCTCTTTTGGCTCTGTGCCAAATTTTGTGCCGCAAGGGCAGAGGCGATATATTTTCCGCATATACATAATCTGCTAGCCAAGGAAGGAAAAAGAAGTAGGTTTCTTGATGTACTCAAGTGGCTTGGCATAATTAGTCTGATTGTGGCACTCTCTTCCCCGGTTATTACAAAATCATATAAAGATACGAAGAAAAAAGGCAGAGACATCATGCTTGTGATCGATTCTAGCGGATCCATGAATCAAAGAGGCTTTGATATGGCAGATCCTATGAAAAATAAATTTTCTGTTGTCAAAGAGGTGGTGCTGGACTTTATTGATAAGAGAAAACAAGACAGATTGGGGCTTATTACTTTTGCGGATGTTGCTTTTGTGGCATCACCTTTGACTTTTGAAAATAATTTTTTGAAAGATATAGTCAAAATGCAAAACCTAGGCATGGCTGGAAGAAAAACAGCAATCAATGATGCATTGCTACAGACATATAGTGTGCTTTCAAAAAGTGATGCAAAGACCAAAATCGCTATTTTACTTACCGATGGTATAGAGAATATGAGTAAAATATCTATGGAAGATATATTGGGTGTGATCCAAAAAAGTGATATTCGCCTATATGCCATAGGCATAGGAAGCTATCGTGACTTTGATGCAAGGTATCTTAAGAAACTGGCAAAGGCGGGGAAAGGGCAGTTTTTTGCCGCTGATAGTAAAGAGGCTCTAGCGAAAATTTATGCAGAGATAGATAAGCTCGAAGCCAGTAAAATAAAGAGCAAAAAGATTGTACAGCATACTTATCTCTATATCTATCCTCTATTTGCTGCTATTATTTTATTGCTTCTGTTTCTATATTTTAGAACTGCAAGAGGACTTGAATCATGAGTTTTGTGCATCCACATTTTTTCTGGATTATGCTTATACCTTTTGTGTTGTTTGTATTTTTAGTACTGAGCAATAAAGAGAAAGTAGCAAGAGTATTTGACGAGAAGGTTTTGGAAAGGCTTAGGGTTGATAGTGACGCATTACCAACTAAAGTGCGACATTTGATGGTATTTGTGGCGATATTTTTTATGATTCTAGCACTTTCTCGTCCTGTGATAGACAAAGGAGACAAAATTGTTTCTATACAGGGCTTGAGTCTTATGGCATCTATAGATATCTCTGGGTCAATGCGTAGCAAAGATATTTATCCAAATAGATTGGAGTTTGCCAAGCAAAAGTTGATAGGGCTACTTAAACAAATGCCAACAGATGAAGTTGGGCTCACGGCATTTGCACATATCTCTTTTATGTTGGCACCATTTACCAGCGATAAATCAACGCTTATCCAGATCGTAGAGGGTGTAGATGAGAGCTATATCAATATGGCTTCTACAGATTTTACAGCACTTGGCTCATTGGCTGCAAAGATGCTTGAAAAGAAAAAACCCAAAATTCTTGTGGTGATCAGTGATGGAGGCGACAAGAAGGCATTAGAAGGATTTGCTGATATACTCAAAGAACACAAGATTACGCTATATGCCATACTAGTAGGTACAGAGCGAGGTGCACCAGTATTGGATAGCCAGGGAAAAAAGTTGAAGACTAGAGACGGCTCTATAGCAATCACACAAATCAACAAGAATCTAGGAGAGATAGCAGAGCAAAGTGGCGGTGCATTTGTCGTAGCATCTCATGGTAATGATGATATAAAAAAGTTAACTTCTAAGATGAGAGCAAAGTTTCACGATAAGAAACAGGGAGATATTAAAATCAAAGAGAGGGTAGAGTTTTTCGTTTATCCATTGATGCTCTCAGTGTTACTGCTGTTGATAGGATTTAGCTCTTTGCCAAGGAAAAGAAAATGATGCACTTTAAGCCCACTCTAGGAATGTCATTTATGGTATTGCTATTTAGTTTTATTCTTCTTCATGCAGGTATCACCGATTTTAAAACAATAAAAGCTGCCCATCAAGCTTATGAGTCAGAAGATTACAATAAAAGTAGCAAGTTTTACAAGGAGCTACAAAATGAGGATGCCGAAAAGTACTATAATCTTGCTAATGCCTATTATAAGGCAGGAAGACTAGAGCAGGCAGAAAAAGCATATAAAAAAGCCAAAGGAGAAGGTGTAGAAGAATTACAAAGATTACATAACCTAGGAAATACCTACTTCAAACAGAATAAATTTGATTATGCCATCAAAGCATACGAAGAAGCACTTAAGTACGGACAAGATGAAGATACAAGGTTTAACTTAGAGTTGGCAAAACAACAAAATAAGAAAAAACAACAAAAGAAAAAAGAGAAGAAGAATAAAGACAAAAACGATAAGAAAAAAAGCAACAATAAGAATGATAAAAATAAAAAAGACAATAATAAAAACGATAAGAAAAAGCAGGACAAGAAAGAAAAAAACAAGAAAAATGAAAACAAGAAAAATGAAAAGAAAAAAGATGATAACAAAAAAGATGAGAACAAAAAAGACGGAAATAAAAAGGAAAACGAAAAGAAGCAAAATAAACAATCCAAAGACAAGTCTGATTCAAAAAAAGGCAACAATCAGCCCCAAAAAGCAAAGATGGACAGAAAAAAAGAGATGACAGAAAAAGAGCTGAGAAAGCTAATGAAAAAGATGGGCAGTGGAAAGATGCCTACTCTAATGTATCAGGCAGGAAAAGACAAAAAAGATAAAAGGAATCAAGATGTCAACCCATGGTAGCAAAATATTAAAATTATTTACAATACTTTTATCGTTTAACTTTTTACTCCTTACGGTTTCTTACGCTACAAGTGTAAAGTTAAAGCTAAGCGCGACAGAAATAGTTGATGGTTCTACCCTAGAAGTACAGATTGTTGCAGAGGGAAAAAATATAGAATTTCCAGACATTCAAGACATTGGAGGTTTCCCTGTTGAGGGTCATTCTATCTCTTCCAAGCTAGAGTCGAGCTATATCAATGGAAAGTTTTCTTCCAAAAGTTTAAAAACATTGAGATTTGAGTTCTATCCTGAGATGAATATGACTATTCCTTCGTTTGAAATCAAGATTAGTGATAAGTTATACAAAACAGAGCCAGTAGCAATAAAAGTTGTTAGCCCATCTGAAGTTACAGCTAAAAGTGCAGATGGATATAGTCTCCGTATCAAAAGCAATAAAAAAAGTGTCTATGTGGGTGAGCCATTTATTATAACAGTTGATTTTTTTGAACCACGAAATAGTAGCGTGACAAAAGTAGAATATACTCCGCCAAGATTCAAAGACTTTTTTTCTCAAGCCTTAGGTGATGAAAAGCTAAAAAGGTCAGCAAAAGGTACACTTCACCAGCTTCGGTACCTTGTGAGTGCCAAGAAAGATGGTAAATTGATGATCATACCTCCCAAGGCAAGAGTTGGTATACGAAATTTTGATGGTGCAAATAGAGATCCTTGGGGATTTTTTGCAAATGATATAAAATGGCATTCGGTTAGGGCTAATCCTCTTTCTATAGAGGTTAAGCCTATCTCCAGTAGTATAGATATGGTAGGAATTTTCAAGATTGATACTAGCGTTGACTATAAGACTGTCAAGCCAAATAGTCCAGTTACATATACACTTAAAATATCTGGAGAAGGCACCCTTGATGATCTTGCAGATCCAAAATTCGATGTGTCTGGAGTGACCATATATGGAGATGACTCCAAGACAACAAGCAAGGTTGTTGGAGGTAAGATAGTTAGTCAATATGAGAGAAAATATGTATTTATTTCAGATAAAGATTTTGAGATACCGTCAATGACCTTTAGGAGCTTTGACTACAAGAGTGGAACAATAAAAAAACTTATCACAAAAGCATATAAAATTGAGGTAAGTTCTGTCGCTACTGAGGCATCATCAAAAGTGACAAGCCAAGGTAGTCAAGTAGTGAATCCTACAGAAACAAGTAACGAATCTACAGAAGAGAATGAAAGTATTTTAGAGGATAGGGAGTTTTATAAGAAAAAGGAAAATGAAGATAGAGGAGGCTATCCTCTGTGGGCACTCATACTTTCCTTTTTTGCAGGAGGCATGACTATGATTGCTGGAGGATATCTATATCGATATACTAGACAGAGAAGAGGTATATTGAAACCAAAACATTACAGCACAGAGGAAGCACTCAAGATACTCTATCCTCATACTAATAAAAATAGAAAAGTTGAAGCAATGGTGAGAAAGCTTTATGATGTAGAGAATGGAAGCAAGGATATCTCTATCGATAAAGATGAGCTTGCTAAAATGATAAACTCACTTCAGGATCAAGATCCATTATAATATTTTGTGCAGATCATTGGCTTTTGTCATCCATTGGTGGAGCTCCTCCCAGCTCTCTTCTTCCACAAATTTTTTGCACATATCTAACTCTTCAGAAAAGCACTCTATGCCATCTAGAAGGTACTCTTTGTTTTGATGAAATACATCTCGCCACATATTGGGAGATGATTTTGCAATACGACTCATATCCTTGAATCCACCCCCCGCTAGCGCAATAATAGCTTTCGGATTTTCCTGCTTCATGACAGAGTTTGCCAATGCATAACTTAGTGCGTGAGGCATATGGGAAATGTATGCAGCATGCTTATCGTGTTCTTTGGCTTCCATATAAAATATCTTCATGCCAATCTTGGCAAAGAAATTTTTTGCCATATTTTGTTGTTTCTCTCCACTGTCTTTTAGGTCGCACAGCACAACAGCTTTGCCATGATATAACCCATCTATGGCGGCAGATGGACCAGACTTTTCTGTTCCAGTCATAGGGTGGGCAGCTATAAAATTTTGGCGTATGGTAGGAGGAACTACGCTGATGATCTTTTCTTTGGTACTTCCTAGGTCTATAATGGTCGTTTTTTCAGCTACTTTGGAGAGATTTTTAAGAATTTCTATTATCCCATCAACTGGAATAGCTAGAAATAGCATGTCAACACCAAAAAAATCTCCAATATCGTCAATAATTTTATCAACTATTCCATACTCTAGTGCCTCTGTGCAGTGTTGGTCATTATGGTCAAAACCAATAACCTCAACATCACTATATGCCCTTTTGGCAGCAATCCCAAGTGAGCCACCCATAAGACCTAAGCCAATAATTCCTATTCTCATAAGGATCCTCCGTATAATATAATGATATTATAACATATGAATACTATATTGTCTTCTTGATTTTAGCAATGAAGCTTATCGTTAGCATTTATTTAGCCAAAAAAAGGTACACTTAGGCAAAATTTATCTATTTTCTGAATAGACAGAAAAGTAAGGACAAGATATGTTAAAGAAAGTATTGTTGATTTTGTTAGCTAGTGTAACCTTATTGGCAGCAAAAACAATCGACACTATTGATATAAAAGGCTTTGATGCTGATAAGCTAAAACCTCTTATAGGTATTAATGTTGGAGATAAATATAGTTCTAGCAAAGTCCAGAAAGCAAAAATGATCATCAAACAGGCTTTAGGGTCAGCAGGCTATCAAAAAAGCTCAGTTACAAGCAAGACTAGTGACAAAGGTAAAACAGTAGGTGTGACCTTTAATGTAGCAAAAGGCAACAAAGTAACCGTTACCAAAATTAACTTTATAGGCAATAAACAAGTAGCCTCATCTGATCTCTCATCCAAACTTGTTAACAAAGAAGCAGAATTTATGGGCTGGTTTCCTGGCAGAAATAGCGGTACGGCTAATGTGCCTCAGCTAAAATATGATGCCATGAGAGTGCAGGATGAATATTTCAAAAGAGGTTATTTGGATGCCAAAGTAAACAAGCCAGTCATGAAGGTAGATCCAAAAACAAGTGATGCAACAATCACATATCGTATAAAAGAGGGCAAGCAGTATAAAATCTCCAAGGTTCAGTTAAGTATGGGTAAGATAGTTGGACTGGAGAGAAAAGATGCATGGGAGATGCTCTCTCTTAAAAAAGGTGATATTTTTGATGTATCAAACCTCAGGAAAGATATCAAAAATGTAACTATTAAATTAGGTGATTTGGGGTATGCTTATGCCAAAGTAGTCCCAGCTTTTAGAAAAAATGATAGAAAACGAAACATGTCCGTTCAGTATAAAATTATACCAGGTGCCAGAGTCATAATAGGTGATGTTGTGATCAAAGGCAATAAAAAGACAAAAGATAGAGTAGTTAGGAGATATGTAGATCTTGCTCCGGGTGATATATATAATTATACTACTATAAAAGAGAGTAAAAAATCACTTTCTAGAACAGGCTATTTTGAGAAAGTCGTAATCACCCCAAAGAAAGCAACTAGTAAAAAAGTAAATCTTGAAGTGGATGTAAAAGAAGCTAAAACAGGTGCTTTTACACTTAGCGGAGGTTATGGAAGTGCTGATGGATGGATGGTAGGAGGCAGTGTAGGTGACAAAAATATATTTGGCACAGGCATAGAAGGAAAAGCCTCCATAGACTACTCCAAAGTCACACAATCATATGGTATCTCGTTTACTGAGCCTAGACTACTTGATAGCAAGTATAGTTTGTCTGCAGGCATTTTCAAGAAAGAACACGACTATAGTGATAGAGATGCATACCAGAACTTAGCCTACAAGAAAAAAGATGAGCTGGGCGGTTATCTAAGTCTAGGTCGCCAGTTTACAAATAATATCTATGCCTCTATCGGGTATAGCTATAGAAGTGTAGAGTATGATGATATCAATACCTCTTACGCTGGATATGCTCCTGGGGATTATGATAACTATATAAAGTCATCTATTATAGCCTCTCTAGTGTATGACAATACAGACGATTATTATACTCCTAGAGAAGGAATCTATGCTAGAATAGGATTTGAATATGCTGGACTAGGGAGTGCACCTGCTGGTAAAAGACTGGCGGAATTTACAAGATATGATTTAAAGCTTGCTGGCTATTATGGAATGAGAGAGCAGATAGACTATGACTTGATTTTCAGAGCCAAGGTTAGAGCAAGCTACATTGACCATGATGTGGGTAAATATGTGCCTGTTGCTGAGAGACTCTTTTTGGGAGGTGCCAGTAGAGGTGTTAGGGGCTTCAAGTCAGGTACTATCTCACCAAAAACTGGAGGGTTTAGAACAGGTGGATTCAGAAGTTATGTACTTAGTGCTGAGGCGAGCATACCGCTCTCTGAGGCTTCCAAGATGCGTTTGACATTCTTTGCTGATTATGGACAAATTGGTGTGAATAGTTTTGATGTCACACAAAAATCTGTAGGTGCTCAAGTAGAATGGAAATCTCCATTTGGTCCAATCAATCTAATCTTCGCCAAAGCTATTGATCCAGATGAAATACATGGCAATACTGCAAGTTTCGAATTTAATATTGGCGGTAAGTTTTAATTGTCTTAGACTTATGTAATTTTTGGATTACATAAGTTTTTTAAATTTATACTTCTTTTATTTTTACTTTTAAACCATTAGGTTTTTTCATATTATTTATACTCTCTGATGCCAAATAGAGGGTTTTGTTGCTTTTTATCAGTAGTGTATTATTTGTTAAGGTAAATCGATATTTAGCTTTTGTAGAGCTATGGTGGAGAACTAGGGTAAGTGTGTAGATAAACGAGAGCAGTATTACAGTTCTTTTAGAGGGCAGTAAATCTTTGTATTGCTTATACATCTCTTTGTGATAGCCTTTTTTTGCCTTTGAATAAAGCAGGAGAGATATCAATACCATATCATTGTGGCTGAAGCCATAGTTTAGTTCTTGCATGGCTATATAGCTAGCATATCGATCTTTATGGTATATAGTGAGGATTTTTCCTATATCTGATAGGTCTAGTACTTTTTTTAATATAGCTAAATACTCTTCATCATAATGAAATTCATCTTTGAAAAGTACATAAAGCTCCTTGGCTACATTGTGCTTATTACCACACGGTAGAGATAGAATATCAAATCTATCTTTTATGCTTTTGATGCTTGGATTACTTTTATATGGTATTTTGTATGGCTTCTCTGGAAATTTATCTTTTAAATATACACCCTCTCTAACCCCAACTCCACTTGTAATAATATTTTCTGCCTCTATATGCTTAATTATTTCCAGAAATATAAGTGTACCTTCTCTTATGGTGTCATACCTATTTTCTTTAATGTGATAAGTTTGTAGTTTATCTATTTTAGATGAGACTATCTCTTCATAAAATTCATGAAATTCATCACTTTTGTATTCAAACGCATGTAACTTATTGAGAGGATAAGCAGTTTTCTTGATAATAGCTTTTGCTAGTGTACGAGTAGTGCCTCCTATACCTATAACAGTTCGCGAAGAGAATGATTTTGGTAGATTGTTTAATGCTTGGGAAATATGTTTTCTGACAATGTCTATATGGATATTTTTGTCAAAAAAAAGCTCTTTAAGTCTCACTGTCCCAAGATCTAGAGAATAGCTCTCTACTACTTCACCTTTTTTGATCAATGACATATCTGTTGATCCGCCACCTATATCTATGGTAATTCCATTGTCTATGGGTAGAAGATTTATCGCAGCTATTGCACCAAGTAGTGCCTCTTCCTCACCTTTAATGATATCTATATCAATCTTTAGATTTTTTTTGACTTTATTTAAAAAAATACTTTTGTTAGGTGCATCTCTCAAAGCCGAGGTAGCTACTGCAATCACCTTGGAAACACTATATTCGTCTATTGTTTGAGAAAAAGACCGAAGGGCACTATAGGCACGAACCATAGCTTTCTTTTGGAGATTGTTATTGTTTGCATAAGCACCTTCACCGATACGAACCTTGCTCTTTTTTTCGCATACAAGATGGAAGCCTTCTTTGCTAGTTTCTTGGAATATGACTAAGCGTGCAGAGTTGGAGCCAATATCTATGATGGCTGTGCGTTTAGCCATTAAGTCTTTAGACCCGAGCCTGTATTTGCTCAAACTTAAATTTAAGTTCCGCTGCACTCTCTATGTTGTCTGGATCAGATATAATACAGTCTACTGGACAAACGGCTACGCATTGTGGCTCATCATAATGTCCTACACATTCGGTGCAGAAATCTACATCGATTATATAAACAGGATCGTTTTCTTCGATGGCTATGTTTGGGCACTCTTCTCGACAGGCGTCACATGCAATGCAATCATCTTTTATTAATAGTGCCATATTTCCCTCTATTGTTGAATAATTTTAGGAGTTATAACTTATCAAAGCTTAAAGTAAAATTGCTACAAAGGTGAATGGTAACAATTGTGTAAGTTTTGCATTTAGATGATTTTATACTTTATTTGGAAAACAGAACCTATAGCCTCTACGCCTAACTGTTTCGATAGTTGTGATTTGCAGCGGCTTATCCATTTTTTGTCTTATTTGGTTGATGGCAACTTCTATGACATTAGGTGTTACAAGTTCTGGCTCTTCCCAGATAGCATCAAGCAGTTGTTCTTTGGAAACTATCTGATCCTTGTGCATGGCCAGATGAGTGAGTACTTCAAATGGCTTTCCTTTGAGTTCAATATCTTCACCATTGTAGATAATCTTCTCTTCTTCTGGGCTAATGATGAGTTCATTGATCTCTATGATATTGCTGGCTCCAAAACGGAGTTTTGCTTCTATCCTGACATGCAGTATATCTAAGTCGATAGGCTTTTTGATGTAGTCGTCTGCACCTGATTTTAAGGCATTTATCTCATTTTTTTTACCTGTTTTAATAGAGAGCACGATGACAGAAGTTTTTGTATGTTTTGCTTTGATGTCCTTTATGGTATCCGCTATCTTGATACTAGAAAGAGTCCAGTCTATGAGTACCAAATTGTAATTTCTGATATCCAAAAAGTATCTTGCATCATCTATATTCTCTGCCATGTCGCTTTGATATCCAAACTCCTTGAGCTTGTCAGATATAGCAGTACTTAATTCATTATCATCATCAATAATAAGTATTCTCATAGTATCTCCCTTTTATTTTCCAGTTAAGACGAAACTTAAATTTATTTTAAATTATACCATAAAAATATGCTTTGTGGAAAATTTTATTTTATTTTGCTAAGATTTCGAATGATAAATTTTAAAGGGCATTCTCATTCCGTATTATTGATAGCTATTTTATTCCCTATATCTTTAATGGCAGAGAAAAAAGTTTTTGTAGATTTGACGATACAGAAGATCTATGCTATTGAACATGGAAAGACTATTTTTGAGGGACGCATATCTTCTGGCAAAGGAGGGTATGAAACACCTACGGGCAATTTTCAAATACTACAAAAAAAACGAAAACATGAATCAAATCTGTACCCAAAGCCAAACGGTGGAGCAAAAATGCCCTATATGATGAGGCTAACATGGGACGGCATCGCGATGCATCAAGGGTATGTCCCCAAGAAACCTGCTTCTCACGGTTGCATTAGGCTACAAAGAAGATTTGCAAAAAAATTATTTAGTTGGGCCAAAAAAGGAACAACTGTTACAGTAGCTGGAGATACTTATAGGTATTATGATTATGGTGTCTCAGGCGATCTTTACGCACAAGATAGAGATGGCTATGCAATTATAGAAGTGTATTGATATCCCAAGTATCCGATAGCCCAACAGAGCAATTATCTAATATATCAGGCTTTGAAATTTTTATTGCTAGTTTTTCAATAGTATCATATTTCTCAAAAAGCAGTGTTTTAATACCAATCAAAGAGCTTTCCAGAAGTTCATATTTGGTTTTTTTGAGATGATTTTCAATGTTGCTTGCTATGCTACTATAGTCTAAAAATTGACCCTCCATATATGAGTAGTCAATTTTGATATCAAGTATAACTCTCTGCTCTATTTCTCTTTCAAAATCAAGAAGACCTATAATGCAATTTATCTTTAGATTCTCGATATGAATTCTCATCAAGCAGTACTTTTTTCTTTGCCAAAAAGACCCACTATATTTGGAGTATGTTTATAGAAAATGATAAATGCTATGATCCAAACAGGGGCATGAGTTGAGATGCCTGGTACCTCTGGATACAAAATATAACTTGCTATGACAAATACAACAAGCCCTATGAGTGATGCGACAGAAACTATCTTGAGACCTTTATTTGCTATAATCCATGTGACTATTGCTATTAAGGCAGGTATGGGCATCATCACAAGCAGAACACCAAAGCCAGTTGCGACACCTTTTCCTCCTTCAAAGAGAAGAAATACAGAGAAGCAGTGACCTATTACAGCAAGTACCGCTAATGTCCACAATACTCCTTCTGGGGCACCCAGCATTTTGGCAACCAAGATAACAACCATACCTTTGACTGCATCAAGAAATAGTGTCATAGCTCCTAGTTTTTTGGCAAGCTTGGGATCTTTTTCTTTGACCACTCTGAGTACATTGGTTGCACCTATGTTCCCACTTCCTGCATTCTTAATATTCACACCTGCAAACTTTTTGGCAAGCAGATATCCAAACGGTATACCTGAGACAAGATAAGCCACTAGATAGAGTATGATATTTTGATTGAATAGTTCCATGTTTTTTCCTTTGTGCAATATTAACTGAATTTGGATAAAATAGCCAATTATCTATTGCAGTTTTTGCCTGTACAAGGAGTATCAAATTGAGTATTGACTATAAAAAAGAGATTGAAAGGCTCAAAAAAGAGCTTGATGTGACCGTAGTAGCTCACTATTATCAAAGGGATGAAGTGTTTGAGATGGGAGATATCGTTGGTGACAGTTTGGAGCTGGCAAGAAAATCCAAAGACGCAGAGAGTGAATGGATTGTTTTTTGTGGTGTAGGGTTCATGGGACAAAGCGTCAAGGTAATAGCACCAGAGAAAAGAGTGCTAATGCCCAAGATAGCATGTTGTGCTATGGCTCGAATGATTGACTCTACTTATTTCGATGATTCAGTTGCCTATATGGAGGAAAGAGGCATCCCCAAGGAAGCAATTTTACCTATTACCTATATCAATTCCAGTGCTGAAGTTAAAGCCAAGGTGGGTGAAATGGGCGGACTAGTCTGTACCTCCTCTAATGCCTTTAGGATTATTGAAAAGGGGTTGGAGAGCGGGAAAAAGATACTATTTGTGCCAGATAGGTGCCTAGGGCAAAACTTTGCAAACAGTATGGGATTAAAATCCTGTGTGATCGGCGTGGAGGTTGATGGAAAAGCCTGTGATTCACTAGAAGCAGATATCATTTGCTTCAACGGCTTCTGCTCCGTTCATCAGTATTTTACAATGGACGATATTGATTTTTACCGTGAGAGATATCCAGATATACTTATCGCAGTTCACCCTGAGTGTGATCCCAAAATTGTAGAAGCCGCTGATTTTTCAGGCTCTACTTCGCAGTTGATTAAGTACATCACTGACCTCGAGCCTGAGCAAAAAGTAGCAGTGGGAACAGAGTATAATCTAGTAAACAGATTAAGACCAAAGAATACATTTGTGCTCTCATCAACCAAGCCAGAGTGTCCTACTATGAATGAGACAACGCTAGAAGATTTATATCTAGTTCTTAAGTCCATAGAAGATGCTAATCCTATTAATGAGGTTACAGTTGATGAGGATGTTGCCAAGTATGCAAAATTGGCATTGGATAGAATGTTAGCACTAAAATAGAAAAGATACAAAGAAATAGTGCTATAATCTATGCACTCAAAGGAAGCAGATGCTAAGAGAATCATTTTTAGAAGCTTTGGTAGCAGAAGATTTAGGTAGAGGTGATTTGTTTGCCCGTATTAGTACATCTAAATCTATTCGTGCGTTTATCATCGCAAAGTCTGATGGCATATTTGCAGGGCAAGAGTATGTTGTAACGCTAGCGAAAATGTATGGTTTGTCACTAGAGTGGAAAGTGAATGATGGAGAAAGTTTTAAAAAAGAAAAAGAACTTCTTTTTGTCTCTGGCGATTCTAAGATCATACTTTCTTTAGAGCGGTCTATTTTAGATATGTTACTGCATGCTTCTTCTATAGCAACCTTGACCGCACAGTATGTAAAAGCCATAGCAGACACAGGCGTCAAACTTTTGGATACACGAAAGACAAGACCATTACTTCGTACATTTGAAAAATATGCTGTGCGTTGTGGCGGAGGAGTCAACCATCGTATGGGGCTAGATGATTGTTTGATGCTCAAAGATACACATCTGAAAACAATAGATGATTTAGATAGTTTTATGAAAGAGGTACGCCAAAAAATTCCCTTTACTTCAAAAGTTGAGATAGAGTGTGAGGATTTGGATATGGTACAAAAGGCTATGAAGGCTGGAGCGGACATTGTCATGTGTGACAATATGACGATTGAGAAAACCAAAGAAGTAGTAGCATTCAGAAATAAATATTTCCCACATATCTTACTTGAGGCGAGTGGAAATGTGACATTGGATACGATAAGAGAGATAGCACAAACAGGTGTAGATGCTATCTCTTCTGGCAGTATCATTCATCAGGCCAACTGGATAGACCTTTCTATGAGAGTAGGCAAATAGATATGTTTCCTATAGTACAATATAGAGATGAGTTCAAAGTACTCCTGAATAAGTATAAGAAGATTACTGTACTCTCTCATATCAATCCAGATCCAGATGCAATCGGTACGGCATTAGGTGTTTACATTTGGCTCAAAGAGCAGAAGTTTCATGTTGAGATAGCAAACATTACAGAAGATATCCCTCGTTCTCTGGATTTTTTGCCCAGTTTTTCCAAAATAAAAAAAAGAATAGATTTTGAAGATTCATTAATTATTGCTTGTGATTGTGGGAGTATTGATAGACTAGGGTTTCAACTAGATGGACGAGAGATTATCAACATAGACCATCATGCAACAAACAGTTATTTTGCTACACTCAATATCATCGATCCTGAAGCAGTATCTAGCTCAGAAGTGGCATATCATTTACTGAAAGATATATATCCTATATCCAAAGAGAGTGCAGTGGCATTCTATGTCGCACTTGCTTCTGACACGAGAAATTTTACTACAAACAATATGCATCAGGGGATATTTAATCTGGCGTCTGAGCTTACTTCTATCGGAGTGGATATCGTCGAAGTATCTCAAAAAATGCTTCATCGTCGTTCTTTAGCATCATTGAGGATACTCGGAGTCGCAATAAACTCTCTAGAGTTAAAGTGTGATGCCAAGATTGCAGTACTGAAAATATCCCAAGAGAATCTTAAGCAAACAGGAGCAAAGTATAGTGATCTTGATGGCGTGGTTGATTATGCAAAATCTCTTGCGACGGTTGAGATAGCATTGATGTTGGTAGAAAGAAAAAAAGATATCAAGGTCTCTATTCGTAGTAAGACTATAGATATTAGTAAGCTAGCTACACATTTTGGTGGCGGAGGACATAATGTGGCTGGTGGCTTTGAGGTAAGCAATACAGACTTAGATGGACTATCAGATATTATTGTAAACTATATACAAAAAGGGGGATTGCTTCATGAGACAAAGATATAGCGTAGGATATAGACGAAAAAAAAGAAGTATCTGGCCTAAATTTTTGATTTTTTTATTAGCTCTTGGAGCTGCTGGATATTTTGTATACACCTCAGAAAAATTTGAACGAGTAAAGCCCACTATAACAGCTCCAAAAGTAGCATATGCTGGGGCAAAAAACCCTCTCAAGATAGTAATAGAAGACAATCAGGCATTGGGTCAATACCAGGCAGTATTTTCTGACGGTAGCCGCAATATCATAGCTGCTTCTGGCGGGTTTGATACGACCATGACAAAAACAGAGATATCTATTTCTTTTCCTTCTCAACTAGAGGATGATAAACAAGGCAACAAATGGAAACTGACTATTATTGTCAAAGATAAGAGTTTGTGGAATTATATTGGTGATAATATTGCCATCAAGACAATAGACATCATAGCTGATACCAAGCCACCAAAGCTGTCAGTACTAGCCAAGAGTGCTACAATGGCAAGAGGAGGCAGTGCTTTGATTGTCTTTAGTGCAGAGGATGTAAATCTAAATGAGACTTATGTTGTCTCTGGTGGTATTAAATTTTCAGCAACAGAGTATAAGAAGAAAGGCTACTATGCCACTCTCATAGCGTGGCCATTCAAGAAAAAAAGAATCGAAATATTTGTAATAGCTACAGACATAGCAGGCAATAAAGCAAGTAAAAAAGTAACCTTTCCAAAAGTACTTAGAAAATATAAGGTTTCAGAAATCGTAGTTTCAGACCGTTTTTTAGATGGCAAAATAGCTGAAGTTGCAAGTGGAGATCCTAGAACATCCAGAATTAAGTCCAGGATTAGAAGATTTAAGGCAGTCAATGAAACAATGAGAATAGCTAATGAAAAATTGATACACTCACTTACAAAAAAAGTCACTCATGAAAAAAATGAGAACTGGAAAGTTAGAGCATTTTACCCTCTAAAAAGTGCTAAACTAGTAGCTGATTTTGGCGACAAGCGACATTATTTCTATAAAAATAAAAGCAGAAAAATCTCACAGTCTTATCATTTAGGATACGATTTTGCCAGTACAAAACATGCACCTATTATCAGTTCAAACAATGGTAAGGTTGTTTTTGCCTCAGAGAACGGCATCTATGGTAAAATGCCTATCATAGATCATGGGTTTGGACTCTATACATTATATGGTCACTGCTCAAGAATACTTGTAGAAGAGGGCGAAGAGGTAGAGGCTGGTCAGGCAATTGCAAAAACAGGAGCCACAGGACTAGCACTTGGAGACCATCTTCACTTTGGTGTACTTATTCAAGGGGTTGAAGTTTGGCCTATGGATTGGATAAAGCAGAATTGGATCAAAAACAATATAGACAAAGTTTTTCGAAAAGCAGACAGGATTATTGGTAAAAAATAGATGCATCAAAGAACGATTGCAAAAGCTGTTAAAGTTACTGGCATAGGTATACATAAGGGTAAGCCGATACAATTATTACTTGAGCCCATGGATGCAGATGCAGGTATTATATTTTATCGTAGTGACCACGCCGTTGATATTCCTCTGTCTATAGATAATGTAGTCAATACAGTCATGGCAACAGTCATAGGCAAAGGTGATAGCTACATCTCGACCATAGAGCATTTCTTGTCAGCATTGTATGCTTATGGCATTGATAATATTCGAATATCTGTAGATAGCAATGAAATGCCAGTTATGGACGGTAGTGCAATTTCGTTTTGTATGCTTTTAGACGAGGCTGGACTGCAAGCACAAAACAGCCCAAAAAAGATAATACGAATTAAAAAAATACTAGAGATCAAAGATGGTAAAAAGTTTGCAAGGTTTGAGCCCGCGAAGGATGCTAGCTTTGAATTTAACATAGAATTTCCTCATCCTGCTATAAAAAGACAGTCTCATCTTTATCGTGCTAGTAAAAAAAGCTTTGTAGAGGAGATAGCAAGAGCTAGAACATTTGGTTTTGCAAAAGATATGCAAAGCCTACAGAGTAAGAACCTTGCACTAGGTGCAAGCCTCAAAAATGCAATTGGTCTGGATAATAGAAAAGTTTTAAATCGTGAAGGTCTGCGTTTTGAAAATGAGTTTGTGAGGCACAAAATATTGGATGCGATGGGAGATATGATGGTTACAGGATATAATATTTTGGGAAAATATTCAGCTTTTGCAGGCAGTCATGAGTTGAATCATAGACTGACAAAAAAAATCTTTGAATTTGACGATAACTATGAATTTGTCGCCATAGAGCAGCTAGAAGATTTAGACTATGGGATGAGCTTTGCCTAATTCTGAACTACTGATAAATTCTATTGCTGTACCTATTCAGATAGGAATTTATCAAAATTCAATTTTGGTTAAGAGCCTGGAGATTGAGGGACAGACTTCAGATGTGTTGCTTGAGACATTAGAGGAGTTGCTAAATAAATATGAGATAAAGAAAATTATATATGCTAATGGGCCAGGTAGTTATATGGCAATCAAACTAACATATATCATGCTTCGCACGATAGAAATGGTCAGAAGAATTGACTTTGTTGGAGTGTCTGCCTTTGAACTAAACAGATCAAAACCAATCAAAGCTATGGGAAAGCTCTATTTTATCAAGGAAAAAGAGACTATAATTACACAAAAGTTTGACGAAAAAGTCGAGCAGGTATTTGAGCTACCAGATAATTTGGTTAATGTATCTTTTGATGATAACAATAAGCCTCAATATATTTTGCCTGCAGTATAAGGTTGTGATTTGCAAATAACGGTTCCAGCAACAAGTGCCAATCTAGGCCCAGGTTTCGATACGCTTGGATTGGCTTTGAATCTCAGAAATGAAGTATGTATAAAGCCATCTAGTTTTCTGAGCATTTCTACACGAGGAGAAGGAGAAGAGAGCCCAAAAATCAAGAAAAATACACTTTTTTTAAATGTATTTCACAGACATTATAGAAGATTAGGTGGCAAAGATGAGACATTTCGTTTTGAATTCATCAATAGAATCCCAATATCTAGAGGCATGGGAAGCTCTTCGGCTGTGATTGTTGCGGCTATCACTGCTGCTTATGTAGTGGCTGGTGCCAAGTACAACAAAAGAAGTATATTGAACCTTGCTCTCAGGCATGAGCCACACCCAGACAATATCACGCCATGCGTGATGGGAGGCTTCAATGTGGCATGTGTAGAAGGCAGTAGAGTATTTAGTAAAAAACGTCGCTTACCACCTCACCTGCGTGCCGTAATGGTAGTGCCTGATCGTAGAATTTCTACATCTAGGTCTAGGCATGTGCTCCCTAAGTCTTATAGCAAGGAAGAGCTGGTATATTCTCTATCCCGTGCTGCATATATGACAGCACTCTTCATGAGCGAATCATGGGATCAGCTTCGCATTGCAGCCAAGGACAAAATTCATCAAGATAGGCGGATGAGAATGATGCCAGAATTAGTAGAAGTACAAAAAATAGCTCTAGAAAATGGTGCACTTATGAGTACGCTATCAGGAAGTGGCTCAAGCTTTCTCTCTCTCTGTTATGAAGATGATGCAGCAGGCATATCAGTCGCACTCCAAAATAGGTTTTCACACTTTAGAGTAATGACTTTTGAACTAGACAACCACGGAGTGATTGCCAAGGGTTAGAAGGGGTGAAGCTCCCTTAAACTCTTTTAGGTATAATATCGATGAAAAAAAACAATCCCATACGCATGTGCATCACTTGCCGACAAAGAGAATCCCAAAACAAATTGATTAGACTGCAGTTAGTTGATAACAGTATTGTCTCATATCGAGGTTTTGGAAGAAGTATCTATCTCTGCAAAGAGTGTAGCTTTGATGATAAGAGAATGAATGGTATGGCAAAGCGTTTTAGATTAGAGCGTAGTAAATTATCTACGATTTTGAAGGAGTTTAGAGAGAATGGATAAAGTTAAGATCCAGGAGATTGCAGCAGAAGCTGGAATGTCCAATAGTGATATACTAGAGAAGGCTAAAAAGCTTGGGTTTGATGTGAAGGTGGCGGCAAGCTCTATAAGTTTGGATCAAGCAGCTGTGCTTATGGACTATGTTATGACAGGTACACTTCCTGCTAGTGAAGAAAAAAAGGTAGTGCCAAAACCAAAAATAGCAAGCAAAAAAAGCTCTAGCGAAAAGACGGAAGAACCTGACGAAGAGAAGCCCAAAAAGAAGCCTGAGCAGAGTAAAAAACCTACTGATGACAAAAAAGCTGAGGCAAGCACTCAAGTTTCAAAAGAAGACAAACAAAAGAGTACAGACGAAAGCAAAGCTCTTGAAAAAGTAGATGACAAAAAAACAGTTAGTGAAAAAGCAACTGACGAAAAAGCAACTAATGAAAAAAAAATAGAGAAAAAAGAAACCGAAAGAAGTCCAAAAGTTCAACAATCCACTATTCAAGAGACAGTAGAAGATAGTGAGAAAGAACCAGAAGAGAAAAAGCCAAGACCTAGAAGAGTTCTAGGAAGAAGAGGCATTACAATTGTCAAAAAGGCAAAACGAGCCCCAGTAAAAGCTAGTAGAAACATCTCTCTGTCTGGATCTGGTGGTGGGCAGCCAACTCCACCAAAAAAGAAAAAAGCAAAAAGAATAGCTGAGGCCAAAGATACTGGTGCTAGAATTGAAATAATGGGCGATCGAAGTTTGGGCGGAAGCGTAGAGCTATATGAAGAGGAAGAAGTAGTATTGTTAGACTTCTCTGATAAGAATATTTATGAAGAGATGAAGCGTCAAGAAGAGAAGCGAAGAGCAGAAGCTAAAAAAAGAGCGGCTCAAGGCATTGGTCAGAATAGACAACAGTATAGACCGCAAGGTAGGCGCTCTATCAGGCGTGGCGGCAAAAAGAAAAAATATATCAGATTAGAGTCTGAAGAGAAGGTTAGCGTGATAAGTATCCCTGAAGATGTACGAGTTTATGAATTTGCTGAGAAGGTCGGCAAGAATGTAGGAGAAGTGGTGAAAGTACTCTTTGCTCTCGGGACAATGGTCACAAAAAATGACTTCTTAGATAAAGATTCTATTGAAATATTGGCAGAAGAGTTTGAAGTGGAAGTAAAAACTATAAATCCATTAGATGCCTTGGATTATGTGGATGTCTATGATGCTTGTGATGATACCAACGCAGAGACAAGACCACCTGTCATTACCATTATGGGTCATGTAGATCATGGAAAAACATCATTGCTTGACAAGATACGATCAGCCAAAGTAGCAGACAAAGAAGCAGGCGGTATTACACAGCATGTGGGTGCCTACCAAGTAGAGAAAAATGGACATAAAATAACTTTTATAGATACTCCTGGACACTCTGCATTTACTCAGATGAGAGCTCGTGGTGCACAGGCTACTGATATTGCTATTATTGTAGTAGCAGCAGATGATGGCGTGATGCCACAGACAAAAGAATCTATCTCTCATGCAAAAGCAGCCGGTGTACCTATAATCATAGCTATCAATAAAATGGACAAAGAATCTGCCAATCCAGATAATATTAAATCCCAACTTGCCGAAATAGGTGTACTTTCCGTAGACTGGGGTGGTGAGTATGAATTTATCCCCGTATCCGCACATTCAGGACTAGGCATAGATAATCTTTTAGAGACTATATTGGTACAGTCAGAGGTGATGGAGCTCACAGCTGATCCTACAAGAAAAGCAAAAGCTATCATCGTTGAGAGCTCTATACAGAAGGGTTTTGGTTCTGTAGCAAATATTATTATCAAAAATGGTACGCTAAATGTAGGTGATACTGTAATAGCAGGTACTACTTTTGGGCGTGTCAAAAATCTTATACTGGATGATGGAAGCAGAGTTAAGTCGATAGGTCCTAGTACCCCTTCAGCAATAGTTGGACTCCAAGAGGTTCCCAAGGCAGGAGAAATTTTAGTCGCGATGGAGAGTGAAAAAGACGCAAGAGACCTTGCTGGCAAGAGAAGAGAATACATGCGAACAAAAGAGCTCTCCAAGAGTACCAAGGTCTCTATAGATGAACTTGGTGCACTGATAGCTGAAGGGCAGATTAAAAAGCTACCATTGATTGTCAAGACAGATGTTCAGGGGTCACTTGAGGCGATCAAGGGTGCATTGATGGAGCTCAAAAACGAAGAAGTAAAAGTCGAAATCATTCACGAAGGTGTAGGTGGCATAACAGAAAGCGATATTACTCTTGCTGATGCTAGCGAAAATGCTATTATCGTAGGATTCAATGTTAGACCAACAGGAGCTGTGAAAAACAAAGCGAAAGAGCTTGGTGTTGAGATAAAAACTTACTCCATTATATACGATATTATCGATGAAGTCAAAGCTCTTCTTGGTGGACTAATGAGCCCAGTTCTGAACGAAGAAGTGACAGGGCAAGCTGAGGTTAGAGAGACCTTTGCTGTAGCAAAAGTAGGCACTATTGCAGGATGTAAAGTCAGCGATGGCATGATAGAAAGAAATGCATCCGCAAGACTGATTCGTGATGGAGTAGTGATTTATACAAGTAAAATATCTTCACTTAAGCGATTTAACGATGATGTTAAAGAGGTCAAGAATGGATATGAGTGTGGTATTATGCTTGAGAACTTCAATGACATCAAAGAGGGTGATGTAATCGAGGCGTTCAAAGAGGTTGAGGAGCAAGCTAGTCTATGACCCCAACCGAGATAAAGAGAAAACGAACAGAATCTATACTCAAAGATCTTTTACCAGAGGCCTTGGGTACTTTGGACGACAATAGGATTAGTCATTTAAATGTTATTGAGGTAGTATGTTCGCGAGGACGATATGATGCAAGAGTTTACCTAGACCCCATCGGACTAGATGATAAAGAGCAGGGCGAAGCACTCAAACAGCTGAGAAAAGTATCTCCACATCTGAAAAATTATATTAGAGATAGTGAAGGGTGGTATAAAGCTCCTAATTTTGTATTTGAGTTTGATACACACTTAGAGCATATTACAAAGATGGATGCTCTTTTTGATCAGATAGCGAGCAAAAAGAACAGCGAGCAAAAAGATGAATCTTGAACAGCAGATAGCTAAGATAGTAGAGGCAAACAATGCTACTTTTTATGATACAGAAATAGTGACAGAAGGCGAGCAGACAATATATCGTGTCTATGTGGCACAAGATGATGGAGTGTCTTTGGAGCTTTGTGCGGATATATCAAGAGAGCTCTCTGTTTTTCTGGATGTAAACCCTCCAATGGGAGGGAGATATACTTTAGAAGTTAGCTCTCCTGGACTAGAGCGTAAATTAACCAAGCCAATCCATTTTAAGTATACTGTTGGTGAGAGTATCAAATTCAAAATCATTGGTGTAGACAAAGGTAAGGGTATTTTGTTGTCAGCAGATGACAAGTGTATAGTAGTACAGACAAAACAGGGCAAAGAGACATACAAGTATGATGAACTAGGAACTGTCAAGACCTATATAGATTGGAACTGAGAGTATCATCTTCATGAAGGAGCTACTGTGAATCATGAATTTTATATGCAACTTGCCCTTGACAAGGCTTGGGAGTATCAGCTACTAACCTATCCAAACCCTGCAGTAGCTGCAGTGATTGTTATAGATGCTGAGATATTAGCTATCAAGGCACACCAGAAGGCAGGCACTTCTCACGCAGAGGTTCTGGCTCTTCTGTCCGCATATGAAAAAATATCTAAGACTAAGATAAATTTTGATAAATATGATGCCCAGTTATCACATAGTTTTCTTTTAAAGCTCCCTAAAAATACTTTTGCTAAATGTAGTATCTATGTTACACTTGAGCCATGCTCTCATATAGGACAAACACCATCTTGTGCATCTCTATTGAACGATTTGAAATTAAAAGAGATACTTATAGGCACAAAAGACCCAATAGTTGATCATAGCGGTGGTTCACATATGCTTAAAAATGTCACTGTGGGTGTATTAGAAAAAGAGTGTAAAGATTTGATAGAGCCTTTTGTGATATGGCAAGATAGGGCATTTGTACTTTTTAAAATAGCTCAGACAAACAATGGTCGTATAGGTGGAGGATACTTGAGTTCCAAATCTTCACTTGCACAGGTACATCAGCTAAGAGAAGCTTGTAATTCTTTGCTTGTAGGTGGCAATACAGTTAGGATTGACAAGCCTACTTTGGATTGTAGATTTACTGGAGCGAGAGCACCTGATATAAAGATATATACAAAAGAAGATAATTTTGATAGAGACATCCCTCTTTTTAGTATTACAAATAGAGATATAGAGATAGTGGACAATTTGGATTTTTTAGCCAAACCTTCTTTTGTTTTAGTTGAAGGTGGTGAGGGCATGCTTAAAGCACTTGATAACAGGATAGATTGGTTTCTGCATTATCAGACTCCTAAGCTCTCCAGTAATGAAATATCTTATAATATCGATATGGATTTAGAATTTTTGCACACAGATAAAAAAGATATTGATCTAACGATATGGAGCAGACAGCTTGGGAATTGAAAAATTAGAAAATAGTAAAGAGAAACAAGAGAAAATTGTTAGTATGTTTGATGATATAGCACCCACATACGACAGGGCAAATCGAGTACTTAGTATGGGTATAGATATTCAGTGGCGTAAAAAAGGTTGTGACAAGGCATTTGAGATTTTGGATAAAAAAAAGCTTAGTCAAGTCACTGATGTTGCTACAGGCACGGGTGACCTGCTCATCTACTGGAGAGAACAAGCCCACAAGCTTGGAATAAGCATAGAAAAATATGTAGGAATAGATCCGTCAGTAGGAATGCTAGAAGTTGCAAGAGCCAAGGTTGATTTCGCAGAATTAATAGAAGGAAAAGCTCAGAAATTACCTATATCGAAAGAAAGTACAGATGTGGTTTCTATCTCATATGGTATCCGCAATGTAGTTGATAGAGTAGAGGCTCTACGCGAGTTTCATCGAGTATTAAAGCCAGATGGAATTGTAATGATTTTAGAATTTACGAAACAGAAGAAGTCTGGTATATTGGGTAAAATGGTAGACTTTGCTATGAAAAAAGTACTGCCTAGAATTGGTGGTCTGATCTCTAAAAATTATAAAGCATATAAGTATCTGCCAGAATCTATAGAAGAGTTCTTGACTACAGAAATGTTGAGTCAAGAATTGGAAGAGGCAGGATTTGAAATGAAATATGTCAAATCTTTTTCGATGGGCATATCTACACTTTTGATAGCTCAAAAGAAATAATGTAGGGTGGATTTATTCACCAGCAACATGCATAAAAGGTGGAAATGAATCCATCCAATGAGGCAATAATGTCACAAATGATGAGCGTGAGCTCCTTAAACACCAAGATAAAATCCCTCCTAGAGGCAACATTTTTGCATATTACAGTAGAGGGTGAGGTAGCGTCTGTCACTTATCACAACAGCGGTCATATATATTTTTCAATCAAAGACAAAGAAAGTAGCGTAAAATCTGTGATGTGGAGATCAACTGCAACGAAGTTGAAATTTGAGCTTAAAAAAGGAGAGCATATTGTTGTGGATGGCTCAATCGGTGTTTATACCCCAAGAGGAGAGTATCAGCTCATAGCTACTAAGGTTGAACCATACGGTAAGGGTGCACTTGCACTTGCATTTGAACAACTAAAGCAGAAGCTAAAAGCAAAAGGCTATTTTGAGAGTGTTAGAAGAAAATCTATACCTAAATATATTAGTAAAATAGCAATAATCACATCATCCACTGGGGCAGCACTACAAGATATGCTCAAGGTTGCAAAAAAGAGATGGAATGCAGTTGAAATTGTAATTATAGATGTACTGGTGCAGGGGGAACAATCATCTTTTGAGATAGCACAAGGTATTGAATATGCGGATAGCTTAGGCACTGATATTATCGTACTGGCTCGTGGTGGTGGAAGCAGTGAGGATCTCTGGGCATTCAATGAGGAGAGAGTTGCGGACTCAATCTTTGAAGCTGTTACTCCAGTCGTGAGTGCGGTAGGTCATGAGGTGGATATGTTGATTTCTGATATGGTTGCAGACCTCAGAGCTCCTACGCCAAGTGCAGCCATGGAGATGATATTGCCTGATGGTGATGAAGTCCTTATGATACTGAACGAACAAGAGGAGCGGCTCAAGCATAGGATAATGCAGATATTGTTATCACAAAGACAGGAAGTTTCTAGCCTCTTAGAAGAATTATCTCGTTCGTCTATTCCCAATAGGCTTTTTGTGACAAATAAGCAGTTTGAAAATGTTAAAAATGAGCTAAATACAGCTATGGGGCATAGGCTAAATCAGCTTGAGGCACTAACGATTCCTCATACAAATAGGATGCAGGAGATAATAAATTTTGTGATGATAGATAAAAGCAGAAGCCTTGAAGCAATACTTTCTAGATTGAGTTTACTAGATTCGAGCAAGCAGATACATGAATCTTGGGCCCAAGTAAATAAAGATGGTAAAAAAATACCATTAGTTGAGATTGAAGTAGGTGATGAATTTGATTTGGTAGACAATAGCGTGAAGTTGAGGGTAAGGAGTCTAAAAAAGACTCCTTTGTAATGATGTAGTTTTACATCATGCCTCCCATACCACCCATGCCTCCCATACCACCCATATCTGGCATTGGGGCTGCAGATGCTTTGTCTTCTTTTATATCAGAGACAGTTGCTTCTGTTGTGAGTAGAAGGCTTGACACAGATGTAGCATTTTGTAAAGCTATTCTAGCTACCTTGAGTGGGTCTATGATGCCAGCCTCAAGCATGTCAACATATTCACCTGTAGTAGCGTTAAAGCCATAACTCTTTTTATCTGATGAAGCTACTTTATCAGCAACAACTCCTGCATCAAATCCTGCATTTGCGGCAATCTGCTTGAGTGGAGCTTTGATGGCTCTTAGGATGATGTCATAACCTACTATCTCATCACCCTCTAGAGATAGGTTCACATTGTTACCTGCCTTGACAAATGCTGCACCGCCACCAATGATGATACCCTCATCAACAGCGGCTTTTGTGGCAGATAGAGCATCGTCTACTCTGTCTTTTTTCTCTTTCATTTCAGTTTCAGTTGCAGCTCCTACTTTGATAACTGCTACGCCACCACTTAGTTTAGCTAGTCGCTCTTGAAGTTTCTCTTTGTCGTATTCGCTTGTAGTGGCATCAGCTTGAGTTTTTATCTCAGTTACTCTTGCCCCTACAGCCTCTTTTGTGCCTTTGCCATCTACGATAGTAGTATTGTCTTTGTCTATTACTACCCTTGCTGCTTGACCAAGCTGCTCGACTGTAGCTTTTTCTAGTGATAATCCTAACTCGTCAGTGATTAATGTGCCACCAGTCAAAATCGCGATATCTTTGAGCATTTCCTTTTTTCTATCACCAAAACCAGGTGCTTTGACAGCTGCGATATTGAGCACACCTTTGAGTCTATTGAGTACAAGTGTAGTGAGTGCTTCACCCTCTACATCATCTGCTATGATTAGCAGTGGTCTGCCACTCTGTTGCGTCTGCTCTAGTAATGGAATCAAATCTTTGAGAGAAGAGATTTTACTATCAGCTATGAGGATAAGTGGATTTTCTATTTCTGTAGTCATCTTCTCGGAGTTTGTTATAAAGTATGGGGATAGATATCCTCTATCAAACTGCATACCTTCTACTACATCAAGCTCATCATTGATACCTTTTGCTTCTTCAACGGTTATAACACCATCTTTGCCTACTTTTTCCATCGCTTCAGCGATTAGATTTCCAATGTTTTCATCGGAGTTTGCAGAGATAGTGGCTACTTGAGCAATCTCTTTTTTATCTTTGACCTCTTGGCTCATAGCCTTAAGTTCTTCTATGATTGATATAGTAGCTTTGTCCATACCCCTTTTTACTTCGATAGGGTTCGCACCTGCTGTGATGTTTCTAAGACCTTCTTGGAATATAGACTGAGCAAGTACTGTTGCCGTAGTAGTACCATCACCTGCTTCATCAGCAGTGTTACTGGCTACCTCTTTGACCAGTTGAGCTCCCATATTTTCCAATGGATCATCTAGCTCTATCTCTCTAGCTACAGATACACCATCTTTTGTGATACTTGGTGCACCAAAGCTTTTTTGGATCAGTACATTACGACCTCTAGGACCCATAGTTACTTTTACCGCATCAGCTAGTTTGCATACACCACTATAAAGTCCATTTCTTGCTTTGTCTGAAAAAGTTATTTCTTTTGCCATTTTCTATCCTTTTATATAATATTGTTTTATAATTATGGAGTCAGATATCTAAATAAGACCCCTGTTGTTGTACTATTTTATAATACCTAGAATATCATCACTACTGAGTATAAGGTATTCTGTTCCATCAAGTGTGATTTCTGTGCCGCCGTATTTACCAAACACAACCGTATCGCCATCGTTGATACCCTCTTCTTTAGCATCTTTACCAGTTGCGATAGCTTTGCCTTGAAGAGGCTTTTCTGTCGCTGTATCTGGGATGATAATGCCTGAAGCTGTTGTTGTGACCTCTTCTTCTCTCTCGACTAATACCCTATTTCCTAATGGTTGAAAAGTCATTACTTCTCCTTTGTTTAATTAAAATTTGTTTCTGGAGTAGTATTTTAGTCATATTTTCTAAAAATGTCAATAAAAATCGTATTTTTATATATAAACTTGATTTAATAAATAATTTGCTAAAATTTCGTCTCTTTTATAAAGTGGCAAGGTAGCTCAGCTGGTTAGAGCGCTGGTCTCATAAGCCGGAGGTCGGGGATTCGAGTTCCCCTCTTGCTACCACTTTGATGCCTAAAACTACAAAAAACTACAATATTTCAATATTTTAAGATTTATTAATATGACAATATGTTATGCTACGCCATATAGTGTAAAACTACAAGAGATAAAACAAGGAGTGTTGCAATGTTTAAGAAAGCTATAACAACAGTTTTGGTACTTGGTATGAGTTCATTTGTCAGTGCAGGTGATGATACTAGGCAGATCAGTGAAGAGAGTGAAGTATTTGTTGGGGTGGAGATAGGCGGAACAATGGTTCAGGGCGATATAGATAAGTCCGGCACTCCCCTATATGACCCTAACCATAGTGCCACAGGAGCATCAATCGGTATTCGATTAGGTGCACAAAATATGCAATGGCGTTCTATGGTGATGATTGACTATTTTAGTAAAGATGTGCAGACTTACGAGCGAGCGTTGATTCAGGTGGATTATTTCGTCTCACCTTCTAATTTTAGTACAACAGCATTTAGACCTTATATCGGTATCAATGGTGGCTATATAAACTACGAGGGAGGCACAGCTGATGAAAACGGTTTCACTTATGGTGGTCAGGCTGGCTTTACTGCGTCTGTGACACAAGATATCGATTTTGATTTGGCATACAGATACTCTGTAACGACATTTGATGAACTTGATCATATCGGTAATGTAGCATTTGGTATCAACTATCTCTACTAGAGAAGTAATTATAAAAACAACAGGGAGTTAGGATGAAAAAGCAGGCATTGTTTGCGTTTTTTGCATCATTGGTTTTGATGCTTGGTGGGTGTGGAAGTAATGACAATCCAGATGGCAATGAAGGCCCTTCCAATAAAAGTATTGCAATGGATACCTCTATAAGTGCTACTGGAAAAGACTTTAATCTTAGTGTGGATTTTATAAAAAAACTCTCTAGTGATTACAAGTTGACATTGAGAGACTTTAAGCTTCTTAGCGTTGGTGGATGTGAAGTTGAAAGTGTTGATTTGCCTGATGCTTTTGAGATGAAAGGCGGTGTAGGCTCTATGAGATCCGTACAGTTTTCGGGTACATTTAAAAACAGCTGCACCCCTACTGGATACGAGGTAGGATTTACACAAGTAACATCACAGGGTGATCGAAGCAAGGTGGAGACGATTGTATATGATAGTGCAGCATCTGGCAGTGGCGGATCTGGCGGCGGAGGTGCAGCAGCTCCAGTCAATGGTTTCTTCAATGCTACTACACCTATGCAGATCACTCAAGCAAACTATGAGTATGAGATTAAGGTACAGGTACTAGAAGACGGTTATGCCACTAGTGGCAAAGAGGTCAAAGTCAAGCCATTTGATAGAAAATTTGGAGAGATTAAAAACCCGACTACTACAACAGGTTCTGATGGTTATGCGGTATTTGAATATAGTTCTCCTACTATACTACCTGTCAATGGCACTTCAGTTGCCATTGAACTAACCAATGACGAGAATAATACTATAATTTCCCAGAACATTACTCTGAAGTTCAGCTCTGTAGGCGGTGGCGGTGGAAGCCAATATAGTCTCATCAATGAAACAAGTATTGTAGTGACAGCACCAGACAGTACAAAAGATATAAGTGCTCATCTGATAGATATAAATACAGGTATTGGTGCATCAGGCAAAGATGTTAGTATTACTACAATCAACTCAGCCTATGGAAATATTAATGCTTCAACGGTTACAACAGATAGTGCAGGAAAAGCGACTTTTCCATACATTGCACCATCAGTACTTATGAACGGATCTGAAGCTGCAACAATCAGTTTCAGAGACGATAAGGGTAATACAATAAGTAAAATAGTAACTATAACTACCGTAGCCCCAACAGGTGGTGGAGCACAGTATGGATTTATAAATGCAACAGATTTAAATGTCACTGCAGCAAATACTGAGTATGCGATTTCTGTTGATCTTATCAATAATACAACAGGAGTAGGTGTTGCTAGTCAGATGGTAAGTATCTCTGCAATCTCAAATATATATGGAGCTATCACTCCAGCCAGTGTATCGACAGATGCAGGAGGTAGAGCAGTATTTACATATAAGTCAGCAGTAACACTAACTACAGGAAGTGCTATTGCAACAGTTAGATATGAAGACAGTAATGGGAATACGATTACCGAAAATATCACTATAGTAGTTTCACCACCAGTGGGTGGTGGAAGCCAATACAGCCTCACTAGTACAACCACACCATTAACGGTAAACACAGACAATGAGATCAGAACCATCTCTGCAGTAGTGATTGATCAAAGTGCTGTGGGAGTCAAAGATGTAGATGTGAGCATTACTGCCATATCTGATGTGAAATATGGTGCTATAGTCAGTGCCTCTACAATTAAGACAGATGCTAGTGGTAGGGCAACATTTACATATAAGGCACCACGCAGTGTGGCTGATGTTGATGGCAATAGTACGACGGTCAAACTCTTTTTAAGTGACTATCTTACTGTGGAGAAGAATATAACGATAAAATTTGATAAAATTGATGAAAATATTTCTGTGCCAATTGTCGTAATATCTCATAATTATAAAGAGCTAAATATCACACAAAATAGTCAAAATATACAAATAGAAGTACAGGTATTTGAGCAAGGCACCAATACACCATATACGGCAGGAAATGTCAAGGTATCCTTGCCAAGTCATGTGACTCAAGGTGTAGATGTAGGCAGCTTCTCAGCATATACTGTGGCAGTGGGTAGCAACGGCAAGGCTGTATTTAACTATACAGGACCACAAGATTTACAGGCACTCATAGACAGCGGTGAGATGAGCGCTACTTTCCAGTTCTTTCATGAAAACAATCCAACACAAAAAGAGCAGGTTGTTGCAATCTATAATCTACAGGCAGGATATATACCTGCAAACTATCTCCTGAGCACATCTAGCTCTGATGGTAAGCAGACAATGGATTTAAATAAACTAAAAACATTTACACTTTATCTAAAAGATGACCAAGGCACATTGATAGATGATGCCAGTATCAACAACATTACAATCATAAGTCAAAACTCATTGGTTGGAAAATCAGTGGATGCTTCAAGTGGAAATGAAGTTACTACGCTTACATTTAGCGGAAATGATGCAATAAACAGCAAGTCGTTTTCAGTCAAAACAAATACACTTTCTGGATTATTACCTATTGAGATAGAGGTCAACTTTACTGATGCGAATGGCGCTGTAGGTTCTCGAAAGATAACAATGAATATCGTTGTTCTCTCGGGTCCACCGACGGCTATGAGTATTTCTTATACAGGTGTTGAGCATAACACCACAGTTGCAAAATATACTGAGAAGTTTGCTGTCACTGTAACAGATGCTTATAATAATCCAGTAAATACCAAGCCTTATATCGCTACAGGGGCAATTGTCGAATATGCCGTAGATGGAAGTAGCCCCACAGGAACCAGAACAGTAATATCTCCAAGGTTATGGCATGGCACGAATGATCCAAGAGGAGAACTTGAGGCAATCGGTGGGAACAAGGCACAATTTACAACAACCACTGATGTGTTCAATCATGTGGATATCAACAACGACAGACTAGTTGTGTTTGGTGCAGGGTATGTATATGAGTCACTTGGTAAATGGGACCTTGATTCCATAGCCAGTCAAGTATTAACGCTCAAAGATGACTATTATGGTATCACAAGATCAGACCTTGGTTTTGCTGTAGGACACAACAACAGACAAGACCTGTGCGAACCAGACCAGAGAGAGTATGTGGGAAATATGAAATCAAAAAGTTATCAGATAGACGAGAATGGTCATGTATTGATAGAGTTTGAGTATGACTATCATCTGACAGGTAAGAATATCATGGTGTGGGTTAACCTCACTGGATTCCAGGCTGATAATAATACAACTGGAAGAATTGGAGAAGCCAAGAAGCATACATTGCGAGGTAATGGATTAGTACCAGTACCAGAGAATGGATATAGTATCCCTAAAGGTAAAACTAGAGCAGGCCAATCTTTTGCCATACATCACGAGAATGCATCCGAGTGGTACATTAATGGTAAATTTGGATGGAGAATAAAGTCTGGTAGCACATGCGGATACAGCATTGATGATAGTACTAATCTATACGATGCTAGGACATGCTACGGTGCTGCAAAAATAATTTTTACACTCACTGCACCTGCAGATAAAGACTGCACATTTGCTATAGAGGGTATCAATACAAGATCTGAATTCACTGGTGTAAATACACATTAGTAGTCAGCAGGGGTTTGCCCCTGCATTTATTTCAAGCAAGATTTTTCAATCTTTCCACTATAATCTCATAAATATTTCATAATCTAGGCAAACAAAATGATCGATCTAAAATACCTCCAAAGCAATTTTGATGAAGCTAGCCAAAAGCTTAGAAGAAAAAGTGTCGATGTCCAAACACTAAAAAAGCTTCAAGTCCTATTTGCAGAACTCAAGAAAGCCAATCAAGAACTTGAAACTGCTCAGGCGGAGCAAAACAGTATGTCCAAACTTTTTGGTCAGTATAAACGAGAGGGCAGAGATATAGTAGAGCTCAAAGCAAAAGTAGATGCCAACAAAGCAGCCATGATTCCTCTGCAAGAATCTGCTAGAGAGGCGGAGGCTACACTCTATGAGCTGGCACTTGGGATACCCAACTTTCCTGATGATTCTGTGCCAGAGGGAGCATATGAAGAGGACAATGTAGAGCTTCGTAAGGTTTTAGAGCCAATAAGTTTTGATTTTAAGCCACTGGAACATTGGGATTTGGCTGAGAGAAACGGTTGGATAGATTTTGAGAGAGGGGTGAAGCTGGCAAAGAGCCGTTTTTCTATCCTCAAAGGTGAGGCATCTAGGTTGGAAAGAGCACTTATAAACTTCTTCCTCGATACCAATAGAGACAAAGGTTTTACAGAATACTCCGTACCGTTTTTAAATAACACAGCCATGATGTTGAGTACAGGACAGTTGCCAAAGTTTCAAAATGATCAGTTTAAAATCTGTGATGAAGATTTATATCTGATCCCTACAGCTGAAGTACCATTAACCAATATGTATAATAATGAGATACTCCCAGAGTCTGAACTTCCTTTATTGATGACGGGATACACACCATGTTTTAGAAAAGAGGCAGGCTCAGCAGGACGAGATACCAGAGGGATCATTAGGCAACACCAGTTCAACAAGGTAGAGATGGTAGCCATCACTCATCCAGATAGATCAGATGAAGTATTTGACCTGATGGTAGCAAATGCTTCTGATATACTTACTGCACTCGGCTTGCCTCATAGGGTAGTTGAGCTTTGTACTGGAGATCTTGGCTTTTCGGCAGCCAAGACTACAGATCTGGAGGTATGGTTGCCAGGGCAGGGCAAGTATAGAGAGATAAGCTCTATATCTAATACTAGAGATTTCCAAGCACGGCGTGCTAAGATTCGCTATAAAGATGGCAAAAAGAACAAGCTAGTGCATACACTCAACGGCTCCGCACTGGCAGTAGGCAGAACGATCGTGGCCATTATGGAGAATTATCAAAATGAAGATGGTAGTATAGAGATCCCTGAGGTATTAAAAAAGTATATGTAACTCGTAGGGGTAGCCCTGAGTGGCTACCATTTGTGTAAGTTTGATCTGGTATTTGCTTAGTGTGATAATAATATTGCATAATTTGTATTTTGAGTTTATGGGCATCCGCTTAGGGGGTGCCCATAAACAGATTTATACCGTTTTGGAGCTGTCCCCGCCTTTGATTTTCAACATACCCTCCATGCTCAAATAGCTATTTAATGCTCCAAGATAGGCTTTTGCAGATGCAAGCATAGTGTCCATGCTAAGACCATGCCCTATCATGGCAGGCTGGTCGTCGTTAAAAGTTACTTTGACGGTAACATTGGCTAGGGCGTCTTTGCCTTTGGTTACAGATGTGACCTTGTAGTCTAGCAGTCGCCCTGTGTGACCAGTGATCCTATCTATAGTTTTAAATACAGCATCGATAGTACCACCGCCAATTCCAGCATCTGTAGTTTCTTCGTCTTCGTGTCTAATAGTGATGGCGGCACTAGGTACACCACCAGTGGAGTCCATAAGCTGCATAGCTACTAGTTCATAGGTTTTTGCAACTCTACCTATTTCGCTGATAACAAGTGCTCTTATATCATCATCATAGATATCTTTCTTTTTGTCTGCAAGCTCTTTGAATCGGTCAAAAGCATTATTCAGCTCCTCTGCACTGATGCTAAATCCAAGCTTCTCTAGCTTGCTTTTGAATGCAGCTCGTCCAGAATGTTTGCCAAGCACCAAAGTGTCTTCTAGATCTAATCCAATCTCTTCAGGAGAGAATATCTCATAAGTCTTTTTGTTTTTGAGCATACCATCTTGATGGATACCACTTTCATGAGCAAAGGCATTTTTGCCTACTATTGCTTTGTTTGGCTGTGGTTCGATACCTGTAATAGTAGCTATAAGTCGGCTAGCTGGATATATCTCTTTGTTGTTTATCGTTGTTTCAAAAGCATCAAAATAATCTTCTCTGACCTTCATCGCCATCACAAGTTCTTCTAGTGCAGCATTACCAGCCCTCTCTCCAAGACCGTTGATCGTACACTCAACTTGTCTGGCACCATGCATGATAGCTTCGAGTGAGTTTGCAACTGCAAGACCCAAATCGTTGTGATTATGTACAGATATGATAGCCCTATGACCCATATGTGCATGCATCTGTGAAACCATATCTCCGATCTCAAATGGCATACGGATACCGACAGTATCAGGGAGATTGATAGTGCTTGCACCCGCATCTATGACGGCGTCACATATCTCTTTCATAAATGAAATATCGCTTCGCCCTGCGTCTTCACAGCTAAACTCTACATCTTCTGTAAACTCTCTAGCATATTCTACGGCCCTCACTGCTCTTTTGATCACCTCGTCAGGCTTCATTTTGAGCTTATATTCCATATGTATGGGACTAGTAGCTATAAAGGTATGTATGCGTTTTTTGGCTGCCTTGGTTATTGCTCCAGCAGCTACCTTGATATCGCTATCTATAGCTCTTGCAAGTGAGCAGACTGTAGACTTTGTTACTCTTTGTGCTATTTTGTCAATCGCGTCAAAGTCCCCTGGACTAGCTGCTGCAAAACCTGCTTCAATGATATCTACGCCCAATCTCTCTAGCTGTGAAGCGATCTGTACTTTTTCGCTTGTATTCATAGAAGCACCTGGACTCTGTTCTCCATCTCTTAGCGTGGTATCAAAAATAATGATTTTTTCTTTTTTCATCTTTTACCTTATTGATCTGAAAGTCATGAAGACTTGATTTACTTAAAATATGTTGTTGGAGGGTTAGTCGCCTAGGCGATTAGAGGGATAAGGACAGCAGGAGAATAGAGACTACTTTGTTAAACTGTTTTTGCTTATGATTGATTGTGTAGCTCATCTGTTCTCCTTTGTATTTGAGGTATTATACTTGAAAATTACTTCTCTTCTTCTTGTGATTTTTTATCTTGTTTGTTACTACTGTGTTTACTTTCTTGCTGAAAATCTGCTTTGTCTCGCTCCTCTTTGGCTACCTTGTGACCATGTGCTAGTCTGGATTTCATGCCTTTGGACTCTTCATACTCTTTGATGATTTCCCTTACTTTGCTTCCTTCGATTACTTCTATCTCTAGAAGAACCGCAGCCATACCTTCTATCGCTCCTGTGTATTCTGTAAGTGATTTCTTAACATGTGTATAGTGTTCGTCAAGCATTGCTTTTATGGTGTTATCTATTTTTTCTGCCATTACTTCACTATAATCTTTGACCCGTTGTCCACCACCAAGGAACATGCCACCATGTTGAGTTTCAAGTACCATGAGACCTGCTACATCACTCATGCCATAGACCGCGATCATATCTCTGATGATAGCAGTTGCTCTTTGTAGATCATTTCCTGCTCCAGTACTAATCTCACCCAAAAACACCTCTTCGGCTGCTCTACCACCCAGAAGAACATCAATCTCTGCAAGAAGTTCATGTTTTTGCTTGAGGAATCTATTTTCTTCATCAGGTAGGTGTAATGTGTAGCCTAGTGCCCCCAGTCCTCTAGGGATGATGGAAACTTTGGATACTCTCGTAGCTCCTCTGGTAATCTCTGCCATTAGAGCATGCCCACTTTCGTGATACGCTACGATTTTCTTCTCAAGCTCGTTAATTTTTCTATTTTTCTTCTCAAGTCCGACAAAGGCTCTCTCAATCGCCTCCATAAAGTCACTTTGGTTTATCTCTTTTTTACTGGCTCTTCCTGCAAGCAGGGCGGCTTCGTTGATGATATTTGCCAGATCTGCTCCAGCCAAACCAGCTGTTGCTTTGGCTATGAGTGTTAGGTTTACATCTTTTGCGACCTTTACACCTACAATATGAACATTCAAAATCGCCAATCTTCCCTCTTGATCTGGCTTGTCTACTAGTACTTGTCTGTCAAATCTTCCAGCTCTCAAAAGTGCAGCATCTAGTACCTCTGGTCTATTGGTGGCTGCCAAAACTATAACTGGAGTATTGGTACCAAAACCATCCATCTCTGCTAGGAGCTGGTTGAGTGTCTGCTCTTTCTCATCATGTCCCCCCATCTGTCCAGCAGCTGAACGACTTTTGCCAATAGCATCTATTTCATCAATGAAAATAATAGAAGGAGCTTCTTTTTTGGCTTGTGTAAACAAATCTCTAACTCTGCTGGCACCAACACCAACAAACATCTCCATAAAGCTAGAGCCACTTACGGAGAAGAATGGCACAGATGCCTCACCTGCTACAGCCTTTGCCAATAGTGTTTTTCCTGTACCTGGAGGTCCTACCAAAAGAACTCCCTTGGGTATCTTTGCTCCAAGCTCTATGTACCTCTCTGGATACTTTAAGAAGTCTACTATCTCCATAACTTCATCTTTGGCTTCATCTACACCTGCCACATCGTCAAATTTGGTATCTGGCTTCTCCGAATTTATCATGTTGTCTGCTTTGCCAACTCCAAGTATGCCTCCACCCATGCCTTTGGACATGCGTTTAACAATAAATAGCCATATAGCAATAAGAATCAAAAATGGCAAAAGTGTACCGAGTAGCTCAGACACAAAGCCACCACCAAGCACACCCTCATACTTGATTTCTTTTTTTTCTAATAGTGGTATAAGCTCTCTGTCTACTGCAGGGATATTTTCTGCGATATATTTAGTTTTGCCAGCACCTTCGCCACTGATCGCTTCGATTGTTCTTGGCGTGAGTTTTACACTAGTGATATCTCCATCAGAGATCAACTTTTTAATCTCTGAATATGTGACCCGTTGTATTTGTGAGTTTTGTTTGTTGAACATGGTGTTTAGACCATCACTGTCACCCACAAAAGATTTGAATACTAGGATAATAACAATAGAAAAAAGTGCAAATGCTAGTAAGGGGTTATCGTTGAAGAAGTTACTGTTTTTCTTATCTTGGTCTTCTTGGTTGTTTGGTTGATTAGCCATTAATTTCCTTTTTATAAATGAGTGTTACCCACTCTTCTTTTTGTTTTCTTTTTATAAGTGTTAGCGTGGAGTATGCATCCAGCACAATAGACTCTTTTTTGTCCAATATGCCCGAAACAATCAATATGCCACCAGCCTTTACCCTGTCTTGCAAAGGCGAAGCTATAGCCTTGAGTACATCACTAATAATATTGGCGAGAACTATATCATATTCTGCTTTACTTTTGTTAACAGAGCCTTCCCAAAGACTGCGGTAGCTTTCATCATTGCGTACAAAGTTTGCTCTAGTGTTGTCGATGGAGCGCGGATCTGTATCGCAGAGGTCAACCGTAGCACCTAGCCTACTAGCAGCCAGACCTAAAATACCACTGCCACACCCAACATCAAGAATAGTATGTTTATTGTCTACATGCTCTTCTATGGCTTCGAGACAGGAGGATGTTGTGCTATGGTGACCTGAGCCAAAAGCCAATGCGGGGTCAATAATGATATTGATTTTTCCATCAACAAGGTCGTGCCAACTTGGGTGAATGTAAAACTTGCCTGCTTCAATAGGCTGAATGGAGTC
Organism: Sulfurovum sp.; assembly: GCA_012329065.1. Lineage (GTDB taxonomy): Bacteria > Campylobacterota > Campylobacteria > Campylobacterales > Sulfurovaceae > JAAXPZ01. The sequence goes on along the minus strand of JAAXPZ010000020.1, from coordinate 6,506 downwards.
TTTGTATTTTTGTACCCAGTCATGGTTGTCTAGTTCTTTGATGTTGCAGACTAGAGTTATGCTCTCGCCAAGCGTATCAGATAGGGATTCGACTGCATTTTTGACATACACTATATCATTTTCGCTACGCACAATAATTTTGCCTTTGCCTATCTCGATGCTATCTCCATAAATATTGGCAACAAAATCACTTATGAGGTCAATAAACTTATCATCTAGTGTAATAGTAAGCTCTTGATACTTATCTGTCATTTGCCACTCTAAATGCCTCTTCTAGGTCGAGTGTTCCTTCGTAGAATGCCTTGCCTACAATTGTGCCATCAATTCCTGCTTCCACAAGAGCATGGATGTCATTCATATCTTTGAGTCCGCCAGATGCGATGGTCTCGAGTCCTGAGGTCTCTTGTATCGACTTTGTAAACGCTATATTGACTCCTGTCATCATGCCATCACGACTTACATCAGTACAGATGATTGCTACTACACCACAAGAGGCAAACTCTTGTGCCAAGTCGGTTGCTTTCATATCAGAGGTCTCTGCCCAGCCCTCTACAGCTACCATGCCATCAATTGCGTCAACTCCTACAACGATTGGATACTTCTTAGCCATCTGTTTAACAAACTCAGGCTCTTTAACTGCAATAGAGCCAAGAATCAATCTATCAATTCCTAAATCCAAATACATCTGAATAGTCTCTTCATCACGAATACCACCACCGAGCTCAAGTTTTAGATTGCAATTCTCACGAATTTTTTTAATTTGCTCCAGATTCTCAGGTTTTCCTGCAAAAGCCCCGTTAAGGTCAACCAAGTGAACCCACTCACTCCCTAATTCTTCAAATCGTTTAGCCACTTGCCACGGCTCATCACTGTATATTTTGGCAGACTCCATGAGTCCTTTGCTTAGTCTTACTGCTTTGCCGTCTTTTAGGTCTATGGCTGGTAGTATTGTCATTTAGTTTCCTCCCTCAGCAATGAGTAAATAGTATTGGTATCGCATATTTTCCCCTATAGTTTTGTAAAGTTCTCTATGATCTTCAGCCCCATATCGTGACTTTTTTCTGGATGGGGCTGAAAACCGTAGATATTTTCGTTTTGTACTGCTGAGACGAAGTCATAACCATAATATGTTTTTCCGATGGCATATCTGTCATCACACACTGCGTGGAATGAGTGGACAAAATATAGATAGAAATCATCAGGCAGCCCGTCAAAGAGTTTTGTGGGGGTCAGACCCGCAAACGATTCATTGCCTTGCAACAAATCATTTGATTTTGTAGGGGTCAGACCCGCAAACGATTCATTGCCTTGCAACAAATCATTTGAGGTCAGACCCCTGCAAAACATCTCATTCCATCCCATGTGTGGGACTTTGAGCTTATGGTCGAACTTACTTTCGTCAAACGCTACTACCTTGCCAGGAATAAGCCCGAGTCCCTTGCTGTACCCAAACTCTTCTGAGCTGTCAAATAGAAGCTGCATACCAAGGCATGTACCCATTAGGGGTCTGTCGCTTTTGGAATATTCTTTAATAGCATCACTCATGCCATTACTGTGGAGGTGATCCATGGCATCTGGAAAAGCACCGACTCCAGGGAGTGTAACCCTATCATAATTTATTAATTTATCTGGATCAGATACAAGCTCTGCTGAGGCTCCTACTTTTACAAAAGCATTAAACACCGATCCTAGATTGCCCATATTATAATCTACAATCGCTATTTTTCCATTAGACATTGTGCTTTCTCGTTTCTTGATTAAATAAACGCGATTATAACATAATAGCCTTACTGTAAATCTTCATATCTGCCAAGCTCCTGCTCTATAGCTTCTGTAAATGCCTTATGATAGCCTAGATTTGGCAGATTGTCTCTCATGGTTTGTATGAATGAATAGTAGTCATCTATATTTAGGTCACCGCGCAATAGCTCATATTTGAGATAAAGCCAATAGGTATTGAGAACATCTGACTGGCAGTACTCTTTGATGAGTTCAAGTTTGTCGTCATAATACAAATCCAGCACTTGATCACCGCTAACATCATATTTACCAGGTATTCCTGCCATAGTACATAAGGTGTCTAGCTTGAGATTGCGTACGGCCCCAAAGCTACCCATGGAGTCGAGCAGATCTAGATGAAAGCCCTCAGCAAACCTCTGCCTGTAGTTTTCCCACTTTGTTTTATTTAACATTGGATTGTTTTGGTCAAACCATGCTGGGAAGCTGATGTTGTATTTCATAGCACGGATTAAAAGCATAGGCATATCAAAACCTCTACCATTGAATGATACAAGTTTTGGATTTTTCTCCTCTATAAAGCTGAAAAAGTGCCTAATGATAGACTCTTCATCATCCTTCTTCTCACCAAAATCACCAACTTTGATAAATCTGCCAAACTCATCAGCAACTACTGCTGATAGGGCTACAATTTTATGGTACGGCAGAGGGAGAAAAGTAGTATTGTATCTACTTGCATGCTGCTCTTGTGCGTCTTTGATGATATCTAGTTCACTCTCTTTATCACTTTTGAATGTTTGAAGAATCAAGTCGATATCGGGTATGGTCTCACAATCAAATATACAGATCATCATAAGCCTTAATGTATAGTTTTGGTAAAATATTGCCAATTATACTACAAAGTAGGCCTATGAAGCAAAGAGCAGAGTATTATGTGATTAAATTTTTTTTATTACTTGGTAAAATGTTGCCAAAAAACTTCATTTATGGATTATGTAGATGGATATTTAAATTTTATTATTGGTATAAGCCTAAAAGAGTATCTATCATGCACTCAAATATTAAAAAAGGATTTCCTGAAAAAGCTAGTAAGGATATAGAGAAAAGTGGCATAGAAGTTTATGTACAGGCATCAAGAGCTTTAGCTGAAACGATTCTGTTATACAATAATAGGCTAGATATAGACTCTTCAATAGTAAACAAAGGTGAAGCTATAGCAAGACTTGAGCAGACTCGTTCTGTTTCAAAAATGGGCATACTTTTCATAACCGCACATTATGCCAACTGGGAGCTTTTGGGTCAGTTCTTGGGAAAGCATGGTTTTCCTGTTGTAAATGTGACAAAGGATAGCTCAAATAGTTTGATTGATGATATGCTTATAACTCCTTTTAGGCAAAGATATGGAAGTAAAATGCTCAGGCATCAAGGCTCCGTAGTGTCATTAGCAAAAACATTGAAACGAAACGAGATAGCATCATTGATGATAGATCAAGTTGTGCAGCCGCCAAATGGTGTGATAATCAACTTTTTTGGTCACGCAACAACAGCAAGCAAAGCTATTGCCGTACTTAAGCTAAAGTATAACCCTTTGATAGTGCCTATATTTATCACTAGAGTAGGTTTTGAGAAGTTTGAAATAACTATTAATGATTCTGTAGAAGTGGAGCTTGAGGATACAATGTCCAAAGATGAACAGATAGTTATTATGACTCAAAAATATATGGATATTATAGAAGCACAAATAAGCAAAGAACCTACGCAGTGGCTATGGCTTTATAATAGATGGAAGAGGATAAAATTTGAGAAATAAATCAAGAGTCAAAATGGATGTTTGGCGTGGGATAAGGTTCTTGACTCCTTATCTTCTCAAGTATAAAAAACTCTTTATAGTTATTTTTGTAGCTATGACACTTGTAGCAGCTACTAGTGCATTGACAGCATATATATTCAAACACATACTCAACGATATTTTTATAGCCAAAGATGAGTTGATGCTAGCAGTGCTTCCTCTGATAGTGATAGCACTTTTTATGACTAGAGGTATATCTAGATTTATATCTTCGTACCTAACAAGCAAAATAGGTGTATCTGTGGCAAATGAACTGAGAGATACGGTATTTTCTCATCTTGGAAAGGCAGAGTTCTCTTCTGTGAGAAATATCACAACAGGTGATATAAATGCTATCCTCATACAGACGGTGCTAAATATCCAAAATACAGTAGCAAAAACCATCCCCCAGCTTATCATCAGTTCTTTGACAATATTGGCACTTATTATTGTAATAGTGTATGCTGATTGGAGATTATCGATATTTGCAGTTGCTGTAGGTGCTTTGATGATAATACCAGTAAGGCTTTTAGGCAAAGGAGTTAAAAGACACACAGACAGCTCAGAAGATATGGTATCGCAGATGTCAAATCGTATAAATGAGACATTCAATAATTTTGATTTAGTAAAAGTATATAACAGGGAAGACCATGAGAGGTTACTTTTTTCAAATTTTTTACAGAGATATAAAAACTACCAGATCAAGTTGGCAAAATATCAGCTCCTTGCCTCACCGTTCATGGAATTTTTTATAGCAGTATCTATCGCAATTGTTATATATGCAGGTGGGCATTTCGTGATAGATGGTAGTATGAGTGCTGGGGATTTCTTCGCATTTATGGTAGCCTTGATGATGCTTTATGCTCCTATCAAAAATTTGACACAGAACTATATGGCTCTGTTTGCACTCAATGGATATGTGGAGAGGATAGAAAAAGTGCTTGATCTGCCATTGGAGAGCAGTAGAGGTAAGAGTGAAGAGTTGGATCGAATAGACAATATAGTGTTTGATGAAGTAAACTACAGTATTGATGATACTCAGATATTAAGTGATATCTCATTTGAGATAGAGGATGGTGACAGGGTAGCTATAGTGGGTAAAAGTGGAGCAGGCAAAAGCAGTATCATATCTTTGCTTTTTGGCTTTGGAAAGTACTCAAAGGGAGTCATCAGGATTAACGGTATAGACCAAAATGAATATTCGCTTCACGCCATACGACAGCAAATATCATATGTCAACCAAAATGCAGGTGTATTCAACATCTCACTACAGGACAATATTTTATATGGTGAAACAATGGATACAAAAAGATACAAAGAGGCGGTACACAGAGCTGAATGTGGATTTATATATGACTCTATAGGTGGCGATCAGGAGCTAGCAGGAGAGTTTGGCAACAGCTTGTCGGGTGGACAGAGGCAGCGAATAGCACTAGCTAGAGCAATCTATAAAAATGGATCACTATTCATACTAGATGAGGCAACCTCTGCACTCGATACCAATACAGAAAGCATGATACAGGAGAGCTTGGAACAGGTAATGAGCGAGAAAACAAGCATAGTAATAGCACACAGCCTGACAACTATAGCTACATGCAATAAAGTTTTAGTGCTAGAGCAGGGCAGGGTAGTTGCATACGGCAGATATGATGAGGTGAGCAGGAGTGAAGCTTTTAGGAGAAATTTTGGGATGGCGAGCATAGATGATTAGCAGTCATGTGAAGAGTATGGCTTATTGGTTGATTTTGGCGTTTCCAGTGCTACTCTTGACAGTGAAGCCTTTGTCTATTATTATTTTTGTATTGCTAGTATTTATTGGTGGATACATTATATCAAAAGAAAAAATTAACCCCTTGACTTACCCCCCATTAAGGCTTTTTTCTTGGCTCACACTCGGATACTTCGCTGTGATGACACTTTCTGTCGTGTTTTCACATGAGATAGGTAATGATTGGAGACATTTGAGTCGGATATCCTACTTCCTCTTTGCCCCCTTAGTTGGTGTGGCTCTTGTCTATGCCGAGGTTCCTGCCAAGAAGATGCTTTATCATTTTAAATTGGGTGTTTTGGTAGCAGGGCTTATTGCACTTGGAGACTATATTTTTTCAAACGGCAGTGGTAGGTTTTCCGGAATGTATAATCCCAATACCTTCGGGGATATCGCTGTCGTGATGTTGTTTGTGGCTCTTTCTGATGTGTGGAATGAGGATACCGGGGAATATCGATGGAGTTTGGCTGCGGTGGTTGCGGGTGTCACTGCTGTGGCTTTGTCGGGATCGAGAGGTTCTATGCTCGCTATGATCTTATTGATACCTGTGCTTCTTTGGCTTGCCTACCAAAATGGACAAAGATTCCAGAGGGCTTTTGTCGCCTCACTACTGATGATCTTTGTCTTAGGATCGAATCTTTTTTTTACAAAAACAGCCACTGCTAGAATTGCAAATATAGACCATGAGATACACAGACAAGAGAGCAGTGTCGGTCAAAGGCTTCAGATGTACAAGGCTGGATGGAAAGCATTTCTGGATGCTCCTGTGATAGGTCATGGATATAGAAATGCAAATTATGTAGCATCGCAATACATAGATGATAAAGGTATTGCATCAAAAATTAGAAGGCATTCGCATTTACATAATGAGCTTATTACACATATGGTTAATGCTGGAGTTTTTGGTGTTTTGGCATATATTGGGATCCTTCTTGTGCCATTACTTATATGGAGAAGGAAATACAAAGCAAATATGCCTTCAAACATTGGATTTCTTCTTATCTTTGGATATATTTTCTTAGGATTAACTCATGGAATGTTTGGCTATGAGTACGAGGGAGCCTTATTTGTACTGATGCTTGGCTATTCTATGTGTTGGAGTTATTTGGAAAAAAGATCGTCTTTTGGATTATAATATTTCGTACTGATCTTAAGTAGTCCAAGTATAGTGCT
>JAAXPZ010000062.1 GCA_012329065.1 Sulfurovum sp. | reverse complement strand
GCTTGTCACACCCTCTATGTCCATCTTGCCCCGTGCTAAAAGTTCATTGAAATTTGCTTCAAATGTATCATCGTTACTGTAAAATATTTTCATTTTTTCTCCTATTGCGAGATTCGGGGTCAGGTTATTCATGATTCATTGCTGCACAACAAATCACAAATCACCAGACCCCTCTATGTCCTCATATTTTCGTTCGTATCTTGGAAGCATACTTTCATTACCCAACACACCACCTTGGTGTATATAAAGCGTAGGCTTATCAAAAACCTTAGGATGTGCTAACAATGTTCGCCATCCCAAAGGGTCATAGAGTAGGTCAAAAATCACCCCCGTTTGTTCTTGTAATTTTAGCCAAATTTTGTAGTTTTCTTTATAAAGCTTTCCGAAATGATGTTTTTTATCTAAAGAGAGTATGGTTGGATGCATTGTTTCATCCTTCTCTAAGTCCAAAAATTGCTTTTTTAAATATATACTGTCACCCACACAAGCACACGTATATACTGTAGTGGCAATCCCTTGTGGTTGCCCTTTTAAAAGGTTTTTCTGCAAAAACAAAGCTGTAGTCCCCGTGCCAGAAGGCAGAAAAATATTTAGCTCCACTATACCTTGTTCTTTTTGCCAATTCTTAATTTCTTGGGCTAGTAATTTGATACCGTACCCTGCCTCTATCTGTCTTCCTCCCTCTTCTATGAAGAGAACTTCTTCTGAGTAGTCACGAGGGATTAGCCCCACCTTTTCAATGATTTTCATGCCATTATCTAATGCGGCTTTATAGTTTCCATGAGGATTATTCTTCAAATAATCGGCTACATGATCAACGAAATACTCAAATTTCCATCCTCTAATTTTAGCCAATACCGAAAGTGAATACATAGCATTTGATTGGGCAGAACCATAAGAGACAAGTTTCTGAATATGGGGAAAATCATTTTGGAGAAAATAGTAAAACTTACGAGCCTTATTTCCAGAAAACTCACTATCTATTAAATCCTCTCGTTTAAGATAAAATGTAATATCGTTAATAGATCTTATCTCTATAGGGCTAGGCAGCTGAAACATCTCTATAATGCCTTTTTTCTTTTTAGATATTCTAGCATTATCAACCAATCTAAATCATTAGAAGAGTAGAATACTATCTTAAGCAAATTTCAAATAGGAGAAATTTATGGATTCAAAACATTATTATAACCCAAACGGGGAAGAAATATTAGATGAAAAAATATTTGGTGGCACGCCGACAGGTTTTGTTGATTTTAATCGCTCCAAATACAAGTGGGATAGTAGAATTTATGACCTTATGAACGCTAATACATGGTTCCCATCCGAGGTAAACACCTCAGCAGAGAAAAAACATTTTGATGCACTTACTGACAATGAGCAGTCTATATACAAGATGACATTTGCACAACTCAGCTTCAATGACGCAGCACAAGAAGAGTATCTTAGTGATTTTAGACAGCTTGCCAACAATAGACTTCTTAAATCAGTTATCACCCTGCAGATGATGCAAGAAGTCAACCACTCCAAGAGCTATGCTGTGCTACTAGACGCCTGCGGAAACTCAGAAGAGGTATTCAATCTCTACAAGCATGATGTAGCATTAAATAACAAAAATATGAGGATAGCAGAGCAGTTTGCAAGACACATAGAAGGTGGTTCTGTAGACAAAATGCTTGCCAGTGCTATGGCAAGTGTCAACCTAGAGGGGATATATTTTCTACTCGGTTTTGCCTACATCTATGTGCTAGGTGACAAAGTACCAGGTGCTCGAGATATGATCAAATTCATAGCTAGAGATGAGTTAAATACACATTTGCCTCTTTTTGCAAACATATTTAAGACCATACGAAAAGAAAATTCTATAGACAGCAACACTATAGACCTAACATACAAAATGATTCAAGAGGCTGTAGATATAGAACTTGAGTATGGAAACTATCTGCTAGATACTTTCCCTATCATGGGCATAACAAAAGAATTAATGAAGCAGACAGTATACAACTACGCAAATGATAGACTAAGGAAAATAGGACTAAATCCTATATTTGAAGAGTCGCAGACAACCTATCTACAGAAGCTAGTCAGTAAACATCTAGGCATGAATGATGTCAAAAGCAACTTCTTCGAGAGTAATGTTTCTAACTATGCCAAATCAAGTATTGATTTGGATGATTTCTAGATTGATTTGCTTGAGTAATTAATATCTACCGATACAATTTAGGTCATCAAAAGCCTGCTCAAGCCTTGAAATCATAGACTGTTCACCTGCTCTTAGCCATTTACGAGGATCATAAAACTTTTTGTTGGGTTTGTCTTCACCGTCTGGATTTCCTATCTGCCCCTGTAGGTATCCTCTGTATTTATCAGTATATCGCCTGACTCCATTCCAGTATGCCCACTGTGTATCAGTATCGATATTCATTTTAATCACTCCGTAACCGATAGCCTCCCTAATGTCTGAAAGTTCAGAACCAGAACCGCCATGAAATACAAAATCTACAGGTTTTTTCTGTATAGAAAATTTTTCTTCTATAAATTTTTGAGAATTATCTAGTATTTTTGGAGTGAGAGTGACATTTCCAGGCTTATATACACCATGTACATTGCCAAATGATGCGGCGATAGTAAAACGATTTGAAATTTGGCTCAACTGCTCATATGCATACGCTACCTCTTCTGGCTGAGTATAGAGCAATGCGTTGTCTATATGAGTATTATCTACCCCGTCCTCTTCTCCGCCTGTTACACCTAGTTCTATCTCTAGTGTCATGCCTATTTTAGACATTCTCTCAAGATAAGTTATACAAGTAGCGATATTCTCCTCTAGTGGCTCTTCACTCAAATCAATCATATGTGAAGAATAGAGAGGTTTTCCGTGTGCTGCATAATGCGTTTCACTAGCATCCAAGAGAGCATCTATCCAAGAAAGCAACTTTCTCGCCGCATGATCTGTATGAAGAATCACTGGAATACCGTAAGCTTCCGCCAAAAGATGTGTATGCTGTGCACCACTGATGGCACCAAGTATGGCTGCTTTATCAGATTCTATGCCTTTTCCTGCATAAAATGCTGCACCACCATTAGAAAACTGGACAATGACTGGTGATGATACTTTTTTACCAGCTTCCAGAAGAGCATTTAGAGAATCTGTACCTACAACATTTACAGCAGGTATGGCATAACCTTTTTCTTTGGCGTCTGCAAAAAGTTTCTGCAAATCATCTCCAGAAACAATGCCAGGACTCAAAAATTCTGATACCCTACTGAACATACTGTATCCTTTATTTGGCTGGCACTTTTAGTTTCTGTCCTATCTTAATCATAGCTTTTTCACCCATACTGTTCATCTTGCGTAGCTCTTTAATACTTATTTTATATTTTTGTGCAATCCCAGAAAGTGTATTGCCGCTCTTTACTGTATAGCGAGAATATTTTCCGCTATTTTTTGCAGTGCTTGTAGACTTGACTGTCTTTTTGCCTACTTTCTTTTTGGGTGAAGAGATAACCTTACCACCCATAACTATCTTAGCCTTGTCCATCATTTTTTTGACCGCTTTTTTCTGGGCTATGGAGTTTCTGATCATCTCTTTTACTTCTTTGAAAGGGATGATCTTTCCTTTTTTGTCTTTAAAGTATTTTTTATTCTCCTTATAGGCATCTTTTACATCTTTATCACTTACTTTAAATTTAGAAGCTTTTTGTCGTAGCCAAAACCCTGCCACAATATTATCTCTTTCTTTTTTGGAGACCTCTTTTAGGGCTGTTTTCAAAACAAGCTTATCCACCGCTAGCCTCTCAACCAATGATATTTTATCTTTTTTCCTAAGTTTACTAAAGGTAACTTTGCCTTTTGTTGCTATCTTCAAAAATGCATTTGCTTCCTTTTCATCAATAGCGTAACCATTTACGGTGGCAATAGTCTTAGCTGATACCCCCATAGTAACTAGCAGTGCAAACACAAGCATTACTTTTTTCATCAAACTTCCTTATCTTCTTTAATTGTCAAATTGTAGCCAAAAAATCTATAATTGCTAATTACTTCTTCTCTGTTTCGATTACAATTTTAGCTTTGCTCTTAAGCTCTTTTGCACTTTTTTCTATCATCTCTCTAAACTGTGTCTGCTTTAGATTCTGAACAATTTGCTCTTTGACTTGATCATAAGGAACCTGTGCTGCGTCCTTTTTATCTTCTATATAGATTATATGGTAGCCAAAGTCTGTTTTGACTGGTGCTTCTGTAATCTTTCCTTTTTCTAATGCAAAAGCGGCCTTAGAAAACTCTGGCACCATCTGACCATCAGCAAAAAATCCAAGGTCGCCACCTTTTGATCCTGTTGGCCCCTCAGACTTACTCTTGGCAAGCTCTATAAATTTCTCTTTTAGCTTATCGCCTTTAAGTCCTTTGAGCTCTTCTACGATTTTTTTTGCTCCTGCCTCATCTTCTTTGAGTAGAATGTGTCTGGCGCGAACCTGTGCTGGCTTTTGATATTTCTCTTTATTTTTTTCATAAAAATCTTTAGCCTCTCCATCACTAACAACTGTAGCTTCAAACTGGTTTTTCATCCATTGATTGATCATTAGCTCATCTTTTGCGACTGCTAGTGCTTTCTTGAACTCTTCTGCTTTTTCTACACCAGCTTTTTGGGCAGCTTCGATAAAAAGTATTCTCTCTATAAGTCTATCTGTGACAATCTTTTTATCGCTATCGCTGAGTGAAGAAAGTGTCTGCTGTGGATTCGAAGCTCTTATGAATCTCTCTGCATCTTTAGTCGTAACCTTTTTATCATTTACTGTCGCCAAAACATCTCCTGCAGTTATTACTGTTGCACTCAATGCCAACACTAATAGTGTATTTTTTATCATTTTCATTGTTTTATTCCTTGATTTTAATATAGGTGCTGATAGTATATCTCTCAAAGTTAAATAAACAATTAACCAAAGGGAATCTCTAACAATAGGATATATATGCCGAAAGTCAAAAAAGCGACCAGAAAAGAGATAGAAGAGATCAAGACTCTATTTCTAAGCGAGTATCCAGACTCTGTCACGGAACTGCAGTATCGTAATCTTTATGAACTGCTAATCTCAGTAATGTTATCAGCCCAATGTACAGACAAAAGAGTCAATATAATCACTCCAGCCCTATTTGAAGCATATCCTGATTTAGTAGCACTTGCAAATGCAGACTTAGACATTGTAAAGAATTACATAAAAACCTGTTCATTTTTTAACAACAAAGCAAAGAATTTAATCAAAATGGCTCAAAGTGTCATAGGAAATTTTGATGGAAAGATACCTCTAGAACAAAAGGACTTAATGAAGCTAGCTGGTGTAGGTCAAAAAACTGCAAATGTCGTCATGATAGAATATACAGGAGCAAACCTCATGGCAGTGGATACACATGTATTTAGAGTGGCTCATCGTCTAGGGCTCAGTGATGCCAAAACTGCCACTAAGTGTGAAGAGGAGCTGAGTAAAAAGTTTAAAACAGACCTACATTTATTACATCAGGCAATGGTACTTTTTGGTAGATATATATGCAAAGCACTCAAGCCAAGGTGTGATGACTGCTTTGTGGCTCATCATTGTAAAAGCAAAGAGGGATTTAAGGCAAAAGGCTAAAACCCAACCTCATCAAGCTCTTTAAATTTAAATGCTTCCACTATCTCCTCGATTGTTTCCTCTGTCCTAACGCAGAGCACCATCATGCCCTCTTCCATAAACTCCATGTAGTTCTCAAAATTGCTCTTGAGAACTACAAAGTCTATCCAATCTTCTCCAGACTGAGTACGATCATCAAAAAATCTAGTCGACTTAACCGTGCCTTCGTCAAAATTAATCAAAGCCCACTTTGATACAGTCGCTAGAGATACAATCTTGCCATTTTTTTTATCTGTATTATCTACTGGGATAAGTATTAGCATGCATTTGTGCCTTCAAGCTTTTTCTTACTTAACTGCAATGCCTTGTTGCTCATAACGCCTATGCCTCTTTTGACAATATTTTTTGCAACTCCCTGTGCATCTGCTAGTGAATGCATATTACAAGTCCCGCATTGATATTTGTTGAGTTCTGGAATATCTTCTTCTGATTTCACTTTCAAAATATCTCGCATTGACTTCTTCCATGCTTTGGCAACTGTCTTCTTGTGAGGAGAGCCAAGAAGTGACATATAAAACCCTGTACGACACCCCATAGGAGATATATCTATAATCTCAATTTTTTTATTATTGAGATGCTCTCTCATGAAACCTGCAAAAAGATGCTCTAGTGTGTGAATGGCTTTTTCGCCCAACATCTCCTCATTTGGTATGCAAAACCTTAAGTCAAATACCGTAATCTTGTCCCCAGATGGCGAACTCATTTTTTTTGCTACTCTCACTGCGGGTGCTTTCATCTTGGTGTGATCAACTGTAAAACTATCTAATAGTGGCATCATAATTCCTTTTTGATGTATTTACTTAACTGTAGCAATAGGCACATTATAACACTTACTTTATTTACCAACAATCTCTTTTTCGTGAAGGTCTCTATCAAAGGCTTTACCTAAAAATTCACATATTTGCACGGTATCCTTATGGGCGATCGCCAAAGAAGTACTTGCGCCTGGGCTGGGTGTCATATTAAATATGGCTCCACCTTTGACCAGCTTGGCTTCACCCATCATGAGTTCATGCTTGGTCTTATCTATGATTTGTGGACGCATACCACCGTATCCGTCAGCAAATTCAAGGTCGTTCTTAGTCAGTGTGGGGATAATTTTTCTTGCATCTTTGACAAATATACTTTTACCAATAAATGGTATCTCGTCAAGAAAGTTGGTCAATATATATTTTCTGATGATTTTGTCTCTCAGTAAATCATAATAAACTTCAAGGGTATCTCTGTCTATGCACATGGCTTTTAGCAAATCTTTGATGTGTGTTTGCCTGTATCTCTCTAATTTTGGCAAGGCAAATGCCGTTGGGCCAAAACGAGTATTCCAGTTAGCAGTCATATCTGGATCCGCATGCACTGCAGCAAAAGGAAGCTTGGGGTTTTGCATAGTATAAACTTTACTATCTAATAATTTCTTTTTGGTAAAAAAGAAGCTTCCGCCTATAGGCAGTACTGCCAAATTTAGACCATAACCTAAACGCTGGGCAAACAGAAGAGAATACGCACCTGCGTTAGCAACTACTGTTTTTGCCTGATAGGTGCTGTTTTTTGTCACTATCTCAAAATATGAATCCAACTCTTTGATAGTCACTACCTCTTCATTGTAGTGCATCTGTACATTTTTGTCTTCATCAAGGGCCATCTGAACAAAACTTTCACTAAGCTTTTTGAAATCAACTGTAGTGATCTCATCTTCTACACCCAAGGCCATTATATTCTCTTTTCTCCCCTCCATAATTTTTGGCTCTCTCTCTACCAGCTCATCTTTATCCATCTTTTTAAAGTATGGAAAAAGTTCTGCGAACTCTCTGTATCTATGCTCTAATCTTGAGATCTCATCATCTCCTACTGCCAAGATCATCTTGTCTCTACGAAATCCTATAGACTCTTCATATCCAAAATGATTAATATAGTTTGATATCATTGAGGCATTTGCTTTAACTATTTTGGCCTTATCGAGAGTATAATTTGTTTCGATGTCGCCTACATGAAGTGTCTGGGAGTTTGCTTTGGGACCAGAATTTAGCAGTGCTGGTTCATCATATTTTTCAAACAGTATGATATTTCTAATATCCGTATATCTAGCCAATGTAAACAAAAGTGCGCTACCAGCTACACCTGAACCTATAATAGCAGTGTCAAAAAGCTTATTGATGACCATTTTTTTCCTTTTTTCGATACAAATGCATTAAACGGTCGAACTATAGTATAGAATTATTAAAAAGTCAAAGCAATTTTTATAAATATTTGCAAAAATTAAGATATCATTTGGAATAATAAAATATGAGGGATACATTATGAATAAAGTTATATTTGAAAATCAAAACTTAACGCCAAGCAAAGTTGTCTGCATAGGTAGAAATTATGTCGATCACATAGAAGAGCTTGGCAATGATATGCCCGACAACATGGTGATATTCAACAAAGCAAATTCGGCCATTACTGATCAGCTAAGATATTTTGGTGACCAATGCAGATTTGAGGGAGAAATATGTCTGTTGATCCAAAAAGGAAAAATAGCTGGAATAGGATTAGGATTGGATCTGACACGAGCAGACATACAAAGTATACAAAAGAAAAAAGGTTTGCCTTGGGAGAGAGCCAAATCCTTTGATGGATCTGCTGTGTTGAGCAAGTTTATTCCTCTACAAGGAGATATTTCCGATATAAATTTCAAACTACATATTAATAATAAATTGACTCAAGAAGCTGACTATGATTTGATGATATATAAGCCATCGGAAATGATACACGAGATCGAAAGTTTTATGACACTTGAAGATAATGACATCATCATGACTGGCACTCCAAAAGGAGTTGGCAACTATCGTGCAGGAAATAGATTCACAATGCAGCTTTTTGACGGCAAAGAGTTACTGTTGGAGCAGAAATGGGTAGCAATATAGTGTATTAGACCACAAAATATGGCACTCTTGGTAATTTCTATAGGAGACCTAAATTTAGGATTTAGGGTCTGACCCTATAATTTTGACACCTAGTCCTTATTTATGGGTT
This sequence comes from Sulfurovum sp., assembly GCA_012329065.1. Classification (GTDB taxonomy): domain Bacteria; phylum Campylobacterota; class Campylobacteria; order Campylobacterales; family Sulfurovaceae; genus JAAXPZ01. The sequence continues at coordinate 1,055 of JAAXPZ010000062.1, read as the reverse complement.
AGCATTTTTGTAAGTTTTACTATATCGGGGTTTTATTACGAAATACTAAGTTTAAGCATAGATTGTATAGACTATATGATATATAAATCCAAATGAAGGAGATACAATGGCAAAAGGTCAAGATAAACAAAAATCAGTTAAAAAGAAATCAGAAAAAACTCTAAAAGAAAAACATGCAGCAAAAAAAGCAAAGAAATCGTAAGGTTGCGTTCACCAAAACCCTATACTCTGACACCTATGCTTAATGTTAAAGAGGATATTTTTAATCTAGCCTATCCTCTTTATTTCTAAACAATGAAGTTTGGATGTGACTTTAGTAAAGAAAAAAAGAGTTATCATTATCGCCCCTATATTTTCACTCTAGTACCAGTGTAACATCAAGGCAATATAGTAGCATTAGCATCACCTGACACCTATTTCCCTATTTCCCCTGACACCTATTTCCCTCTAGTACCAGTGTAACATCAAGGCAATATAGTAGCATTAGCATCACCTGACACCTATTTCCCTGACACCTATTTCCCCTATTTCCCCGCATAGCCGTTCGTCTGCGAGGTTTTGTTACCTGATTTACTTGAGTAAAAATGTTTACTGATTGAATCTTTAAGTGCAATTGACAAAAAAGTAGGTACAGCATTACCAATTTGTAAATTTTTTGAACTTCTTGAACCATAAAATATATAATCATCTGGAAAGCATTGTATTCTAGCTCCTTCTCTTGTTGTCAGGGGTCTAGGAGCCTTAGGATGAATACATCTCGAAGATGATGGAGTACTTAAATTTCTAGTAATTGTTGTTGATGGTCTATCCCACCATAATTTACAATATGTATTTTTAAAACCACTTTTTGGACGTAATTCTTTTGGTATGTCTTGTGGTGTTCCACCATCAGGTAAGCACTCCATAAGCTTTACTAATTTAGCATTATTTTTTGGAGCATTGTGGTCCATTAGTTTTTCAGGTGCTTTATTTCTCATTTGTTTTTGAAATTCATTATTAGGTTTAGTGCTATATTCAAAACTTTCTTCATTACTTTTAATAAATGGTAAATCACT
>JAAXPZ010000069.1 GCA_012329065.1 Sulfurovum sp. | reverse complement strand
GACACTGTTTTAGAGAGTTGTTACAGCAAAGAGCAGATGCAGATAGCCAAATTTATCTCGGAGTACTATTTCTCTTCTTTTTCGGAGGCGATTTCGTTGTTTTTACCGTATCCCGTAGGGGCGAACCCATGTGTTCGCCCTCTGGATAAAGATGGTATAAAAAATGCCTTGGTATCTCAAGGGCAGATACACGGGTTCACCTCTCAAGGGCAGACACATAGGTCTGCCCCTACATTAACACGATTACAACAACAAGCCTATGTACAGATCATTAAAAAAGACAAATCTCTCCTTTTTGGCGTAACAGGCTCTGGCAAGACGGAAATATTTATCTCTCTTATGGCGAAGATGTTAGAGGAGGGGAAAACATCCATCTTTCTCATGCCTGAGATATCACTCACCCCACAAATGGAAAAACGCCTCAAAGTTTACTTTGGAGATACCGTAGCGATGTGGCACTCTAAAATCACTAAAAAGAAAAAAGAACAGATACTACAAGGGATAGAGGAGCATCATATTCGTATCATCGCTGGAGCTAGATCAGCACTTTTTACACCCTTGAGCAACCTTGGTCTTATCATAGTTGATGAAGAGCATGACGATAGCTATAAGTCACATACTAGACCCAGATATCATGCCAGAGATGTGGCGGTACTGATGGGGCAGAAGCTAGGAGCCAAAGTAGTGTTGGCATCTGCGACACCAAACATGACAAGCTACCACAAGTATGATGTAATCAAGCTAGATAAGCCTTATATCGAAACCAAAAAGAGATATAAGTTTATCTCGGGCGATAGTATCAATGAGTCAATCCTCAAGGCAGTATCGCAAAATTATCATAACAAAAAGCAGTCCTTGTTGTTTTTGCCTACTCGTGGCAACTTCAAGTATCTCTACTGTGAGAGTTGTGGAAAGACACATAAATGTCCCTACTGTTCTGTAGGTATGGCATTGCATCGCAGATATAGACATCTCAAGTGCCACTACTGCAACTATACAGAGTCTATCAAAGATACATGTGCAAATTGTGGATACAAGCCATTAAAAAGTGAGAGAGTAGGTACTCAAGAAGCGATAGAGATCATATCAGATGCAGTGTCAGATATAAACATAGAACAGTTTGACAAGGATAGCATCACAACAGCAAAAAAACTAAAAGAGGCATTAGGACGCTTTGAGAGTGGTGAGAGTCATCTGTTGTTAGGCACACAAATGCTTAGCAAAGGACACGACTATGCCAATATCACTTTGTCTGTCATTATGGGGCTTGACTATATCTCTGGACTGGCAGATTATCGTGCTAGAGAACGGGCTATGAGTCTTCTGTTCCAGATATCAGGACGAAGTGGGAGAGCAGAGGCAGCAGAAGTGATAGTGCAGAGCTCTAATGCAGAATTTTATCAAGAATATCTGAATGACTATGAGCTATTTATCAGAGATGAACTAGAGTTTTTAGAAATGGCAAACTATCCACCATTTTCATCACTAGCACGAATACTGATCGCTCACAAAGATGAAACAAAAGCAGGGAAGATCACCCTAGATACGGTCACGAAGCTTAAAGACTTTAAAGATATTGAAATAGTAGGACATGGCAAAGCACCTATAGAAAGGATTGCCAGTAAATTCAGATTTCTGATACTGTTACGAGCCAAGAGCAGAGTGCCTCTTTTGAAAGCTCTTCACGCAGTTGATTGTAGAGAAATAGAAATAGATATGGATCCTGTGGAATTTTCGTAGGGTGCGAACCTAAGTGTTCGCCCTCTGGATGAAATTAAAATTCAAATATTATCATCGTTCTAATGGCAGACACACGGATCTGCCCCTACGGTTAAATAAATTAAGATAAAATAAGACAATTACAATGAAGGCAAATCTTGAAAGAACGCGTAAAAACCAAAAAAATTTATGTCGGTGATGTCGCGGTAGGTGGGGATGCGCCTATCTCGGTGCAGTCGATGACTTATAGCGACACAAATGATGTAGAGGCTACTGTAGAGCAGATAAACAGGCTACATTTTGCTGGAGCTGATATGGTGCGTGTAGCAGTGCCCAAGATAGAAGACGCTCTAGCACTCAAAGAGATCAAAGAAAGGGTTTCTTTGCCACTCATCGCTGATATACACTTCAACTATAAGCTTGCACTAGAAGCTGCCAAATGGGTGGACTGTATCCGATTTAATCCTGGCAATATAGGTGATAAATCCCGCATCAGAGAGATCATAAAAGCTTGCAAGGATAGATCTCTCCCTGTTCGTATAGGTGTCAATTCTGGGTCTTTGGAGAAGGAATTTGACCAAAAGTATGGTCCCACAGCAGAAGGCATGGTGGCAAGTGCAGAATATAATATAAAGTATCTGGAGGATCTTGACTTTACAGACATCAAGATTTCTCTTAAGGCCTCGGATGTAGACAGGACTGTTGATGCTTATCGTATGCTTAGACCTAAAAATAACTATCCTTTTCATTTAGGTGTGACGGAAGCAGGTACTATATTTCATGCAACAATCAAATCTGCCATTGGGCTTGGCACACTTTTGCTTGATGGCATAGGTGACACTATGCGGATCTCCATCACTGGAGAGCTGGAAGAGGAGATCAGGGTCGGCAAAGCGATTCTAAAAGACTCAGGAAGATTGAAAGAGGGGCTCAACATCATCTCCTGCCCTACTTGTGGACGAATAGAAGCAGATCTGGTTACTGCGGTTGCAGAGGTGGAAAGGCGAACAGCACACATCAAAACTTCCATGGATGTTTCTGTGATGGGCTGTGTAGTCAACGCCATAGGAGAGGCCAAACATGCTGATGTAGCTATTGCTTATGGCAAAGAAAAGGGTTTGGTCATGGTCAAAGGTGAAGTGGTAGCCAACCTACCAGAGAGTGAATTGGTAGATCGTTTTGTTGTTGAAGTAGAGCGATTTGTAGAGAGAAGCGGATAATCATGGAAAATATGTATAATCTCAATATAGAAAGAGCAGTTCTCTCTGCAGTCATCTTTGATCCAGAGATACTCGAAGATATCGCAGCCAAGCTCAAACCCCATGATTTTTATCTGCCTTTTCACCAACATCTTTTTCAAGCGATGGAGAACCTTTTCATAGAAGAGAAGCCAGTAGATGAAGAGTTTTTACGCAAAAAGCTTCATGCTGCTGGCAAATATGATGAAGTAGCAATGATCGATATTCTCTCTTCAAATCCTATTACCAACACCAAAGCCTATCTGGAAGAGATCAAAGCAAAAGCAAACAAGAGATCACTGGTGACTTTGGCAACAGAGATCAAAAAAGTCACCATAGAAGATAATCTAGAGGCTACAGATGTCATGAACCTAGTAGAGAAAAAGCTTTATGAGATTACTCAGGAAAGCATGAGTAATGACTTCAGAGACTCTGCTGGGATTACCCTCTCTATGATGGATGACATTAACCGCATGAAGGAG
>JAAXPZ010000047.1 GCA_012329065.1 Sulfurovum sp. | reverse complement strand
CCCTGTCCCCTTTATTTGCATCATTTGTAATTCATTGGCTAGTTCTGCATCATCATAGCTAATGACAGCAATATTATTTTTACTACACTCAGCCATAAAGTCATAGAGTGCCATATCTGCAAAGTCACTGGCTTGTTCTATAGATAACTTGCCATTTTTAAAGAGCATCAATGCACTACTAAGTTTAATCGTCTTTTTTAGCTCCTGTAAATCATTATTTAATGTAAGTGGTGTAAAGTCAGGTATATTTAGTGTTACTTGCATGATGTACTCCTTTATTTGAAATTGGCGGATTCGCATACCAAGCGAATACCCTAACTAAAAATTGATTGTTGTATTTAAGTCAACAAGACTAAGATACCCAAAAACAATCAACTACTAAAGTTAAGGGGTAAAAAAAGACACATCAATCAATGCTATTGCAAAAGCACTAGGACGCCCACAAGGTAGCGTTTCCAAAAGAAATACTACGACATAAAGGTAAGAGAGGGTACAGGCATAAGCAAGCACATCAAAAGAGTCTACAACGATGCATCGAAAAAGTAAAACCAACAAAACTCACACCCACACTTTGTGAAAAGATAAAAGATGCTTTAGAACAAGAGCAGTGGTCTCCAGAACAGATGGCAGGTAGATGGAAATGTGAAGAAAATATAGAGGTACACCATAAGATTATCTACAGATATATCTACGAAGATAAAGCCAATGGTGGTAACTTGGGGGCTAAGGGGTAAGTTACCGCCTTATATTTCCAAAGTGCTGTCAAGTATCCAAGCATACCAAACAAAGTGGCACACAAGCTATTTTTAAGGTAAATAGCATATAGTAGCAGTTCGACCTCTCGGGGTGCTACCCATAAGTAGCTGAGAAGATTAGGAGTCTGACCTCAGACGGCAATGCTTTAGCATTGTCATCTGCGGGTCTGACTCTCATGACAATCTACCCGCCGAACTTGACCTAGTTAACACTAGCGTAAGGAAGAGAACTGCATATATCTCATATGGACAAGCGTAATCCATATATATTCAAACTCTTTCCTAGTATATTTTATATTTTAAGGAAAAATATGACAATAAAACAACAACAAAACTTCACTACAGACAATTCAATAATCACCAGAAAGCCTCTATCTGGGTCAAAAAAAATCTATGTTTCTGGGAAATTATATCCATACATACAAGTCCCAATGAGAGAAATCGAGCTCTCCAATGAGACTAGTATTTGTGTTTATGATACCTCAGGCGTCTATACAGATCCATCAGTGGAAATAGATGTATCAGATGGGATTAGCCCTATACGAAAGTCTTGGATCTCAGACAGAGGTGACATTGAATCATATAAAGGACGCATAACCAAACCCGAAGACAATGGCTACAGCACAGACGAACAGTTAGAATTTGTAACAGCTGGATCAACAGGACTATACCGTACTCCACTTCGTGCCAAAAAAGGCAAAAATGTTACTCAGCTACACTATGCAAGAGCGGGCACCATTACACCTGAGATGGAATTCATAGCAATCCGTGAAAATCAAAATAGAGCTATGAGTGAACGATATCTCAGTGATACAAATAGAGAAGCCAGACTCAAAGGGGTTAATTTTGGAGCCAATCTACCAGCAGAAATAACTCCAGAGTTTGTCCGACAAGAAGTAGCACAAGGGCGTGCTGTCATTCCTTGCAACATCAATCATCCTGAAGTAGAACCCATGATAATCGGCAGAAATTTCTTAGTCAAAGTCAATGCCAACATAGGTAACTCTGCCACCACATCCTCTATCTCTGAAGAGGTAGAAAAAATGGTTTGGTCAACTCGCTGGGGAGGGGATACGGTCATGGATCTCTCTACTGGCAAAAACATCCATACCACCAGAGACTGGATACTTAGAAATTCTCCTGTGCCTATCGGAACTGTACCAATTTATCAAGCACTCGAAAAGGTAAATGGTGTAGCAGAAAATCTGACATGGGAAGTGTTTCGTGATACACTCATAGAGCAGGCAGAACAGGGAGTAGATTATTTCACTATTCACGCAGGTTTATTATTGCACCATGTACCAATGACTAGCAATAGGGTCACAGGAATAGTCAGTCGTGGAGGTGCTATCATGGCAAAATGGATGATACATCACCATGAAGAAAATTTCCTCAATACTCATTTTGAAGATATTTGTGAGATTATGAAAACCTACGACATCACTTTTTCTCTAGGTGATGGTCTGCGTCCTGGATCTGTAGCAGATGCCAATGATGAAGCCCAGTTTGCAGAACTCAAAGAGCTAGGTAGGCTTACCAAAATAGCATGGAAGCACGATATACAAACACTCATAGAGGGTCCTGGTCATGTACCTATGCATCTGATCAAAGAAAATATGGATAAGCAACTAGAGTGCTGTGATGAGGCACCCTTCTATACTCTTGGGCCGCTCACAACAGATATCGCTCCAGGGTATGACCATATCACATCAGGTATCGGTGCAGCCATGATAGGCTGGTATGGTTGTGCTATGTTGTGTTATGTAACACCCAAAGAGCATCTAGGGCTTCCTGATAGAGAGGATGTGCGAACAGGGCTTATCACTTATAAACTTGCAGCACATGCTGCTGATATAGCTAAAGGTCATCCAGGTGCTAGAGCCAGAGATGATGCGATGAGTCTAGCCAGATTTGAGTTTAGATGGGTTGACCAATTTAATATCGGGCTAGATCCAGATCGTGCCAGAGAATACCATGACGAAACTATGCCTACTGATGCTGCCAAGGTAGCACATTTTTGTTCTATGTGTGGACCTAAGTTTTGCTCTATGAAAATCTCTCAAGAGGTCAGAGACTATGCTGATGCACTAGAAACTGATATTAAAACTGCCAAACAAAAAGGAATGGATGAAATGAGTCAAAAATTCCAAGAGTTGGGTGGTGAGGTATATGTTGTTGCTGAATCAATTGATAGGAACAAACGGTGAACATTGCGATCGCTGGTGCCGGTTTAGTAGGTAGAGTTCTTGCTCTTGCTTTATTAAAAGACAATGAACACAGCATAACTATGTTTGAAAAAGATTCAAAAGAGGGTATCAGCTCTGCTGGTTTTACTGCGGCTGGAATGCTAGCACCATTCTCTGAGCTTGAGACTGCAGAATCAATTATCTCACAATTGGGGCAAATTTCTATCAGATTGTGGCCTTCGCTACTCAAGGAAATAGGCTTATGTGATGGATATGAACAAAATGGATCGATAATAACTGCTCATCCTCAAGACATGAGTGAACTAGAACATTTTATAGGCAGGCTTAAACAAAAAACAGATGTCAGTCAGAGTATAGAATCACTGGATCAGGAAGCACTTAAGTCACTAGAGCCAGCTTTATACAGCCATCAAAAAGGCTTTTTGGTCAAAAATGAGGGCGTTATAGATGCTCAGAGATTTATATCTTTTTCTAATGACTATTTTGATAAGCAAGCAAATATAACTATCCAAGAGCAAACAGAAGTAAAGAGTATAGGGGCTCATAAGGTACACCTATTAAACAGCACGGAACAGTTTGACTGGGTATTTGATGCTAGGGGACTTGGTGCCAAGGAGTACTTTGAGGATCTCAGGGGAGTGCGTGGAGAGGTGCTATGGGTAGAGACAGATGAGATCAATATAAATAGACCTACAAGGATCATGCATCCTCGATATAAAATATATATCGTCCCAAGAAATAATGATAGTAAAGCAAACTCCACTACAGGTACAAAACGATATATCATAGGTGCTACGGAAATAGAGAGTGAAGACCTATCACCCATATCGGTGAGATCAACCATGGAATTGCTGTCAGCATTGTATACGGTGCATCCAAGCTTTGGTGAAGCAAGAGTAGTTATCTCTGAGACCAACTGTCGCCCTGCTTTTAGAGACAATCTACCCCGCATAGAAAACAAAAAAGGACTAACTAGAATCAATGGACTCTATCGCCACGGGTGGTTATTGGCACCAGCGATTATAGAAAAAGCGCTAGATGAAGGTATACGCAATAAAGGATAAAAATGATTGAAATCAGTATAAATGGAAAAAAAGAAAAACTAGACAAAAGTATCTGCATAGCAGAGATGTTAAAGAAATTTAAATTTGACGATCAGTTTTCTGGTGTTGCTATCAATATGGAATTTGTATCTAAAAAGCTATACAGCCAAATTATCATTAGAGACGGAGATCAAATAGAAGTACTCGCTCCTATTTGTGGGGGATAAAATGAACAACAGATGGAAAATTGGCGACAAAGAAATAGACTCTAGACTACTTATAGGTTCTGCCTTATATCCCTCACCAGCTATTATGGAGGAGTCTATCAAGGCTTCTGGCTCTCAGGTTGTAACAGTATCACTCAGGCGACAGGGTGTAAACAAAGAGGCGGGAGAGAGCTTCTGGAAAATTATCCGCTCTTTGGGAGTAGAGGTGCTACCAAATACTGCTGGTTGCCACACAAGCAAAGAAGCGATAGTAATCGCAGAAATGTCCAGAGAAGTATTTGACACAAACTGGATCAAACTGGAAGTCATAGGAGATCAATACAATCTGCAACCAGATCCATATGAAACAGTAGAGGCAGCAAAAATACTTGTCAAAAAAGGCTTTGAAGTATTCCCCTATATGACTGACGATTTAGTTATGGCAAAACGATTAGTCGATGCGGGTTGCAAGATACTTATGCCTTGGGGATCACCTATAGGATCGGGGAAAGGATTGATGAATCCATACAATTTATCAGCGATTAGGAAAGCATTTCCAAAAATAACATTGATTGTTGATGCTGGCATAGGTAAACCCTCTCATGCCTTGCAAGCGATGGAACTGGGCTACGACGGAGTACTACTCAACTCTGCTGTAGCTTTAGCACAAGACCCAGTAGCTGTGGCAAAAGCTTTTGCACTAGCCGTAGAGGCAGGCAGAATCAGCTACAAAGCTGGAACTATGCAAGAGCGAGAATTTGCCTCACCCAGTACAGCTGTTGTCGGTACACCATTTTGGCATCAACATCAATGATGAGGAGATATTATGAAATTTAAAGATTGTGGCAGTGAGCCCCTAGGAATCTATCCAGTAGTAGACAGGGCATACAAACTCAAGCCTCTTTATGAATGTGGAATTACAACTGCACAACTTAGGATAAAAGATTTAAGTGGTAGCACACTAGAACAAGAACTTATGGACGCTATCCATATCTCAAATCAATTTAATGCTAGACTCTTCATTAATGACTATTGGCATTTAGCCATTAGGCATGGTGCTTATGGTATTCATTTAGGACAGGAAGATATACTAGAGGCAGATATAATGGCTATTTATAGTGCTGGACTTAGGCTTGGCATTAGCACACATACCCCGAAAGAAATAGAGATAGCATTGGAATTTGAGCCTTCATATCTAGCTATTGGCCCTATTTTTGAGACCACTTCCAAAAAGATGGTCTATGATCCTGTGGGCATAGAAGACTTGAGAAGATGGGCATCAAATGTTGATTATCCTATTGTGGCGATTGGAGGTATAAATATTGACAATATTTATACTGTTGTAGAAATAAAAGCGGCAAGTGGTATTGCGATGATTCAGGGTGTACTTAATGATAGCAAAACAAAAATATGCAAAACAAAAACTCTTGCCCTTATAAGAGCATTTAATGCCAAATAAAAATATGCAATGATATTGGAATTTAACTGAGCTCTTTCGTCCTTTCATAACACGCTTCTACTGCCTCTATAAAACTGTCCCTGACTCTGCCTTTTTCTAATGCAGCATTACCTGCTATTGTAGTGCCTCCTGGGGATGTGACTTTGTCTTTGATGATAGCTGGATGTTCATCTTCCAGTAGTGCTCCCATGCCATCCATAAGGGCTGCGATGATCTCATAGCTTTTATCTCTTGGAAGTCCTATATTGACTGCACCATCACTAAGTGCTTCTGCCACCATAGCGATCCATGCAGGAGCGGAACCGCCTATACCTGTAGCGATATCTAGCTGCTGCTCGCTATCTAGCCATATAGCTTTTCCTATGGTTGAGAGAATTGATAAAGCATCTTCTTTCAAAGACACATCACCGCATACAGAAGTAACTGACCTTTTTTTGAGGGCTGCCAGATTTGGCATTGCTCTGATATATGCTTTGGCTGATATTTTCTGCTTGATGCTGACTAGTGCTGTTCCTGCAAGTATAGAGATCACTGCATCCGCCTCTCCGTCACATTTTAAAGAGCCTAAAGATTGGGGCTTGATAGCCAAAATCACCACAAAGCCTTTTATAGGTGGAATCTCATTTAAAATCGTTATATTTGGATACATGATTACAAGTTCTTCTACTCTAGGAGCATACGACTCCACAACAGTGACATCGTAGTCACTTAGTCCAGAGAGCATCGCGGCACCCATATTTCCAGCACCGATCAGTAAAATCTTCATTACTTTTCCTAATAAAATATTTAATTGTATAATTCGGGTTTAATTATATCGAAAATGAAACAGGATTAAGAAAGGTCTATAAGGATTTTTTGGTTAGCTTCAGGAGTATCTAATTGCTGTACAGCCAAGATACTCCAAAAAAACTAACGAATGAATGAAATAAAAAGACTACTTCATCGCTTCTAGTGCGTACTTCTTTCCTAGTTGATATGCTATCTTGTTCACTTCATGCACCTTAGCAGGCACCTTTGAAAGCATAGTATCAACAAGTAGCTTCTCATCAAGTGCATCAGCAAATGTATTGGCAATAGCCAGTGCAACTACTGATTGGGTAATTACATTGCCAACCTCTTCTTTGGCTATGGTGATGATAGGTATTTCGACAATATTCCACTTTTTTCTATCTGCATCACTTGGAAATACAAGATTTGGCTCGATAACAATTGTGCCACCCTCTGCTACTCCATCTTTAAATAGCTGATAGCTTTTGTCAGCAACTGAAAGCATAAATCCAATCTGTCCATCAATTGCATATGGATAGAAAATTTCTTTATTGTCCAATTGTATATCAACTACAGTTGGCCCACCGCGAACCTGAGAAGTAAATGTAGCCGTCTTGACACCATGTCCTCCTTCTTTAATCTTTGCAGCTGCAAAAATCTCACCCGCTAGAAGAACCCCTTGTCCACCAACACCAGTAAATCTCATTACTATTCTACCCATGGTTCTTCTCCTTATATTTTTTTCTTGAAGTCATCTTGAGTGATCTTCCCTCTTTTTCCTTGATGTGCATCTTGTATCATTTTATAAAGATCGCAATATTCATCTACATCAGTGTCTTGCTTTAATATGCCTGTTGGAAGTAGGTTTAGCTGTTCTTCTTCAGATAAAGCTTCATATTTCTTTTTAGGAGTTGTGATGCTATCTATCCAATCAAGATTATTCATAGCAGAGACCATTTTATTTTTTCTTCCTAGGTTGATGTGGCAATTTGACATCGCCTCAACATAAGCAAAGCCTTTGTGCTTGAATGCTTCAACAAAAACTTTTTCCAACTTTTTTGGAGCAGTTACATTTTCTCTCGCGACAAATGAAGCACCACAAGAAATGGCAATCTCACAACCATCAAAGGTCGGATCTATATTTCCTATTTTTTGAGTAACTGTCCACATGCCTTGTGGAGTAGTTGGTGATGTCTGAGAATTCGTTAGGCCATAGATAAAGTTTTGAATAACTATCAATGTCATATCAATGTTTCTTCTACATCCATGTATAGTATGATTCCCACCAATCGCCCATGCGTCACCATCTCCAGCTACACACACAACATGCTTGTCAGGGTTTGCAAGCTTTACTCCTGTAGCATATGCAACTGTTCTTCCATGAGTAGAGTGTATAGTATTGAAATCAACATAAGAAGAGAATCTTCCTGAACATCCAATTCCTGATACGATACACATTTCATCTTTAGAGATACCAAGCTTATCCACAGCTCTTATAAAAGCCTTGAGTATAACGCCGTCTCCACATCCCCAACACCATAGTGTCGGCATCTTTTCCATTCTTAAGTAACTATCGTAATTAAATGCCATATTAAAATACCTCCTTAACTTTATCGATTATATCTTGTGGTGAAAATGGTCTACCGTTAGTTTTTGTCAACTTATTGATATCCAGTCTACCTGTTGCTCTTTGCACCTCTTCAAGGTATTGACCCTGATTTAGCTCTACAGTAAGAATATTCTTAAACTTTTGTCCAAGATCATACATTCTTTTTTCTGGACTTGGCCAAAGTGTAATAGGTCTAAACATTCCTACTTTTACACCATCTGCCCTTAGTACATCTACTGCTTCTTTGACTGCAAGTGATGATGAGCCATATCCAATAATCAGTATATCTGCATCTTCCAATAGATACTCTTCATTTGATTCAATTTCATCCTGATAATCTTCTACTTTTTTGAAAAGTCTCTCGATTAGTTTTCTGCATGTCTCAATCTCTTCTGTTGGGAAACCCTTGCCATCATGATGAAGACCTGTAAAGTGATACCTGTAGCCTTCAAACATTGGATTGAGCACTGCTGGCTCATCCTGTTCTACACCATAAGGTCTGTAGTCTTCAGGTGCACCGTCAAATATCTTTCTTGGCACAATACCCTTCTTTACATCCTCGACAGTAGGAACCATCGCCTTTCCATGCATATGACCGATTGTTTCATCTAGTAGCACAAATACAGGCTGCATAAATCTATCCGCGAGGTTAAATGCCCTTACTGTTTCAGTATAACATTCCGCAAGATTGCCTGCACACAAAGTAATAGATTTATAGTCACCATGTGATGGAGTTTTTGCCTGAGCAATATCACCTTGTGATACTCGAGTAGGGAGACCAGTTGATGGGCCACCTCTCATAACATTGACGCAGACCAAAGGCACTTCTGCCATTTGAGCCAATCCAAGGTTCTCTGCTTTAAGTGACATACCCGGACCTGATGTTCCTGTCATAGTTCTAACTCCTGCCATCCCTGCACCAATAACAGCACAAATAGCACCTATCTCATCTTCCATCTGAATACATGTACCGCCAACTTTAGGCAAGTAATCTGAGATACTATGCATCACTTCACTGGAAGGTGTTAGAGGATATCCAGCGAAGAATGTACAGCCTGCATCCACTCCTGCCAATGCTGACAACTCGTTACCAGTTGAAACAATTTCTCTTAGTTCTGACATTAGTTTGCCTCCTTATAATCTACTGGTATTCTATATCCATTATTTGCAATTGCCTCTTGTCTAGCCTTAGAAGAATCTGTTAGCTTTGCAAATTTGAACTCTTTTCTCTCTGATACATAGATAGCAAAATCTGGACACAACAATTCACACTCATTACATCCTATACAAGAGTCTGGTGCTATAATTGTAATCATTGCTCCCAGTGTTGATCCTGGTGCTGCTTGCATAGATAGCACACCTGCTGGACATGCATCTACACAGATATCACAGGCTTTACATCTATCTGTATTTACCCATACTGGAGTATTTTCCGGAGCTGCCATTGCTGCCATGTTTTCCCTTTTTATTTCATAAATTAAGTGAGGTTTTGTCACTGAGGTAGAGTAACTTAGTTTAGGTAATGGTACTGTTAAAGCATAGAAGCTAAAGTGATAAATTGTAGCTTTGTTACTATTTGAAGCATGGTTTTAGGAGATATAAACGATTTGTCTTGCCTCTAAGCAGATGCAAATCTGCTAGAAGCTTGATGCTATGACAGCTTTCTGTTTCTAGAAGCGGCTACTGTTATTGCTAGTAATCCTGCAATCGCATAATAGACCCACGAGGGTATAGGCACAGGATCTCCAGCAGCATAAGAGTGTAGCCCTGAGAGGTAATAATTAACTCCAAAATAAGTCATCAATACTGCAAAATATGCCCATGTCGTTGCCATGTTATATATAAAATTTGAACTCCATTTTGGCACAAATCTAAGATGTAGTATAGAGGCATAGACAAGTATCGTTACTGCTGCCCAAGTCTCCTTTGGGTCCCATCCCCAATAACGACCCCAGCTTTCATTAGCCCAGACTCCACCAAGGAAATTCCCTATAGTAAAGAGCATCAGGCCAATAATAAGTGCCATCTCGGATAGGTTGGTTAGCTCTTTTATGGAGCGAACTATATTTGGGTTCTCTTTTTTACCTTTAACAATATATAGTATCAACACCAAAAACGCAAGTATTGAGCCAAGGCCAAAGAATCCATCTCCTGCGATAATAGTAGCAACATGAATAATAAGCCAGTAAGATTTAAGCACAGGAACAAGTGTTGTAATATGAGGATTGATAAAACTCAAATGTGCCACAAGCATCGTAATACCAGCCAAAAGTGCTGTCGCTGCCAATGCAAAAGGTGATTTTCTCGCAAGCATAATGCCTGCCAAAACAGAAGAAGCGGCAATAAACACGATAGACTCATAGGCATTAGACCATGGGGCATGTCCAGCTATGTACCATCTCAGTGCCATACCTGTCACATGCATAATAAATCCAAATATTAGGATAACCAAAGCACCTTTCATCGCCCAAGCTATCGAAAATTTAGGTTTTATGACATTGATAAATGCAAGCACTAAGAGTACTATTCCAAGCAATAAGTACAGAGGTACTAGCTTAGCAAATAGTCCAAACTTATTGTATTTTATCTCCATATTGATACGACTAATAGATGGCATTACGGCTGCACCATATTTGTACTGATAAGCTTTTATCTTGCCAAGTGCGGCATCAGCTGCCGCCCAGTTTTTACTTTTTGTTGCGTCGATAACTGCATTGTAATAAGAGGAGATTAGTGCTTTTGCCTCTTCAGCTTTCCCTTGCGGAAGCTTCTTGAATGCCTCCATAGGATCTAGCCATTTATTATTTTTATCATTTGGTATAGGGTAGATACGAAGTAGTGTTGCTTGATAAGCCATATATGCCACATTGACCCGTTCATCAACTTTGATCAGCTCTTTATCATACTGGCTCTGATCTAGTGGCTTTTTTCTGCTTGACTCTACTGTGTCCTTATAAAGCATATATCCACCCTCTTTGCCGCCAAAGAAATCTGAAAATTTGACAAATTTTGTATCTTCTGGCAAGCCAAGATTGATAGCTATTCTCGGATGTCCGATCTTGATCATAGGGATATCTCGATAAAAAGATGGCTCCATAATCATGCCTAAAAATATCTGACTAGAAGTAAGTCCGAACACAGAACCTTTGCCAGTAATCTTGGATACAATCTCATGTGCTACCGTATCCACAGGTTTCATTCTTCCCATCTGGTCTTGTGCAACTAGCTTTGAAAACCTCTCTGCATGCTCTACATTATATGCCTGCATACGAGTCAGCTTCGAGCTGTCTACCACAGGAGTTGCCGCCTCTACACCTTGTGGGATTAGCATAGTTGAAGATATGAGTGCCATCAATAATGCAGAAGCTTGAATCTTTCTAGTCTTTTTCAGTAGCGTTTGAAATCTTCCTTTTGATATAAGCAGGCTCCAAAGCATACCTATTCCCATCAGTAGGTATCCAATATAGGTAGGCCATGTACCAGGGTCGTGATTGACCGAAAGTACAGTTCCTTTTTCATCTTGATCATAAGAGGATTGGAAAAATCTGTAATTTCTATGATTTAATATATTGTTCATGTAGATTCTATATGGTTTCTCGATACCTTTCTCTTCATCTATGAGTACCACTTCGCTGGCATAAGACGCGGGTGTCATAGAACCAGGATATCTCTCTAGTTGAAAATCTAGTAACTTGATAGAAAAAGGGAGTTTCAATATTTTGGCTCCCACTCTTAGCTCTATATCTACTCCATCTAAACTAGCTCTATGAGTCCTACCAAGTGCACCTCTAAACGGTCTAGTGACTATAATTTTTTGCTCTTGCCCTACACTTACCTGCCATTTCATATATTCAGATTTGCCTCGTTGAGCCTTGAGTCCGTCTGAGACCATTGTCACTTTGGATTTAGCATGCACATCTTTGAGCACAATTGCATTTTTTCCAAATCTATACAACATCCTCTTGCTAAATGGATTATCTCCATCTGCAAGTTTTTTACTACTCTGGTCGTTCATGTTGAGGGTTTCTATTTCGAATGGAAAATTTACCTTAAACCCATCTCCATCATTACTGATCAGGAATGTCGGTTTATCTGAGGGGCCTTTCTGCTCATACCCAACAAAAAATCTGCCAAAATCGATCGTATCTCCTTTAGCCAAATAGTAGACTATTCCTTTCTTGCCGATAGAAATATTAAGCTCCAAAAGCTTCTTGCCATCAACATCTGCTACCACGGTCTCCTTTGCAGTAGATAGATACTTCAAAAGCTCTACTTTGACCTTCTTTCCACCTAGGTCAGTTGCTGTACTGAGACGATTTTGACTCATGGATGACAAATATAGTGGTATCTCAGTATATGCTGTCTCGTCACTCTTGGAGGCTCTTATCTGAAGAGAAGTTACACTAGAGACCATACTGCTACTTGTGCTTCCCTCTCTGATATGCATTACGCCCTCGTAACCTATGTATCTAGTAGTCAGCGCACCAATAGCAACAAGGACAAAAGAAAGGTGGAAAAGACAAACTGGAAACTTGTGCTTACAGGATTTTGATTTTATAACATTGTATAGAAGGATCGAGGTAAAATATAATAAAAAGAACTCAAACCACTTTGCTTGGTACACAAGTGCTTGTGCCGTCTGTGTGCCATAGTCATTTTCAATAAATGTTGCTACGCCTACAATCATACCAAACGAAAATAGCATAATCACTGCCATCTTCATCGAAAAGATATATTTCATATAATGTCCTGATATAAGAATTTGTAAAAATTATAACCATTCTTGCATAACTGATTCTTAATTACTTGCATTTTGGTTTATTTATATATCGAGCTATAAATTATGTTACAATTTCCCTATAGGAGTCGTAAATGCGAACTATCATCATTATCTTTTTATTACTGGTTCTATCACTACAGGGCTTATTATTTTTGATATTTACTAGTAGTGGCAACCATATAATCCTGCCATACCTCAACAGCTATCTTGCCAAAAAAACTCCGAAAGTGAAGATAGAAATCCAGAAGTTTAGATTAAGACCAGACTCTATAAGTATGACTTCCAAAATCAATAATACTATAGAACTTAGAGCACAGGGTAATATCGATCTTTTCTCTCAGCAATTTGACATCAACTATACTCTGGACACCAATGAGATAAAAACGCCAACACTCAGCATCAAAGAACGGATAAAAATCTTCGGTACTGCAAAAGGCAATATGAATGATATGAAGATATATGGCAACGGATTTGCTCTGGACTCAACTATTCGCTACAAGCTCTCTCTGCTCAACAACTATCCCAAGAACATACAGATAGCTATAAAAGATGCTAATATTAAAAGTCTTCTTGTGTTAGCTGGTCAAAAACCATACAGCTCTGGCAAGCTATCGCTCCAAGCGAATATGCCAGAGTTTACACCTCTCAATCCAAAAATATTTGCCAAGCTCAGCATCAAAGATGCGGCAGTTAATAGCAAGCTTGTCGAAAATGATTTTAATATTACCCTGCCAATCGGAACAAAATACACATCAAGCCTTGTCGTCAATACGAAGAATAGCAGAGTAGAATTCGATGGAAGCCTCAATAGCACTTTGGCAAATCTTGCTATCAAAGATGGGGCATATCATCTTCTTTACGGAAACATGGAAGCAAGTTATAAGCTTGATATAGCAGATCTTGCCAAACTTAAGCCAATAGTTGCCATAGACATTCGAGGAAAATTTGTAACCAATGGAAAAGTATCGCTAAAAAAGAAAAAACTCATCATCACTGGACATGGCAAAGAGTTTGGAGGAAGCATAGATTTCACTCTACAAGACAGCATACTAAGAGCTGATGCTACAGGAGTAACAGTCTCCAAACTCATGCATATGCTAGATTATCCTCAAGTACTAGATGCGATCTCCAAAGCTAAAGTAAACTATAACCTTGACACAGATTCGGGAACATTACATGCAACCTTGGACAATGCCAGACTCTTGCCAAGTCAACTAACTAAGGCACTCAAACAGTTCCAGATCATAGACTTGACAAAAGAGAAGTATAACAATAGTCGATTTGATGCTAAAATCAGCAAGGAAAAAATAGACTTCACTCTAGAGGCAAAAAGTAAAAACAGCTATATAAGGATACCCCAAGGTAGATTAATCAAAAAAAGCAATGCCATAAATGCAAAAATAAACCTCAAAATCAAAGGTAAAGATTTACAAGCTACTATCCGTGGCACCACAAACAATCCCAAGGTATCTCTTGACGGATCCAAGTATTTAGAGAACAAGGTCAAAGATAAACTCAAGAAGAAATTTGGTGACGATATCAAAAAAGCCAAAAATCAAGTCAAGTCAAAGATCAAAAAGAACTTGGGTAAATGGTGAAATTATTTTCTACACCTAGCAAACACTGAGCAAACACTTTTTTTGTATATTTTGTTTGGACAAAAGCTTGCCCATTGTGGGTCTAATGAGATGATGTTTCACAAAGGAGTTGAAATGAAAAAAGGAATTTTACAAATAATAGGTTCGGGGATGATTGCTTTTGCAGTTATTGGTTGTGGCGGTGGAGGTACTCCAGATACCCCTGACAGCAATACCGATACGACAAAATTAGGCAACTTAAAATATGTAACACCTAGTGGTGTAACGGCCAAGAAACTTACAGGAGGTACGGAAGGGGCGGCACTGTCTGCTAAGTCAGGGAAGATCTCGGGACTAGTGATTGTTCAAGGAAGTAGTTCATCACCAAAGATGATGAAAGCCATTAACATGAATCCAGCCAAAAGTGCTAGAATAGCAGGAAGCGGCATCAATGATATCTATGCAGGATTAAATGCAGATACAAATACTGACAGTATTGCACTACAGTCTTCTCAGAGTTTTCAAAACCCTTATGTCTTTACTGTATCAGACTATAGAGTTATTATCAACAATGCTATGACTCCAGCTGCACTTAGTCAGCAAATTCTAGGATATATAGATGCAAACGCAACTGGTTATCCTGTCGCAGATCCAAGTGCTCCTAGCACAACAGACCTCAGAGCACTTATACTCTATGGTTCATATCAAGGATCAGATGTTTATCTCGTAGCAGTAGTACCTCAAGCTGAATATGCAGTACTTCGTATAACAGTTAATGCTATAATCAACGCTGCCAGCTTCATACCAAACAATGCAACGCTTCAAAGCAAAACTGAGACCTTTACTACAGGCACAGGAAGTAGCAAGATGGATTTCCTGTTTGTTGTAGATGATTCGGGAAGCATGGGTGACGATCAGGATGCACTGGCTAAAGCTGCTGAAGACTTTACCAGAGAGATGAGTAGTGCTGGAGTCAACTATAGATCAGCCATCGTTACTACAAGTAGTGGAATTGAAGACAGTATGAATGGAGATGCAAACAGAATCCTAAGAGAAGTAGGAATCATTGAAAATAATGAAACTCGACTAAAAGAAAAGCTAGTTGCAGGCACTTCAGGAAGCACAACAGAAACCGGTATATGGAACGCAGAACAAGCACTCCAATCAACTGGATCAGCAACAGCACTTGGCATGCCGCAAACTGCTGCTGACTTAGCGGTTATTATTATTAGTGATGAGCCTAGCCAATACACAGATAGATCTGGAGGTGTTGATTTCAATGTGTCAAGTAACCTATTTGTCACAAGAGGGATTACAGTATATGGTATTTTTGAAAACCTATCTCCATGGGATAGCACAACTGGCAACCTTGATGATTATAATCGTAGTCAATACGATGACCTTGTTGATGTTACAGGTGGTATCTATGCAGATATCAAGAGTACTGACTCAAAC
This sequence comes from Sulfurovum sp., assembly GCA_012329065.1. Lineage (GTDB taxonomy): Bacteria > Campylobacterota > Campylobacteria > Campylobacterales > Sulfurovaceae > JAAXPZ01. The sequence continues at coordinate 14,821 of JAAXPZ010000047.1, read as the reverse complement.
GGAGATCTTGATTTTAGTAATATTATGCAAAAGATTGCCAGTGATGCAGGTGGTATCGCAAGTCAATTTACCCTGATGAATTGGGCAACAGTGGTTACCGAAGTAAAAGTTGGAGGATCAATTATTGTAGCTAATGCAACAAATGGATACTCATACAATCAGGCAAATAAGTCTATTGTATTTTATGGCACCGCAATACCAGTTGCCAACAGTACAGTTACTGTCAAATACCAGTACTACCAGTACTAATACTTAAAAGACATCCTCTTTTGTAAGGGGATGTTTCTCTTCTGTACAAGAAAAATAATTAAATTAAAACATTACGAAGTATTAGTTTGCTAAATCAGGCAAGCCTTGTAGTACCTACCTGATCACATGAAGGAGAGCTACTTAGTCAGCACCTCTTTAACAGCTTTGCCGATCTCTGCTGGGGAGACTACTACTCTAACACCTACTGCTTCTAGTGCATCCATCTTTTCTTTGGCCGTACCTGCACTACCTGAGATGATCGCACCTGCGTGACCCATTCTTTTGCCTGCTGGTGCTGTTTGACCTGCTATGAATGCTACTACTGGCTTGGTGATATTTGCTTTGATGTATTGAGCTGCTTGTATCTCAAGGTCTCCACCTATCTCACCTATCATTACGATGGCCTCTGTATCTGCATCATCTTGAAACATTTGCAGCAACTGCTTGTACGAAAGTCCTATGATGGGGTCTCCGCCTATACCTACTGCTGTAGTGATACCATAGCCTACATTGCAGACCTGATTGGCACCCTCATATGTCAGTGTTCCTGACTTAGAAATCAATCCCACATTGCCTTTTTTGAAGATATTGCCTGGCATGATACCGATCTTGCACTCATCTGCTGTGATAACACCAGGGCAGTTTGGTCCTATAGTCATCATGCCAGATTTTGTCGCAGCTGCTTTTGCTGCTTGCATATCTCTCACAGGTGCACCCTCTGTGATGATTACAGCCAGCTCTATGCCAGCCGCTGCTGCTTCCATGACTGCGTCAGCTACAAATGCAGGTGGCACAAATACCATTGAAACTGTAGCTCCAGTAGCCTCTACCGCCTCTTTGACAGTATTGAATACTGGTTTGCCTAGATGCTCCTGTCCGCCTTTGCTTGGAGTCACGCCACCTACTATATCAGTACCGTATGCCAAACACTGCTCAGCATGAAATGTACCCTCTTTGCCTGTGAATCCCTGAACGATTACTTTTGTATCTTTATTGACCAATATTGACATTATTTCACTCCTTTTGCTGCTTCAACTGCTTTTTTGGCACCATCACCAAGGTCAGTTGCTGAGATGACATTGTCTATATGAGCGTTATCTAAAATCACTGCTGCCTCTGCTGCATTTGTGCCGTCAAGTCTCACGATTACTGGCACATTTACATCTACCATTTTTGTAGCCTCTAAGATACCATTGGCTATACGATCACATCGTACGATTCCGCCGAATATGTTGACAAAAATAGCTTTTACTTTTGGATTTTTGAGAATGATTTCAAAAGCTTTTGCTACAGTCTCTGCGTTGGCAGAGCCACCAACATCCAAGAAGTTTGCAGGTGTTCCACCCATATAGTTGATAGTATCCATTGTACCCATCGCAAGACCTGCACCATTGACCATGCAACCTATTTCACCATCTAATGCAATATAAGATAGACCATATTTGGATGCTTCTCTCTCATCAGCATCTTCTTCGCTGATATCTCTCATCGCTTCTATATCAGGATGACGACCCAAAGCAGAATCATCAAATCCCATTTTGCCATCAAGAGCCATATAGTCACCCTCCGCTGTTCTAATAAGAGGATTTATCTCTATCATCTCTGCATCATTTTCCATGTATAGCTTGTATAGTTTAGCAGCAAACTGCATCATCTTTTTTTGTAAATTTTTATCCGTGATGCCTAGCCCAAATACAAGCTCTCTACCATGATAGCCCTGAAATCCAAATGCAGGATCTATAGCTATCTTGATGATTTTCTCTGGTGTCTTCTCTGCTACTGTCTCAATATCCATGCCACCTTCGGTAGAGGCCATAATGATAGGCATCTCAGCAGCACGGTCTAGTACAACAGAGAGATAGAGCTCATCCTCTATATTGGCTCCTTCTTCGATATAAACCTTGTTGACCAATTTACCTTCTGGTCCAGTCTGATGAGTCACAAGAGTCATACCGAGTATCTCGTCTGCAAGCTCTTTTGCTTCATCAATAGACTTTGCCAGCTTTACACCACCGCCAAGACCTCTACCACCAGCGTGAATCTGTGCTTTTACTACCCAAACCTCTCCGCCTAGCTCCTCTGCTGCCTTGACAGCCTCATCTACTGTAGTAGCGATGATTCCTCTAGGTGTCGGTACACCATACTTCTGAAATATCTGTTTTGCCTGATACTCATGAATATTCACAGTCTGCTCCTTTTGAAATAAGTATAAAATTATACGACTATCAAGGATATGACTTGATTAATATTAGATTTTTTTATAGATAAATCATGACTATGCTAAGTATCTACACAATAAACTTTCTATAAAATAATCCTATACAAAGTCAAACTAAACAGCAGTATCACTGTGTTAAAATATAATATTCATATCAAAAGGATTTTTTGTGATTTTCAACAGACACGCCAAAGTAGTTATGGAGGAGGGCTATATGAGGCTCTCTATAGAATACACCAATCCTGCATCAAGAACAATCATTTTCAACACTATTGGTGCCATAGAAGATGCAATGGGCATACACCCTGAGGTCATCCATAGGAAAATCTCTGACGACAAGGGTGCTTTTAGTGTAGAGTTTGGTGGCAATGAATATATATGCGGTCGTGAGTGTGGTGAATTTATAGAAGAAGTGCTAAAAGAGCTAAATATAGACAAGTGTGATGACGGGGATTTGATACCATCCTGTTAATAGAGGTACCCATAGTACGCCCAAAAGCTTGGGTGTACTATTTAGGTTTTTAAGCCTTGGGTGCGATCATCTCTTCAGGTCTTACAAACTTATCAAAATCTTCCGCACTCATGAGTCCTAGAGCTATGGCTTCCTCTTTTAGTGTTGTTCCATTCTTATGAGCAGTTTTGGCTATCTTTGCTGCATTTTCATAACCTATATGAGGATTAAGTGCGGTAACAAGCATGAGTGAGTCATTTAAAAATCTATCGATATTGACACGAATTGGCTCTATCCCTACAGCACAATTTTCATCAAAACTTTTCATAGTATCCGCCAAAAGTTTCGTTGACTGCAATATATTGTAAGCAATGACTGGCTTAAATACATTTAGCTCAAAGTTACCCTGACTGGCCGCAAAACCAACGGCAGCGTCATTGCCCATCACCTGAACAGCCACCATAGTCATAGCCTCTGATTGAGTAGGATTTACTTTGCCTGGCATAATAGACGAACCTGGCTCATTGGCTGGAATTTCTAGCTCGCCAAGTCCACATCTAGGTCCACTTGCCAGCCAGCGAATATCATTTGCTATTTTCATGAGATTTGCTGCCAGTGCTTTCAGTGCTCCGCTCAAGACCACTTCTGCATCATGTCCTGTAAGTGCATGAAATTTATTTGGTTGAGATATAAATCCATAGTCCTTGTCCATAAAGCTATTAAGCTGATTTGAGACGAGATTTGAAAAGTCTGGATGTGAGTTGAGTCCTGTGCCTACTGCTGTGCCACCAATGGCTAGCTCTCTACAATACACCAATGCATCCTCAAGCTGTTTTAAGTTGTTCTCCAACATAGCAACATAGCCACTAAGCTCTTGCCCTAAAGTCAAAGGAGTAGCGTCTTGAAGATGCGTTCTACCTATCTTTACTACATCGGAGAAAGCTTCTGCTTTAGCATGAAATGTGCTTTTGAGTTGCTTTAGTGCTGGCAACAGATTGTCTGTTACTGCAACAACCTCAGCAACCCTCATGCCTGTTGGGTAGGTATCATTTGAGCTTTGTCCTTTATTTACATCGTCATTTGGGTGCACTAGATGCTCTTTGGTAAAATCTGCTCCCATAAGCTCAGTTGCTTTGTTGGCAATGACCTCATTCATATTCATATTTGATTGAGTCCCAGAGCCTGTCTGCCATACTACCAAAGGGAAATTATCATCAAGTTCCCCTGCCAAAACAGTCTCGCATGCCTTGGCAATAGCATCTGTTTTATCAGCATCAAGTCGTCCTAACTCATTATTTACCAAGGCACACGCTTTTTTAAGATTTGCAAAACCATATACTACTTCTATAGGCATTTTTTCATTACCTATTTTAAAGTTTTGAATTGATCGTTGTGTCTGTGCTGCCCAGTATTTATCTGCAGGAACCTGCATCTCTCCCATGGTGTCTTTCTCGATTCTAAAACTCATTTTTTATCCTTCTTGTTTATTATAAAGCTGTTAAGTAAAAATACCATTCTCTTCTAAAACCTTAATGCCTGCCTTGATAGTATCAACAGAAAGCTTTAATTTAGCCTTGGTGTTCTCGTTGAGTTCTAGCTCAATGATTCGCTCAACTCCAGAAGATCCAAGCACAACAGGCACACCAACCGTAACATCACTATGACCATACTCTCCCTCAAGCATAACAGAAGACGGCAATACAATGCGAGAATCATCCAAAATCGCCTCTACCATCACTGCCACCGCTCTTCCTGGAGCATAATACCCAGAAGTCTTAAGATGCTTAACAATCTCAGCTCCACCTATTTTTGTTTTTTCTATAACCTCTTCTATATCTGTCTTGCTAAGCAGCTGGTCAAGTGGCACACCACCAACAGCTGCTATCTCTGGATACGGTATCATATTCTCTCCATGATCTCCAATTACCACTGCCCTAACTTGCCCTGACCCAAATCCTACTTTTTTATGTATCTGATACGCCATTCTAGCACCATCTAGTGCACCCGCCATACCAATAATCCTATTTCTATCCCATCCCGTAAGCCTATGAATCGCATAAGTCATCACATCTAGCGGATTGGCAACACAAATTACGATAGCGTTGGGAGAATACTTTTTGATATTATCAACCACTTCTGTGATAATCTTGGCATTGATCATGAGAAGGTTTTCTCTGGTCATATCGCCTTTTCTAGGTACTCCTGCGGTGATAACCACAATATCACAATCTTGCATATCGCAAGCAGATTCTGCTGCTTCTATGATGGTTCCTTGTGGAGAATATGGAGCTGCCTGAGCAATATCAATAGCCTTTCCAATAGCAATATCAGGATTGATATCGTACAATATAATCTTTCTGCATGACCCAGTCATTGTCAAAGCAAAAGCAGCAGTAGCACCCACTGCACCTGCCCCCACAATACCTACTTTTCTTTTCTTTATCATTTTTCATCCTTTTTATTATTTTTAACACCAAAAGTAAAACCATCCTTGACTCTTGATATAAGCTCTGGAAGAATATCTTCATACTCTCCGACAATACCAAAATCTGCATGGTAAAATATAGGCTCTTTTGCATTATGATTGATCGCGATAATCGTTTCACTCTCTTTAATACCTGCTAGATGTTGCACAGCCCCTGAGATGCCAACAGCAATATATATTTTGGGTCTGACTGTTTTGCCAGTTTGCCCTATTTGTCTAGCATACTCTACGATTCGCTCATCAACAATGGGACGGCTACAAGCCCACTCTGCATTGACTCCTTGTACTGAAAGCTCTTCAGCGAGTGCCTTAACTAGTTCTAAGCTATCATCTGTAGTACCTCTTCCCCCACAGACGATAATATCAGCATCAAATAGGTTTTGTAGACCACTTTCTCCACGCACTGTCTCGATAATATCTACTATAAAATCTTCATCTTTGAGTTCTGGAGTAAACTCTTCAGTTACACCTGTTCTACTCTCATCTATTATTGGTACTTCAAAAGTACCAGCTCTTGCCGTAGAGATTTGAGGACAGACAAATCCGAGTATAGTGGCCAACTTAGACTCACCATAAGTAGGTCTTTTAGACTCTAAGATCGGTGTAAAGATTGTTTTCTTTTTTCTGTTAATGTGCTCGCCAATATCCAATTCTGTACAGTCTGCGGTCACACCACTATCTGTCTTGACTCCAACTCTAGGTGCAAGATCCCTACCCGCGGTTGTAGCAGCAAAAAGTGCAATCTCTGGTTTTCTTTGACGGATCACCTGTTCAAAAATAGAGGAGAAAGGAAGAATTCTATACTCCTCCAGTCTCTCATCATCTATCACTATTACCTCATCACTACCATGAGCGATAAGCACATTTGCCAAATCTCTTATATCTTTGCCTATAAGCAAAGTAATGACTTTTGTCTCTTCGTCAAGTTGTGATGCCAGATGCCTAGCAGGAGTCAAGAGCTCTAAGGATGGTCTAGATACCTCTCCTTTGACAATCTCTGCCCATGTCAGAATTCCTCTTGAGCCGTCCCTGAAATCAACTTCCTCAAAACCATCTGGTCGTTTTCTTTCTTTTATCTTTTTGGAATCTTTGACTTCAAGTTTGTTTTTTCCTGCATCCATTAGTGCGATAAGGCTAGAGACAAGTGCTTCCTCGCCATGACCCTTTGCTAGTTTAATGACTGCTCTTTCACTCTTGATATTGCTTACTTTAGCAACGATTGTAGGGCTACCACTCAGACCTATCTTCTCATCCGCCAATCCTATATCATCGATATTAAGTATCTTGATTTCAGTTTTTTTTGATCTGATTGCACCCGCTAACGAAGGATATCTAGGTGCAATACCTGTGGGTGTAAACGAAAGCATGCAAGGAACAGGTAACTGCAGCCATTGATAGCCACCTTCTATAATCCTTCGTGCCTTGACAATCCCTTTTGAGAGAGATGCTGTCTCTACAAATGTTGCCTGTGGGACAGCAAGGTTTTCAGCAACTTGAGATGGCACATGTGCCGTATCACCATCACTTGTCTGACGACCTGCAAGCACGATAAACTCCTCATTAAGCCCCTTGCCAAAACCCAAATATTTGAGCATAGTTGAAATCGCGAGTCCTGTAGCATAAGTATCTGATCCTCCTAACCTTCTATCACTTAGCAAATAGGCATTGTCATACCCCATAGACAAAGCTCTCTTTAAAGACTGTTCAAACGAAGGTGGTCCCATCGAGCAAACTATTAATTTTGCATTAGGATTCTCATATTTTATCTGTAGTCCAGCTTCTAGTGCATAGCTACAGTCCACATTTATGATAGACTTAGCCTTGGTTCTATCCATAAGCCCATCATCACCCATACGCATCTCTGAAGGTAAAGGTACCTGTTTCATCAAAGAAATTATTGTTAAAGCCATAATACCTTCTCCTTACATATATGTATATTCTGGGCCATTTCCACCATAAGGAACAGTCCACTCAATGCCACAATTTGGTGACTTGATATCACAGGTTTTACAGTGTACACAATTTTCTGGATGTAAGCGAAGTGATCTTTTGTCTCCTTTGCCTACATGTAACTCATAAACCTCAGCAGGACAAAACGACGCCTCTGGCAAACCATACTTTTCGATATTTGATCGCTGAAACTGTACAGAATCTTTTACAACTAAGTGTGAGGGTTGCATCTCATCATGTGCTGTTTTGGAATGGTACACACTAGTTACCTTGTCAAAAGTCAAAGCACCATCGAACTCTAATTTTCCCTTGAAACGCTCGGCAAATGGCAGCCTTTTGAATAGTGCAACTCTCTGAGTTGTATTGCAGTCCTCTTTCATATGAGGTACACGCAGTAGGCAACTTCCACCTGTCAGAAGCTGCATTCCTATCTTAAATCCGCCAATCAGCATACCATCATGCATGACAGCTCTCATGTTTCTGGTAGGATAGAGCTCTTTGTAGATAAAGCTGTCATTGACCAGTTCTTCATATCTAGCAAGGCTTTTTTCGCTAGTGTCCTCACTTATTAGTGCTTCAACAGCAGCCTGAGCTGCACAAATACCCGATCTCACGGCTAAGTGCACCCCTTTGAGCCTAGGAGTAGAGAGAAAACCTGCACTGTCACCAACAATCATCAGATTGTCGTCATAATACTTCGGAATCGAGTACCATCCGCCTTCTGGCAATGTTTTTGCTCCAAACTCGAGTATCTTGCCGCCATCTATAAACTTGGATATCTCTGGGTGGCTTTTCCATATCTGCATTGCTGCATGGATATCGAAAGATGGATCTTTATAGTCTAATCCTACAACCAATCCTAATGCAACCCTATTGTCACTAAGACCATAGATAAACCCTCCACCAAATTCTTCTTTATCGTTAAGAGGGTAGCCAAAAGTATGATATACCGCCCCTGATTTTATACTGCCTTCTGGTACAGACCAAAGTTCTTTGACACCTAAAGAGTATATTTGATGATTTTCCCCTTCTAAATCATGTCTATCTATCATCTTTTGTATCAAGCTTCCTCGACTACCTTCTGCCAGCACTGTGATAGATGCCTCAACCATAGTACCTTGCTGATAATTTTTCTGCTTGACACCATGTCTATCTACACCTGTGTCTTTAGTCTTGATGCCGACTATCTTGCCATTTTCATACATCATTTCATCCACGGAAAAACCAGTATAGATCTCTACGCCCTTATCTTGAGCGATTTCTGCCAAATATTTACATATCTGCCCCAGAGAAGCAATATAATTACCCTCGTTGGACATATATGGTGGATGAAACGGTAGCTTGGTCACAGTATTTGCACTGAGCTTCATCACCACATCATCACCTTCAACTCTAGAATCAAAAGGAAACTTATCGTACTCATCTTCACTCAACAGGTCTCGAAATACTTTTGGTCGTATCACTGCTCCAGAAAGAATATGTGAACCTATCTCACTGCCCTTTTCTATGAGCATTATCTTCTTCTCTACACCTTTTTCTCTGAGCCTATTGGCAAGCTCAATAGCCATTGATAGACCTCCTGGCCCACCTCCTACAATAAGAACATCAGTCGAAACAGTATTATGATCATTCATTTATAATTTTCTTTCAGTTTATTATCTATATTGGTTACCCGAAATATAGCTTGTGAGTGCCATTTGTTGGCGAATAATATCAGAAAGCGTATGATGTACGCGCGTAATAATAGCTTTTGTAAAACTATACATAACCTCTGGCTCACTTGTTATTAAAGGCTTTATATCCTTCTCCTTGAAGCAAATAATTATTGACTCTCCTAATGATTTTGCAGAACTTGAGTGAGGTGCTCCATCTATGAAGCTTAGCTCCCCCATAAGGTCTCCTCTTTCGAAGATATGTAAGATCTTTTCTCTTTTGCTCTGATCATTTTTTACAAAACGAGCCAATCTGCCCCGCTTTACAATATAAAAGGCATTGTCTGTATCATCTTGATGAAACAAAATCTCATTATCACCAAGGTGCAACTCTATGCTAGCACAAGTGGAAAGAACATCTATTCCATACTCGCCAAGATACTTTCCCAAAGGTGCTTCAGAAAGCAACTGTTTTACCTTTTTAACATCTGGTTTATTCATCTATTTCTCCTTATTTATTTTATGAAACTATAGTTCGGAAGTATTCTATAGATCTGTTTAGGTTATTCTCTGCGTCTTGAGTCAGACCAATTTTTAGCTCCCACTCATATCCTGCTATCTCCATTAAATACACCTCAGGTATTTTTTCGAAACACTGCTTAGATGTTGCCAATATAGATTGTACCGAAATTGCGTGAGAGGTAAACGAAAAATCTAACTTAGGCTCAACTTTTGAGATAGAAAAATGTGCTATCTCCTCTTTTTTGCTTGCATCAACAAAAAGTATTTGTTTTTTCCTGCCAATTAGATCAGCGTCTTCCAGATGCAGCTGGTAGCTTCTTACAAGCTCTGCTTTTGGACAAATGCCCTCTTTTTCTATCCAGTCCACAAAAGCCCATCCTAAACCATCATCTTCTCTACCTACATTACCAATACCATAAATAATCGAATCAGCACTGTCCAATGCCTGCAAAAATAATTCTAACTTATTATCGTTTTTTGCTATCAAGCAAGTTTCCTTTGCTGTCTATGACTTGCACATCCAATGGCATAGTACCTGCTGTGGCATGTGTGGCACAGCTTAAACATGGGTCATAAGCTCTAATCCCAACTTCTATGGCGTTCATCATGCCCTCTGTTATTTCATTCTGTCCACCTATGTACTCCTGTGCTACTGCCAATACTGTTCTGTTCATGACTGTATTGTTTTGGGTAGTGGAGACCACTAAGTTGCAAAAAGTAATCTCTCCATTTTTGTTAGCTCTGTAATGGTGCAACAAAGTACCTCTTGGTGCCTCAACTACCCCAATGCCGTCACCTGTCCACTGTTCTTTGGTTGGAGTTATCTTAAGCTCTTCTTTCTGTAGATCAGGATCACCTAGAAGGTTTTTTATAAGTTCGACTGAATGCAATATTTCTATTGCTCTTGCCCAGTTTGTATGTAAGGTCTTATTGCTAGCTTTGCCATTATTATAAACATGAAATCTTTCTAAAGCGATTTGAGCTAATGGTGTCGCTTTTCCATAAGCTTTAGTGTTATTTACTCGTGCCAATGGTCCTACTCTGACTGAACCTTTTTCTCTACCATACTTTTTGAGATACGGGAACTTCATGTAGCTCCACTCTTCTGTGGCTTCTGCAAAGTAATCCATGTAATCATGGTAGTCAAATTCTTCAATGATATTTTTATCTTCATCTGTGATTCTCATTTTTCCATGATAATAATCAACATTACCCTCAGCATCCACCAAGCACATATTAAGTGCTGGCACATCAGCAAACCTATCTACTTGCTCACGATTCTCTTCATGAAATTTATAAAAGACATCCAGTGCTTCACTCGCATATTTAATCACGGTGTCAATGTCAAGCAAGCCATCGTCACCATCTAAAAATCTATCTATTTGCTCTTGTGTTACATTGTGATTAACCCCGCCAGGTACAGAGGCAATGCCATGCATTTTTTTACCCATCACAAGCTTGATACCTTCTTGACCCCATTTCCGCAGAGCTACTACACGCTTTACCATTTCTGGATTTTCTTCTATTAGCCCTAAAATATTTCGTTTCTCAGGTGCTGCATCCATACCAAAAATCATCTCTGGAGCTATTAGGTAATAATAGGCAGTCACATGAGACTGGAGCTGTTGAAAATAGTGCCCTAGGCGTCTTACTTTTTCAGGGGTAGGCAGCATCTCTACTCCTTGTGCATACCCAACCCCTATCATATCATCAAGCACTTTTGCACCACAAAGATGGTGGCTTACAAAACAGATTCCACATATTCGTTGTAAAAACATAGGCGCTTCCCAGTAAGGATGCCCTTGTACAAATTTTTCAAACCCTCTAAACTCAACAACATGTAGTCTCGCACCAATGATATTATTTTCATCATCAAGCTGCACGGTTACTTTACCGTGTCCCTCAACTCTTGTTACTGGGTCTATTACTAATTTTTTACCCATCTCATATCCTTTCTAGTCGAAACGATTGATTGCTCTTGGTAAATCAACCTCTCGTCCATTTGCTAAGTCATCTAATACTTTAAAAATAGCTTCTCCCTCAGGAGGGCAACCAGGAAGAAAATAGTCCATCTTTACCACCTCATGACAAGGATACACCTTGTTGGTAATAGGAGGTAAATCCTCATGAAATGGAATCACTTTTTTTTGATCTGGTAACATAGTAGGTGATTCTAAATATGCCTCTGTAAAACAATCTTCCAAAGACACAAGGTTTCTCATAGATGGTACACCGCCCCAAACAGCACAAGCACCAACAGAAATAAGTATGTCACAATTTTCTCTAAAATGTATAAGTGTCTCTATGTTCTCCTCGTTGGCAATACCACCCTCTACAAATCCAATGGCACATCGTGTTGGTATTCTTTTAATGTCAGTCAACGAAGAACGAGTGATATTAACTTTTTGAAGTAAATCAATCATCCTCTCATCCATATCTAAAAATGAGAGCGTACAGCCCCAGCAACCACAAAGTGCAATCATGGCAACTTGTATTTTTTCATCTCTTTTTGCCATAGTCTCTGCATCTATTTCTGTCTTTGGTAGCTCGTGGGATGCTATTTCTTTTTTTTCTATGCTGCTCACTACTGCTCTCCTTTCAAGATACGCTCTCTAATAGAAGTGATATCATATTTTCTTACGCCCATAGCGTGGTCATAACCACGCTCTTTGTCGATGATACATCCAACAGGACATATATCTGAAGCTGCTCTCGCTTGTTTTTTATTCATCTTATCTGCAAGCTCTTTATCGATTTCTATGCGTGAACTAGGGCCTCTTCCACTGATAGAAAATATTTTTTGTCCAGTTTCCTCGTCTTGTATAAAATTCACGCATCGTTGACAAAAAATACATCTGTCTCTCTCTAGCCAAATAAGGTTGGCAGCATTTTCTTTATTTCTCTCTGTAAACCTATAAGGGAAACGAGAAACCATCATATCTGTTTCATATCCCATAGCCTGAAGGTCACATCGTCCACTTTTTTCACAGCTTGGGCAATTATGTGTTCCTTCAGAGAAAAGCGTCTCTACAAGGGCCTTTTGTATATCTTTTACCTCAGAAGTGTCTACTTCTACGATCATACCATCCTGTACTGGGATAGTACATGAAGCTGCCATCCAGCCATTGACTTTGACAGAGCAAACACGGCAGGTTCCCAGACAGGGCTTTCCTCTCATATAACAAAGTCGAGGAATGAAGATGCCATTATCTGCTGCAACATCAATGAGTGTAGCACCAATATCCGTCTTGATTTCTTTATTATCAATAGTTATTGTTATACTCATTTTGTTTCCTCCTGTGTTCTTCTATGTAGATTTTCATGTACGGAGGTTGATGCATGCATATCAAATGACGGCTTTAGCACATCTGTAGACTTAGATAGTTTTCTTCTGTATAGTCTTGGAAACTTCTCAAGTGTCGTCAAGAGTGGATTTGGAGAGGTCATTCCCAGACCACAGCGACTGGTGCTTTTAATAATATTTCCCCAACTTACTATCTCATCTAGATCCTCTTGGGTTGCTTTACCGTCAACTATCAGATTGATTTTATGGAGCAGATCTACATTGCCCGAGCGGCATGGGGAGCAAGTACCACAAGACTCATCAACAAAAAATTCTATAAAATCCCTGACGACTTCAAGCATATTTCTACTGTTATCAAAAATCATCAATGACCCGTTACAGGAGAGGTCGGAGTAGCAAAAAATTCTCTCTCCATCTTTCCATGGATCCACACATTCACCTGAAGGTCCACTTACCTGAACAGCTTGTGTATCTTTGGCTCCAACCATTCGTAAAACTTCGTTGAGTGTAATTCCCCACTCTATCATATAGATACCTGGATAGTCACAATCACCAGAAACACTCAAAAGTCTTGTTCCAGATGATTCTTCTGTACCTAAAGCTCTATACCAGTCAGAACCTTTTGCGACTATTCTACTCACAGCGGCAAATGTTTCCACATTATTGATAATTGTTGGCTTACCTAGATATCCTTCCTGTACTGGATACGGAGGTTTGAGTCTTGGTGCACCCCTCTTCCCTTCACATGACTCTAGCAAAGCAGTCTCATCACCACAAACATAAGCACCTGCTCCCATTTGGATGCGAATATCAAAATTAAACTCTTGTCCAAGAATCTTATCTCCCAAAAGTCCCTCATGACGCATCTCTTCTAGCTGATCTTCAAGATACTCTTTCAGGTACCAATACTCTGCTCTGAGATAAACAATTCCATGACAAGAGCCTATAGAATAGGCGCATGATATCATCCCAAAAAAGACATCTTTAGGTGAACGAGTTAAGATTACCCTGTCTTTGAAGGTACCTGGCTCTCCCTCATCTGCATTACAAATGACATACCTCTGCTCTACCTCTGTCTCACTACACAGCTTCCATTTCAGCCCTGTAGGAAAGCCCGCACCACCTCGACCTCGGATACTTGAGTTTTGCACTATTCCTATCACTTCTTCTGGATAAGAACCTAACATCTTCATGATCAAAGCTCTATAATTTCTATCTTGTCTAAAAAACACAGGTCCAGTCCGTTGTATATGAGTAGACACCATATTATCAACATACGCTAGGCTACTTTTAGGAATCATATTTGGGTTTATTACCTCCTCAGGAGTTTTACCACTCCTAATCTCCTCTATAATTTCTCTTGCATACTCTGGAGTGAGTCTTGTAAATACAACTTGGTCAATCATCATCGCTGGTTCTTGATCACTCAAACCAATGCAGTTTGTATCAAAAAGACCAAATATCCCGTCATCGCTAACGCCATTAAAGCTACATCCAACCTCATCTTCCAGTGCTTTATATACCTCATCATAGCCATTCATCTTGGCGATAACCGTATTGCTCAAATATATCTGATGTTTGCCTGCAGTCTTCAAAAGAAAAAAGTGATAAAAAGAAGCTGTCTCTTCAATGTCAAACTTGGATAGATTTAGTGCCGCAGAAAGCTCTGATACAGCCTCATTGGATATATATCCATATAGATTTTGTATATCCCAGAGTATGTCCATTAATCTTGTTTTGTCAGATTTATAACGCTGAAGTATTTCTTTAATTTGTTTTTCCATGAAGATCCTTAGAAGATACCAACAAAAGATATCGACTTTCAATTAACTTACGGGCACCTCTAACAATAGGTAATACCCACAATGGGTTTTGCAAATGTAAGGTTGTGCAAAAGATTTATAAGTCCTAGCCATAGCTAAGACGCCTTAAATATTTTGTGCAAGATTGCGTTTGCAAAGCCCACCCTTCGGGCATCACTAGCTTTTGT
>JAAXPZ010000015.1 GCA_012329065.1 Sulfurovum sp. | reverse complement strand
TGCTATATTCTTCCAAGTATCACCACATCCTGGACAACCCACTGGAATGAACTTTCCACTTTCTTCAAATATCCAAATTCAGTTAGAAAGCTAATCTATACGACCAATCCTATCTAATCGCTCTGTGCAAGCATTAAAAGAATAATAAAGGTGACAGGCTACTTTAAAATCCTATATCAAACGAGACCTTGAAAGTATAACCTTGCAAGCACTTAAAAATGTATTGACAAGACATCTACAAAAAGATATAATACTTCAAAGGATATTGAAGTGAAACCTGTAAGATGGAACGAAGAGAAAAACCAACTTTTAATCATACAGAGAAAGCTAAGTTTTGAAATGGTCTTGGAAAAGATGGAAAACAAAGAGATACTAGCTAGAAAATCTCATCCAGACACAAAACAATATCCTCATCAATTGATATTTGTTGTAGAACTAGAAGGCTACATTTGCTATGTGCCTTTTGTAGAAAATGATGATGAGATATTTTTTAAAACCATCATACCAAGCAGAAAGCTAGAAAAAGAGCTTAAAGGAAAGAACAATGGCAAAAAATAAATTCATTTATGACGCCGAAGAGCTGGAACTGTTAGAAGAGATAGAAAATGCAGAGTGGGTCAGTGTAAAATTAACTAAAAAGCAAAGTGATACCTATGCACAAAGTGCAGCATATACTCAAGCCCTGCAAGAAAAAAAGCAAACAACCATACGCTTCGCAGTTAGTGATTTAGCTATCATCAAGGCAAGAGCTAAAGAAATGGGTATAGGCTATCAAAATCTTATACAAACACTTGTCCATAACTATGCACATGACAAGACAAAACTAGGTTTATAGTGTAAAGTTTTAGAAAATAAAAGGTAATAGGCTAGATTAATTTCTATTTTCGTTACTATATTTACGCTATAATGTACAAAGTTTATTCAAAAAAAGGTTTAATTTGTGTGCAAAAGTAGCCTGTCCCCTTTATCTCTCTTTATCTTCCCTTTATCTTTCTTTATCTTTTTGTAATCTGCCTTAGGCTTACTTTCATCCCTGCTAAAAATAAAAGATACAAAAAACCTACTTGTGCGATAAGATCAAAGTACTCATTCTGACCAATAAACCCTAAATAGGCAAAAACGGATCCCAGTTTATTTCTACAGGAGGGATAGGCATATGTAGTATCTTAGCTACATAAGGACTTCCCCAAATCAAGAGGGAAAGCGTGAGGATAAAGGTAATATTAGAGTGAATCATTGTTAAACATCAGCGGTCTGACATTCTTTTGCAATTTTATATCCTAGAGTTTCAAGCATTTTTAAGTCTGATGAAGGGCGTATCCCGTTGGTAGTTAGGTAGTCTCCAATAACAATAGCATTGACCCCAGCATCGAACATTGCATATTCTTTGTTGCTAAAGATGTATTACTAAAAGAGGCTAGCATTATAAGCATAAAAGATTACATTCTGCTCATAGAAGCCTAATGAAGTTTTTACCTTACCTTTTCACGTATCAAAAATACCTTGATTTCAACATTCCAACAACAAATCATTAAGATAGTGGATGCTTCTCTCCACTTAAAGATTTGCTTAGAGTGCCATAGGGGCATTGGTGTTAAAATGAAGCGTAAATTGATAGTGTATTTCTTGAAAAATAGGGTCAAATAGCCACACACAATCCCGCTTTAACTCTCATTTTATAACTTTAGTATAAAAAATACCAGCTAATACCGCACCTATAACAGGGGCTACGATGTATATCCACAAATCAGAAATATTGCCAGATATCAAAGCAGGAGCTATGCTTCTAGCAGGATTCATACTGGCTCCTGTGATTGGTCCTGCGAACATCGCCTCTAGTCCTACTGTAAGACCTATAGTAAGTCCAGCAAAACTTTTAATGGCTTTACTATGTATGGCTGAACCATAGATTACAAGCATCAATATAAAGGTTAAGATAACTTCAAATATAAAAGATTGATACCAGCTTCCTCTAGGTATTGTGCTTCCATAATAGGCAAGCTCCTGTATGCTCTGGTGTTCTTCTAGAAAAAGTAGTGACAGGGTGGCTACAGCGAGTATGCCTCCAATGACTTGAAAAAGTATATAGTAGCCAGCATCTTGAGTGCCTAATTCTTTATTGAGTGCAAAACTAATAGTTACAGCGGGATTGATGTGTGCTCCAGAAATATGACCCAAAGTATATATCACTGCAGATACCACAAAGCCAAATACTAGTGCTATGCCAATATTCCCCAAGGTTCCAGTTAGGCTTTCCACTATGATGGCACCACAGCCAGCAAAAACTAAAATGTATGTACCGACCAGTTCTGCCCAATATTGTTTCATATGCTTTACTCTTTATTGTATTTTATGTAGTTTTGCTATCGTGAGGGTATAGCGCTTTTTGAACTTCTGGCAATAGTACTTTGCGTATCTCCTGTAAAGTCTTTTGAAAGGCATCAAGGTCTTTGCCGTCTGGATCTTCGAAACCTACATGTATTGTTCTGATAGCCCTAGGAAACATCGGGCAGGTCTCATGAGCATGTCCACAAACTGTGACTATTAAGTCATAGTCCTTGTCTATAACAGTATCTAGTGTTTTGGAGTGATAGGAATCTCTCCAAATACCTTCGTTTACTAGTACCTTCTTGGCATTAGAGTTGACTCTACCAGAAGCCTTAATTCCAGAACTTTCAGCTTCAACTCCTTTAAGTTCCGAATCTATGAGTGCTTCTGCGATGATACTTCTGCATGAGTTACCAGTACATAGGATAAGGACTTTTTTATTCATTAGGTAATTCCTTGGATTTAATTTGAGAAAGTATAACAAAATAGTTTTAATATATCAAGATATATTGATATACGCTTATTCATAATTTTTTGATATAATTTCATCGAAGGTACAGTAGGTAGTTGCTGGTGACAATAGTCACGAGAGGAAAGTCCGGGCTGCATGTGAGGCAGGACTCCATCTAACGGATGGCCAGAGTAATCTGAGGGCAAGTGCAACAGAGAGTAGACCGCCAACAATGTTGGTAAGGGTGAAAGGGTGGGGCAAGAGCCCACCAGTAGTCATGGCGATATGGCTAGCTAGGTAAACCCTGTCCGCAGCAAGGGGCACCAGGTATAAGCCTCACGCGTTTGCGTGTTCCGCTTGAGCTTGCTGGCAACAGCAAGCCTAGATAAATAATTACCCAAGACAGAACCCGGCTTATCGCTGTACCTTTTTTAATTCAACAGAATCTTTATAATAACTCGATAATCATATCCACTTTCATAATGCTATTAACTTTCATAAGCTAAAATAACTACTGTTAAAACAATATAAAGGACAAAACATGAAAAAACAAACTTTAGTGCTTGCCTCAGTATTGGCATTGGGAACAACGACACTGATGGCAGGAAACTGCTCAACATTAAAAGTAGGCTTCACATTCTTTGGTGCACCAGACAAAAGTTATGTGGTGAAAGATAATACATTTAAAACAATTACCCCAACATTTACAGGTGATAAGCTTGAGGGTGCAACCGCAGTTATAGACCTTATGACTTTGGATACATCGGCGGATATGAATAATGGCCCAACCGCCAAATGGCCCGCAGCTATGGCTACAGTGAGAGATAACAATACAAGAAATGGTCTTTTCAAAAAATTTAAAGCAGGTGATGGCAAAGCAATGGCTAAGATAGCTAAAGTAAATGCTGATTCAGTTGATGTAGAGATAGCTATGAATGGTGTCACTGAGACTATAAATATGAAAACAAAAACTGAGGGTGACATGACTGTTGCGACAGGTAAATTGGATATAATAAAGTTTGCACCTGTTGCATTCAAGAGTTTTGAAACTATTTGTAGAGGTTTTCATAAGGGCAAAACGAACTCTGAAATCGAGATTAGCTTCGCAGTTCCTGCAGCTTGCAAGTAGATTATAAATTTCCCATGTTTATACATGGGAAATATATGAAGGACATGAAATGTTTAAAATAGAAGAAGTAAAAGCACACTGCGATGTGCCTTGTGGCATATATGATCCGTCAACAGCACAAATTGCAGCACTATCTGTGATCAGGATGATTGATTTGATAGATGCAGCAGTACAGACAAAAGATAAACAAGATGATGCAGCATATCTCAATAATATGACAAGATACATCATGGTCAAAGAGACTGAAGCAGTCAAATGCAAAGAAGAGATTCGTATTATATGGGGAGACTTTATCAAGCCTCCTCACTTGGCTCAACATAAAGACATACATGCCATTGTGCACAATATTATGATGCTTGGTGGAGCTGTCAAGCAACATACTTCAAGAGAAAAAGCTGTAGAGCTTCTCCAAGAGGTAAACAAGTTTGCTAAGATTTTTTGGGCTATTAAGGGCGTGGAAACGAAAGTATCTAAGTCGCCTTATGCACCTATGGAAGATGTGGTGTATCCCGTGCTTTAATGTTCAAGATTTTTAAAATTTCTGGCGACTCTCTCTATCCTTTATATAAAGATGGAGAGAGGATGTTCTGTAGAAGAATAACTAAGAATAGCTTGCTTAAGATTAATGATATTGTAGTTTTCAAAAGAGACAATATTGGACTCATGGTTAAACAAATAGCCTCTATTAATCTAAACAAATATGAACTAAAAGGAACAATTCCTTATAGCCATGATAGTAGAAATTTTGGTTATATCGATCGGAATAATATTCTCTTCAAGGCATTATTTAAAATATAGACTAGAAGTGTTCTTTTAGTGCAGCTACCCACATTAATTCCATTTTGATATAATTTAATCAAAAGAGAGAGACAAATATGAAAATTATATTATTAATTTTTCTACCACTATTTATTTTTGCCAAAGTGCACTACGCCAAGGTAGAACCACTAGAAAGAGCTACCATCAAGGCATCTACAGCTGGTATTATCATAAAGGTTGATCTCTCAGCAGAGGGCAAAGTGGCCGGTGAAGGTGTGATTGTGCAGATAGACGATGCAATGGATATCATTAATCTAGATACTTCTAGGTCATCGTTGAAACTTCTACGAGAGACACTGAGGATAAATGGAGAGATTATTGGTGGACTACAGAAGAGCTACGAGATCAAAAAGTCTTATTTTGATAGAGTGAATTCTTTGCAGACAAGTACTAAAACCCAAAAAGATAATGCCTATGGTGCATTAATTGGAGCCAAAAACCAATTGCTATCAACCAGTGAAAAGGTCGTAAATCTTCAAAAACAGATCCTAGACCTAGAGTATAAAATAAAAATGCTAAATGACACAATTGCTAAAAAATCACTCAAGCTACAAGGCAGGTATATATATAAGATTATGGTTAGAGCTGGTGAGTTTGCTTCTCCTGGTATGCCATTGGCTATGGCTGATGACCTTAGTAAGGCCAAGTTGACTATATATTTAGATCAAGATGAATTAAAAGACATTAAGAATAAAAAGGTCTATATAGATGGAGAAGAGAGTGAGGTAGAGATTACTCGTATTTGGAGGGTTGCGGACGAAAAGTTTATTTCTGCTTACCGTGCTGAAATCATTCTTGAGCCAAGATATCCATTTTCTTCGCTCATAAAGATAGAGCTAAAGTGATCCGCACAGCATGTCCTCTTGACTGCTATGATGCTTGTGCCATCACTTGTGATCCGAGCTATCCCACAAAGCTTGTCTCTACGCCAGCACACCCGATGAGTAATGGTACACTTTGTGCTATACTCAACAAACATATGCATGAAGCTCCAAGAATAGAAAAACCAAGAGTCAAAGGGCTTGAGGTGAGCATGGGTGAGGCACTAGATGCAGCCGCCACTGCACTCTCTCGGGCTCCCTTGCTCCAGTGGCGAGGCTCAGGCAATTTAGGAGTAATGCAAGGTATTACAAATATTTTGATAGATAAGTTAGGTGGCACACTAACACATGGTAGTCTTTGTGATGGAGCTGGTCAGGCAGGGATACTGGAGGGTAGAGGCTATAATCGTCAGCTACCCCCTGAGCAGATTGCCAAAGCTGATACTGTTGTGGTATGGGGTCGCAATCTCACTGTTACTAATTCACATATCATACCTTTCATTAAGGGTAAAAAGCTTGTAGTAATTGATCCTGTAGTTACAGCTATCGCAAAAAAAGCTGATATGCATCTGCAACTGCAGCCAAGAAGTGACTTTTTGCTTGCAGTTATGCTGGCAAGGTTTATCTTTATGGAGAATGCTGAGGATTCGGAGTGGCTGAGTGAGTATGCAGAGGATTATGAGGATTTTTATGAGTTTACTCAAGGATTCAGGCTGGTGGCGTCTTTGCGTAGTATCGGAACCGATTTGGAGGATATGGGAGAGCTCTTGAGTTATCTAATAGGTCAAAAAGTAGTATTTTTACTGGGTGCAGGTCCTCAAAAATACAGCAATGGGCATTTTGTTTTCTGGGCAATAGATTCTTTGGCGGCAACACTTGGGCTTTTTGGAAAAGAAGGATGCGGAGTTAGCTACCTAGGCAATAGTACCCAAGGTTTTGATAATCCATTTGAGGTAGATACAGAACGGGTATCGATAGTGACTACACCTTTTGAAAAATTCAATACAGTGCTTGTAAGAGGTGGAAACCCTGCTGAATCAATGCCTGATAGCAGCAATGTCGTATCGGCACTTAGGCAGGTAAAAAATCTGATTTATTTTGGGCTTCATGAGAATGAGACTTCAGCTTTGGCAGATATAGTTATACCTGCTAAAACATTTTTAGAAAAAAATGATCTTAGATTTTGTTACGGGCATCATTATGTCGAAGAGATGAACAGGGTGCTTGATGGGGATATGGGAATTGGCGAGTATGAATTTGTCCATGCTATGTTTGATAGACTGGAGCTCAATGGACTCAAAGATGAGCAAAGCTATCTATCTCTATGGAAAGAACAGTGTAAAGTAGCCAATAATTATCTTGTTTTGCCAGATTATGAAGAGATACCATATGCTAAAGGTTTTGGAGAAGATGCTGATGAGGAGTTTGTTTTTATAGATGATTATGATGATGACTTTAACATCAAAAAACAGGGTGGAAAATATTGGCTTCTTTCACCAAAATCACCAAAATCACTAAATACGCAATTTGCAAGAGGAGAAAAGGTGCTCATATCTATGAATTCTGGATTTAAAAATACTGAGAAAGTTCGGGTCGTTTCTCCTCATGGCGAACAGGTATATCATGTAAAGTTAAGCCCAGACCTCAGAGATGATTGTGTCTTGATTTATGCTGGGAGTATAGGACTCAATAAGCTCACACCTTCTATGGCCAGTGAAGAGGGGGAAGGTGCATGCTACCAAGAGGTCAAAGTGACCCTGGAAAGAGTCGAGCAAATAGCAGTGTGAAACAACATGGAATCTAAAACTTTAGGCATATATCCTATCTCTTGGGAACTACTCCAAAACCAAATATATCTTGAGCAGATAGTTTACTTGGATATGAGCAGAGAGTATTATTGGAGTAATGACTTTTCTCCTAAGTTTTATATCGCTCAAGCCAAGGCAGGCTTTATGGCTATCTGTGAGTCTATAAATGGTGAGGAAATACTTTTGTCAGAGATGCAGCGTAGCTACGCAGCACTATATTTCAAAAATCTGCATATAAGTCAAAAGATTTCCACTGTTCTTCGCAGAGATAAGCCTAGACTTCATATTTCTTCTGATTTACTAGAGGTTGCAAACGAGATCAATAGATATCATAAAAATAGCTGGATGACTTCTCGATATATGGAGATGCTCATATCCACAGAAGCTATAGATCCAAATTTCAAAGTCATTTCTGCTTATATCAAAGACGGTCACAAGATGATAGCAGGAGAGATAGGCTATATGATAGGTTGCACATACAGCAGTCTATCAGGCTTTAGTAGCAAAGAGAAGCGGTACAGAAATTATGGTAAAGTGCAGATGGTGCTACTAGCAAAATATTTAGAAAAAAAAGGATTTACTTTTTGGAATCTTGGACATCCGTATATGCCCTACAAGAGTACTTTGGGAGCTAGCATATATACAAGAGGTCAATTTTTGAATCATTGGCAAAGTGAAATATCAAAAGAGATACTGTGCCCACTGATATCGAAATAGCACGAAAGATGATAGCAGAAGCTGACGCTATAATTATTAGTGCTGGTGCAGGCATGGGAGTGGATAGCGGATTGCCTGATTTTAGAGGAAACTCTGGCTTTTGGGAGGCTTATCCTGCTGCAAAAGAGCTAGACTTGAGTTTCGTTGAGCTGGCAAATCCAGAATGGTTTGATAGAGATCCAATGCTTGCATGGGCATTTTATGGGCATAGACTCAATCTATATAGAAATACGATGCCACATGATGGATTTAGGATGCTTCTAGAGCTAGCACTCCAGAAGCGGGATTATTTCATATTTACTTCCAATGTGGATGGCCAATTCCAGCAAGCAGGTTTTGATGAGGACAGAGTATATGAGTGTCATGGAAGTATCAAGCACTTTCAGTGTACCAAATGCTCTCATCCTATTTATAGTGCCAAAGATATGGAGGTGCGAGTGAATATGGAAGAATTTCGAGCTCTAGATATACCTCTGTGTCCAAACTGTGACTCTGTAGCTAGACCCAATATCTTGATGTTTGGCGATTGGGGGTGGGATAATAGTCGTGCCCAGAGACAGTCTCAACAGCTAGAATATTTTTTGAAGCAGCTCCAGTATACAGGCTCAAGCCTTGTTATTGTAGAGATTGGTGCAGGTGAGCATATACCAACGGTACGCCATTTCAGCGAAGAAACAGCGAGAGCTACAAGTTCTTTTGTTGTACGGATTAATCCTAGAGATTATCACATAGATAAAGATTTAGGAGTAGGAATTACCGTCGGAGGACTTGATGGAATAAGATCGCTACTTATTTTTTAAAAGCTTACCATATAGTTTTTTGACAGACTCTATTTTCTTGAATATCTCATCCGCTTTTTTACCCATAAGTGCAGGTATAACGGTAGTTTCAGAGTTGTACATGAAAGTGAAGTAGCTGTATGCTCTTTCTGCTTCATTGAGTGCTTTTTTGATTTCAGGTGTATTTATCTCCAGTGACTTAAGTGTATTTAACCTTTTCTCAAAGCCTGCCATCTTTTTTTTCATGAGCTCTTCATAATTAGGTATGACCGTACCTTGAGCTTGTCTTATAAGATATAGCGTCACCATATCTTGTGACCCATAACATATCCCTCCTGTCATTTTGACCGCCTCAAAACCTTTCTTGGATAGTCTTTTGGCTAGCACTTTAGTCGATTTTAGTTTTCTATACATCTCTGCAAGCTCTTTTTTAAGTAATTTTGCATTTTCTTTACTTGGTTCAGCAAGAAGCTTAGGCTTAATACTTTTCTCCCAAATATCTACACCTTCAGAAAACTTTTGTTTGTCTCTTTCATCAGTAAATTCTGTATTAAAAAATGTATGCAACGCCTTAAGTCGCTTGTCAAACTTCGGTATGGCTTGTAAAAGTGCTTTATTTGGCGACTTATAGCTTATGTTAAGATCAGTAAAAATATATAGTTTAAGCAACTGTTGAGACTGTGTAAGTTCTAGGCAATGATTATAAAGAGCTTTTGGAAGTGTAAGCTTGGACGGAAGTTCTTTTACCTCTATTGCTAAGACCATATTGGCAAAAATAAGCATTAAAAAAAGATTTTTCATAGATGTGTATCCTTGTGCACTATAAATTTATACTAACTCCCCCTACCATTCATATACTTACAACTATATAAGAATTAAGCTTGATAGTTCATGAAGTGCTTTCGAATATATTTGAATGCTTCATCTTTATTTGAAAACGCACCATCTAATTGCTCTTCGTATAAGCTACTTAATATAGTTTTGAATTTTGGCGAAGGGCTCATCCCGAGTGCGATTAGGTCTCTGCCTTGTATCATAGCCTTTAGCGGCCTATTTTTTATGTTTAGATCCCTTGCTTGTTTTGTGAGCCAATCACCTGCTTTATAGTGACCCAAGAGGGCTTCTTTGGTTGTGCGACCCAAAAAATCAGCTTTTGCAACCAGCACTAACTCTTCAATATTTACCTTTACCGCAAGTCTTCGTATAGTAGATGCTTTTGCTCCCTGTGTATAAAACTGTGAAGGCTTAAGATGATGTTCTACGAGAGGCAAAATACTTTTTATGAAGCTGTGTTCGTCGGTGAGTCTACGCAATAGAGAGCATGTTGGCTCTACACCTTCCTTTTCGTGCCCGATTGCTCTAATTCGTCCATCTTTCTCTATGGTAGTAGTTGAGGGTTTACCTAGGTCATGACAGAGTATGGAAAAAAGAAGTTTAAGTTTCTCTTTTTCTGCGATGTCTTGACTTTTTAAAATGCCAGTCATTTTGTCAAGAGCCATCATGGTGTGTGTCCAAACATCGCCCTCTGGATGCCATTTTGGGCTTTGAATTACACCGATAAGTGCATGCAATTCAGGAAAATATCGCTCTATTATGCCAACATCTCTCATTAGTTCAAAACCTATAGATGGTTTTTTTGACTTAAGTAACAGCTTTTTCCACTCTTCGTATA
Source organism: Sulfurovum sp. (assembly GCA_012329065.1). Taxonomy (GTDB): domain Bacteria; phylum Campylobacterota; class Campylobacteria; order Campylobacterales; family Sulfurovaceae; genus JAAXPZ01. The sequence goes on along the minus strand of JAAXPZ010000015.1, from coordinate 16,237 downwards.
CCCTCTCTTTGGGTAGCTCATCAAGTATATCTTTTGAGATCATACTGGTGCATAGCTCTTTTGTTTTCTCATCAATTTGCATCTCAAATCTGGCAGCAAACTGTATAGCTCTATATACCCTAAGTGGATCCTCTATGAAGGTGTGATCATCGATGTGCCTAAGGGTCTTGGTTCGTATATCTTTTTGGGCATTGTACGGGTCAATGATAGTTTTGGATTTGATATCGTACCCCATTGAATTTATCGTAAAATCTCGTCTTTTGGCCGCTTTTTTAAAAGATATATTTCCATCTATTTTTACCTTAAATCCTTTATGTCCCATGCCTGATTTGGACTCGGTTCTTGGTATGGAAAAGTCATATTCAGATCCATCATATACAAGCTTAAGAATACCAAAACTTTTCCCAACTAGATTTATTGATCCATAGTTGGCAAGTACATCTTGTAGGCTATCTATAGATTCAATATTATAAACTTCAATATCATAGTCTTTGACAGGAGTGTTTAATATATAGTCTCTAACTGCACCACCAACGATTATGGCTTGAGCACCATGAGAAGTAAGTACATTAGAAATGGTATAAAGAATGAGTGGTAGTTTCATAATATTATTGTAGCATATTTGATAATCATTATTTTTTCTTATGCAGTGTCACCAAAAGTCCAGCAGCTATAATTAGACCCATGCCTACCCAAACCCACATATCAGGAAAGCTGTCTCCAAGCACTGTGCCAATAATGACAGCAAATAGAATCTGTGTATAGGTGATAGTGCCGACTATGCCCGCTTGTGTCAGTGAATAAGCTTTAGTCATAAGTAATTGAGAAGCAGTAGCGAGTAGTCCAGCGATGACAATGTAGAGCCAAGTAATGCCTTGGGGCATGATAAATTTTGCTATCATAAAATCATAATTCTTAGGCACATAAATGAACTCTGCTAGTCCCATCAGTAGTATTGGTCCAACTGTCCCAACGAGCATGAACGAGAGTGCAATAGCACGCACATCATAGTAGTTTTTTAGCTCCCTTATGGAGGTATATGCAAGAGCAGCACCTATGCCAGAGACAAAGCCCAGCAGGATATCTTTGTCTAGTGCCATAATGCCCTCTGGCTTGGCGATCATAGTAATACCCATAAAGCCAAAGAGAAGAGCTAGAATTGCAGTTTTTGGAAGCTTCTCACTCAGAAAAATCCAAGCAAAAAATGCTAAAAATAGTGGAGAAGTTTTGTTGAAGGTCACAGCTACGCCTAAGGGTAGATTTGCCATATTGTTGAAGTATGCCAAGAGTGCGATAAATCCTGCAAGACCTCTAAAAAGCAGAAGAAGTGGCTTACCTCCTCCAGTTGTCATAGGTCTTCTATATAGACTATATCCTACAATTACTACACCAAAAATATTTCTAAAAAATGCTATCTCTAGAGAAGGAAGCTCCTCTGATAATATTTTAACAAAGCCACCCATGCCTGCAAAGGTGAGTGTCGCCATAAACATGTAGAAGATGCCAGCGTCTATGTTTAGTATTTTGTGTTGCAAGGTGTTGCCTATGGTTTATTATCTGTAGGTGTATTATAGCTTCTGTTTTCTTTGCCTAGTAATTATGATACATTATATCCCTACAAAGATAATATAGATATGAAAAGTGTAATCAAATTTGGGTATAATCTCTCCAAATAAGAACTTTAAGAGTTTGTTTTAGGAAATGAGATGAATATAGAGCAATTAGATAAAGAATTTGTGCTCTCTTCATATGCTCGAAATTATACTAGTTTTGTCGAAGGAAAAGGTGCAAAACTATATGATGATACTGCTAAAGAGTATATAGATTTTGCTAGTGGTATAGGCGTTAGTTCTGTAGGGCATGCCAATAAAAAGTTAACTGCTACAATATGTGAGCAAGCAAAACAACTAATCCATGTCTCAAATCTACAAGTGATAGAGCCACAAGCTAAACTGGCAGAGCAGGTAGTCAAGCTTAGTGGATATGACATGCGATGTTTTTTTGGTAATTCTGGAGCAGAAGCCAATGAGGCAGCGATTAAAATTGCCAGAAAATATGGAGAAATAAACTTCCATAAAAAACGATACAAAGTAATAACGCTTGAGCACTCATTTCACGGAAGAACCATTACCACAGTCAAAGCAACAGGGCAAGAGAGTTTTCATACTCCAAATTTCTCTCCATACCCAGATGGATTTAGTTTTGTAGATCGTATAGATGCCGTCTATAGTGCTATAGATGAAGAGACAGTGGCAGTCATGATAGAGCTTGTTCAGGGTGAGGGCGGAGTACAACCTTTCCAGATGAAAGAGATACAAGAGCTTGCCAAGAACCTTAAATCTAGAGAGATACTTCTGATTGTCGATGAGGTTCAGACAGGCGTTTATCGTACTGGAGAGTTTCTCGCTTCCAATCTTTATGAGATTGAGCCAGACATCATCACTCTTGCCAAAGGCTTGGCTGGAGGTGTGCCAATCGGAGTGACAATGACATCCCTCAAAGAGATCTTTGAGCCAGGTGATCATGGCAGTACTTTTGGAGGAAACTACTTGAGTACAAAAGCAGGGCTTGCGGTGTTAGAAGTGCTAAAGTCTGAGAAAGATTCTGGTGCTATAAGAAAAAGAGTAGAGCTCTTTGGTGAGCATATTGAAGGAATAACAAAGAGATACCCAGAGCTATTTTTAGGAAATGTTGGACTTGGCTTGATGCTTGGGCTTCGCACTCCAAGTAGCCAAGTACAGAAAGATGTACTTTCTGCAACTTTTCAGGAGGGTCTTATCGTATTAAAAGCTGGGAGAAATACTATAAGGTTTCTGCCCCCACTTACTATTACAAAAGAGGAAATCAATGAAGGATTTAAGCGTTTTGAAAAAGCTATTTCTACTTTGTAGCATATTTGCTACTTCATATATAAGTGCAGAAAGTGATCTTGAAAACTATCTTACTCAAGAGAAGAATCTTATATTTAACTATCAAGAGATGAAAAATCAACTTGAGATGGATAAGCTTCATGATAGCTGGATCTCTCCTGTTATGGTCACTTATCAAAAGAATTGGACAACTCAGCCACTGAGTGGCACAAAGTCGAGTTCGGCTTTTAGTATAGGTATAGACCAGCCAATCTTTAGGTCTGGCGGTATCTATTATGCTATTAAGTACTCGGATGCACTTAGGGGAGTCAATTCTCAAGATATAGCCATGAAAAAGAAACAATTGATAGGACAGGCAATAGATATGCTCTATAATATCAAAAAGCTAAAATTACAACATCAGAAACTTAAGCTTTTGGTTCGCAATGATACGATTGACATCCAAAGAAAACAAGAGAGTTATGGTGCTGGAATCTTGGATAGTAGCTTTTTAGATCAGGCTATATTGAAACGAAATCAGAATGAATCACAAATGCTTGATATCGAGATGAATTTAGCCAAACTACGAAACTCATTTAAGTTGCTTAGTAGAAAAAATCCAGATAAATTAAAAACTCCTCGTTTGAAAATGATTTCTTCAAAATACTACAAAAATAATAATATGGATTTAGCATTGAAGCAACTCAAATCACTAGAAAAAGAGTATAGTAACAAAATGACATGGGCAAAATATCTACCCACTATCTCAGTTAATGCACGATATACAAATACCGATATAAATACACCAGGCATGGATGATGACTATAGTACCTATGGGTTTAAGATATCTGTGCCTCTCAATATCAATGCTGCTACGGACATAGAGTCTAGTAGGGTTAGCTATATGTTGTCTGTAACTGAAATGCAGGACAGCCGAAGAACTGCAGGCATTGAGCATAGCATAGTTCGAAAAAGTATCTCTATACTCAATAAAAGAATATCATTGGCAAAAAAAGATGAAGCACTCTACAGAAGATTATACAACAGAACCAAAGACCTTGTAAAAGCAGGTGAAAAAACCAAGCAAGATGCCCAAACTATGCTAAACTCCCTCAACATAAAACAACTAGATCGCAAAATTTATGATATAGAGAAACAGCAACAACTGCTTAAACTCTACATCAAAGTGAGCCGTTGAATTTTTCAGAGTACATGCAGGAGTGGCTCTATGCTGACGAGGGATATTATAAACGCTTCAATATCATAGGAAAAAGTGGAGACTTCTATACAGCAGTAAGTAGCAGTGCTTTTTTTGGTGCAAGTATTGCAAATCATTTTTATGAACTACTCGTAGACAAGAAGGCTTCTAGAGATGGCTGGCTAGTAGAAATAGGTGCACATCAAGGATATCTGCTGTGCGACATGATACAGTGGCTCTATAGCTGCGATGAATCACTTATAGAATCACTTCACTTTGCTATCATAGAGCGACAACCTGAGGTACAAGAGGCACAAAAAGCATATATTTATAAACGCTTTGGGGATGTGATCAAGGTGCATTTTTTTAATGATATCCTAGAGTTACAGGCAGGATACGCTTTTATAGTTGCCAATGAGATATTGGATGCTTTTCCTTGCGAACTATACAAAGATGAAAAAATTGCTATCGTAAAAGATCATGCTATATCGTGGCAAGATGCAGCACGGGATCTATTGGAATTTGCACAAAGGCACCGTTTGCGAACAGGTGAGATAGCTGTAGGATATGAAGATTTTGCTAAAGATATGTCTAAAGCTATAACTAATTTGGATTTTATCTCGTTTGATTATGGTGAAGAGTATGTCAGAAATGATTTTTCCATACGAATTTATAGAGAGCATGAAACGCTCCCACTTTTTGATGAAGAACTAGCATTAGAAGAAGTATATCAGAAGGCAGACATTACATTTGATGTAAATTTTTCACAAGTGACTGATGCTTTTGAGTCTGTTGGCTTCGAGACTGTACAATACGAGACGCAAGCAAGAGCCTTGGTACGGTTTGGAATCATTGATATTTTAGGACAATACGCTAAAACTACTAGCCAGATAAACTACCTAAGAGAAGCAGATAGAATAAAAACACTTATCTCCCCTACAGTTATGGGAGATAGGTTTAAAATGATACACTTTAGAAAATAACTAGGTTTTAATTTCTTTTTAGCTTTTTGAGCAAAGCACATCTTTTGATAGCACCGCTTTCTCCTCCAAATCGCTTACTGTAGCGTTCGAATTTTGCATTTCCTATCATGGAGATACACTCTTCCTTGGTCATTGAGGAAGCAGTGGTTTTAGTGGGTGCTGATGGCTTGCTAGCGGGCTGTGCTGTAACCACATGTATACTGGTCTCAGTTTTTGTTTTCTCAATAGTTCTTTGTGGGCCAAGAAGCTCTGGATCCTTTTGTTTTGAGCCTACACTATAAGGTTCTTGTTTTAAATTATATTTTGCTTCTGTTCTACTAGTATCATAGAGCCTTCTTTTGGTTATGGGTGGTGGCACTGTGTTATTTGTGTCTTTGTGGGGAGGGGGAGGTGGTTCCACGGGGATATGTCTCACACGGCGTATACATCCGCTCATTAGTAATAGTATTAGCAGTCCATACACAATTACTCTCATTTTGTATCCTTAATGTTTGTCTTGATTTGCTGTATTTTACTTCATATTATTATAGATACACTTAATATTTTCCGCTTTTCATAATAATCGCTACTACAGCGATAGCAAAACCACCATCATGACTGATGGATAGAGAGCTCTCTTTTATAGGATGTAATGCCTGTGCTAGTTCGCTTAGAGTAAAGTACGGTGCACCCATAGGATCTTTACCTATATTAATATCATGAAAGCTTAACCTTGATCCTATGCCGCAGCCCAATGCCTTGGCTATCGCCTCTTTAGCTGCCCAGAATCCTGCCATCGATTCAGTTTTTTTTGCAAGCACTATCTCGTTTTGATTTAAAAATCTCTTTTTAAATTTCTCTTCATGCTTCTCAAGCAAGTTCTCAATTCTGCTTATTTGTATAATATCTGTACCAATTTTCATAAAGAGATTCTAGCAGGATTTATATAAATATCCAATCAACAACTTTGGATACTTCATCTGCAAGAAAACATTTGATACCACTCTCTTCTATAGGTTTGGCTGGAACTATAGCTTTTTTAAATCCCTGTGTTTCCATCTCTTTGAGTCTTTGTGTTAGTCCAGATACTTCTCTGACCTCTCCAGTTAAGCTCACTTCTCCTAGAAATAGTGTTTCAGAACTTAGCTCTCTATCTCTGTAACTACTTAAAATAGCTGCGATGACGGCAAGATCAGCAGAAGGTTCGTTGATTTTTATACCACCTGATATATTAATATAGACATCATATGTACCTAGAGGGAGGTCTAATTTTTTCTCTAAGAGGGCCAGTAGCATATTGAGCCTATTGTTATCGAAGCCAGTAGAGCTTCGTTTTGCATTCCCATATGACTCAGCAACAAGTGCCTGCACCTCTATAACAATTGGACGAGAGCCTTCCATGATGACGGTCAATGCAGAGCCAGACTGTAGCTTATCTTTGTCAAAAAACTTACCTGCCATACTTTTGGCATCATTGAGTCCATGCTTATTCATTTCGAAAATACCCACTTCATTGGTAGAGCCAAAGCGATTTTTAAACCCTCTTAATAGCCTGAGTTCTGAGTTGCTGTCACCTTCAAAGTATAGTACTATATCTACCATATGCTCTAATACTCTTGGACCTGCTATGGATCCATCTTTTGTGATATGACCAATGATAAATATAGGGATATGAAGAGTCTTTGCAATACGCATCAGTTCAAAAGTAATCGTCCGCACTTGTGTGACTGAGCCTGGTGCTGATGGGGTTTCGTCAGAGTATAGAGTTTGTATGGAGTCTATGATGATAAAGTCATATTGTTTGCTCTGGATTTCGGATAACACAGAGGTCAGATTTATCTCTGGGAGCAGGTATAGTTTTGTATGATTGGCATCTAGGCGATTTGCACGCAGTTTAATCTGTCCTGCAGACTCTTCACCAGAGACATAAAGTACAGTTTTATCGTTATTGGCCAAGTTTCCAGCTATTTTGAGGAGTAAGGTTGACTTTCCTATCCCTGGGCTACCTCCAATCAAAGTTAGCGAACCTGGTACTATTCCACCACCTAGTACTAAGTCCAATTCCTTGCTTCCAGAGGCAAAGCGAGTGATATTATCTTCGTTTATGTCAGTGATTGGCTTTGCTTTGTTACTTCCTGTTTGATTGTTGATCTCTGAGCTATCTTTTAAGAATCTAACTTGTTCCTTGTTGAGCTCTATAAGACTTTCCCATTCATTACAAGATGGGCATTTTCCCATCCATCTAGGAGTCTGAAATCCGCAAGCTTGACATTCAAAAAGAGTTTTTTTCTTCGCCATATCTAATCCTTTTTTATCTGCTAATGGCATTCTAATCAATTTTTTTTGTCAGCAGTAGTAATATGTCAAATTGTCATATTTTGTACTCTTTTGTTTTGTTCTGATATAATGAGACCACAGCACAATAGACTTCTGTGAAAGTGTCTATTGTGCTGTGGTCTCATTATGCTAGATTGTTAAATTACGAGGAGCGACTATGAACTTAGGTGTTATCAAACATCTTTTTTATGGACTATATTTTACTAACGGTTTTGGTTTTAAGCTTAAAAAAACCAATGATTCCCAAGAGAAGCTACGATTGCGTCAAACATATGCAAGATCACAGCTTTCTGTCCTAAATATCACAGTAGCTATAGAAAATCCAGAAAAAATACCAAAAGAGGGACAGTACCTCCTAGCATGCAACCATAGAAGCATTATCGACCCACCAATTATAGAAATAGCACTTGAAGGTACAGGTATATTTGGATTATGGATTTCCAAGAAAGAGCTTTATAATTCTCTCTTTTTTGGGCTGTTTGTGCGTAATGCAGGTAGCGTATTGTTAGATCGCGAAAAAAGTCAAATGAGTGGATTTTTTGCTGATATAAAAAAGGGTGTATCTGATGGGAGCTCTGTGTTTATCTTTCCAGAAGGAACACGAAACAAAACAGATAAGCCTATAGGAGAATTCAAAGAGGGGTCTCGTATCATCGCCCTAAAAAACAGACTGCCCATCCTTCCAGTATTTATCAAAACTGATGCAGGTAAGGTTTTAAAAAGTGCCATAAAGGATGATAAAACTCCTCGGGAAATCAAGGTAGTGTTTGGCGATATCTTGGACTATAAAAGTAGAGACAGTTTAGAGGAAAGATATAGAGATATGTTTAGTCTAAACGACTAGCGTCTTCAATAAGCTTCAATTTTTCAGCTTTTGTCATTTTCTTTTTGATTTCATATTCTCTTTTGGATGCCTCACTTCTAGTCCTAAGTATTTCATTATAAACAATCTTGACAGGTCGTCTGCCACGAGTATACTTGGCACCTTTGTCGGAGCTGTTATGTTCTTCTAGACGACGCTCCATATTAGTGGCTATACCTGTGTAGAGACTGTCATCAGCACAGAGAAGAATGTAGACAAAATACATGGACTATTTGAATATCTCATCAAGTATTATATTGACATAGTCATTGGGCTTGAAACGCACAAGGTCATCTTCGGTTTCTCCAGTACCCATATAGTATATGGGCATTTTGAGCTGATCGGCTATACTAAGTACTGCTCCACCTTTTGCTGTGCCATCTAGCTTGGTGATAATGATGCCATCTATCCCTATAATCTCATCAAATGCCTTGGCTTGGTTTATTGCTGAGCTTCCTTGTGTTCCATCAAGTATGAGTAGTTTTCGGTGAGGGGTTGCCTTGAGTGATTTATCAGCTATTCTGACCATCTTTTTTAGCTCTTCAGATAGGTTTGATTGGGTATGCAACCTACCTGCGGTATCAATGATGACATTTTGTATGCCTTTTGCCTGGGCAGACTGAATAGTGTCATAAACTACTGCTGAGGGATCATGTCCTTGCTTGGTAGAGATGATAGGTATATTTAGTTTAGATGCCCACCTACTTAGCTGCTCAATGGCAGCAGCACGGAAAGTATCTCCAGCTCCCAGCATCACAGTTCTATCTTGGTTTTGATATAGTTTTGCCAGTTTGGCAATAGTGGTAGTTTTACCTGCGCCATTTACGCCAACTATCATCTCCACAAAGGGTATATAGCTACCTGCTTCTATCCACTCAATATCATACTGAAAGACAAAAATCATTGTATTGAATGCTTGCACTCTATTGATAGTATCAGGGAGCCCCTCTAGCATCCTCTCTATGAGTTCATAGTTGACATCAGACTCTAGTAGAATATCTTCGAACTCTTCTTTGCTTATCTTTGATTTCTTTTTAGGGTGTATTTCGTGTATTGCCTCACTGGTTTTTCCAAAAGCTTTTTTTAAAAATCCAAGCATTCTATATTATCCTTTTTTCTTAAGTTGTTCTATGTCAGCCCTAATCATCTCTATGGGGGTTGCACCGATGTAGTGCCTACTATACTTACCATTTTTAAATAGTATTGTGAGCGGTATGGGATAGTTACTGTCGAGGTTTAGAAACTTTACTAGAGCTCCTGCAAGTTTATCGTTTTCATGACTATTGGATATGAAATAGCTGGCATTGTTTTTTTTCATAAAATTACGCAATTGTTTGTTGTCCATATCACTATTTGCAACAAGACCAATCACAAAAAGATCTTTCGGATATTTTTTTTGCAACGAATCTAAATATGGTATCATGCCAGAACTAGGGGCAGACCATTCGGAAAAAATATTGACAAGCACAATATCCTGCGTGACTTTTGCTATCTTGACTTGAGCATTTTTGATAGATATGGTAGTAGAGCGTTGATCTATATCTGTGATACGAAAGGTATTTTGGATTTTTGTTTCGACCTGTGCTTGACTATCTTCTGTTTCTTGTTTGTGAGTATCTTTGTCACCACAACCTGTCCATAGGAATACGGATGATATAATGACATAAAAGATATATCTCATGCAGGCTCCATTTTGCTCAAAGTATGCGATTATATCTAAAGTTGGTAAAAGTGAGAGCTTATGGATAAGGAAAAATTTCGAAAAGAATCGTTAAAGAAACTTAGATCGATTTCCAATCAGAAGAGATATGTCATCGATAAAAAAATTAATAATATATTGTATACGATAATCAAGAATAGAAATGCAAAGTCTGTTATGCTCTATCTACCCTTAGAAACAGAAGTAGATGTGAACCCATTGATTCAGCAGTTGAGACGAGAAGGTGTTTTAGTTTTAGTTCCATTTATGGAAGGTAAAAGTTTTAGACTGGTAAAATATAGGCAGCCATTGGAAATAAAACAATATGGCGTAAAAGAACCAAAAATTTCAAAACAGTTTAGAAAAAAAAGAATTAATATTTCGATTGTTCCTGTTGTGGGAACAGATGCATCTATGAGGCGTATAGGCTTCGGTAAGGGGATGTACGATAGATTTTTTATGAAACAAAAGAGATGGATTGATGAGACTATTTTTGTCCAGAGGACTCTCTGTTTAAGCAAAGAGATTATTACAGACGATTATGATGTGGGGGTGGATAGGATTGTTGCGATGCTATAATTTTATATAATACTAGTGATTCAATATAAATTATGGATCACTTATTTATATCATTTGAGACGATCATCGTTTGAATAATATAGCTTGGATAACATAAGGTAGTTATTTGAAACTTGGTTCCTTTATTAAAAGGAAATAAAATGTATATGCTAACAGGAATTTCCCTATTGATAGGGATAGGCGTAGGATATTTGCTCTCTAGAGTAGGAGGCAACAAGCGGTTTAGATACTTCAAGCTAGAGGCACAAGCGAAAGCAAAAACTATAGAGCAAGAAGCAAGCCTGATGTTAGAAAAGGCGAAAGTAGAGATTCAAGAAAAAGAGCTAAAGCAGAAAAAAGAGCTTGATAAGCTCAAAACAGAACTAGAAAAACGAAACAGAGATTTGATGCTAAAAAGCAGAGAAACAGATAGTGAAAAAGAGAAAACACTACAGCTTCAAAATCAAATCACCGAAAGAGAAAAAAATTTACAAATATTAGAGGAGAAAAAGCGTCAAGAGATAGATAAGACAATCTACGTGCTAGAAAATATCGCATCTTTGACTGAAAATGAAGCAAAAGCATATATTCTTCAAAAAGTTGAGGAAAAATCTCAAGCAGATATAGTTGCAATTGTACGAAAACATGAGAAGTTAGCCCATGAAGAGGCAAAGAAAAAAGCTAATTATATATTGGCTCAGGCTACTACTAGATATGCAGGAGAGTTTGCAGGAGAAAGACTGATAAATGTAGTCAATCTCCCAAGCGATGAACATAAGGGGCGTATCATAGGCAAGGAAGGTCGCAATATCAAGACCATGGAGCAGCTACTTGGTGTAGATATCATAGTAGATGAGACTCCAGGAGTGATACTGGTGAGCAACTTCAATCTATATCGCCGTGCAATCGCTACTAGAGTTATAGAAATATTGGTAGAGGATGGTCGAATTCACCCAGGTCGCATAGAAGAGGTGCATAAAAAAGTACAGGCAGAATTCGAGCAGAAAATCTATGAAGATGGTGAAAATGTAGTGATAGATTTAGGGCTATTCCCCATGCATGAAGAGCTCATCAAGCTACTTGGTCGCTTAAAATACCGTGCAAGCTATGGGCAGAATGCTTTGGCTCATACACTAGAGGTGGCAAGACTCGCTAGGGTGCTGGCCGCTGAGATGGGCGGAGATGAAAAGCTTGCCATGAGGGCTGGGTTACTACATGATATAGGCAAGGCTTTAACACAAGATTTTGGAGGTTCTCATGTAGAGCTTGGTGCAGAGGTCTGTAAGCGACATAACGAGCATCCTACGGTCATCAATGCCATATATGCCCATCATGGGCACGAGGAGTTTGATTCGGTAGAGAGTGCAGCTGTTTGTATCGCAGATACTCTTTCTGCGGCAAGACCTGGAGCCAGGAGAGAAGTGTTGGAGAGTTTTACTAAAAGAGTCAAGGACATTGAAGCACTGGCAATGGAAAATGAAGGTGTAATACAAGCATATGCTATCAATGCAGGCAGAGAGATACGGGTTTTTGTAGACGCTGGCAAAATCGATGACAACAAGGCAGCTATTATCAGCTCTTCTCTTGCTAAAAAAATAGAAGATAAGATACAATACCCAGGTGAAATCAAGGTCAATGTTATTCGTGAGACAAGATCTGTAAATTTTGCCAAATAAATCACAGAAGGAAAAATAGTGAAAAAAACACTTATATTAATGATGGCATTGAGTCTATTTGTTTGGGCAGGCAACAAAGCTCAAACCGTAGTATTGGAGACAAATAGAGGTAATATAGAAATAAAGATGAGGGCAGATGTGGCTCCCAAGGCAGTAGAAAATTTTATGACACATGCCAAAAAAGGATACTATGACGGCATCATCTTTCATAGAGTGATAAAGGGCTTTATGATACAGGGTGGCGACCCTACAGGCACAGGTAGAGGCGGCAAGTCAATATGGGGCAAAGTGTTTGACAATGAGTATAAGGCGAATGTGGTGTTTGATAAGCCATTTATAGTTGCTATGGCAAATGCAGGAGCAAATACTAATGGTAGTCAGTTTTTCATCACAACTGCAGCTACTCCTCATCTTAATGGTGGGTATACAATTTTTGGTGAAGTCACCAAAGGTCAAGATGTAGTAAGAAAGATTGAAAATACAAAAACTGCTAGAGGAGATAGACCAGTCTCAAAGCAGAAGATCATTAAAGCCTATATCAAGAAATAAGTATTGTTAGATATAGATAGTATAAGAGAAGAGCGACTCAAGTGGCTAAGGTGGAAAAACATAGCTCCACTTCAGGAGGCTATCTTATCTTTACCTCAGATAAAACCTTCAGCTATAGAATTTGAAGATGAGGTCGCTATCTCCTTTATTAATCTCTCTGCACACCACAAGCAACAGATTAATGAGACAGCGAAGATGCTTAAGCCATGGAGAAAAGGACCTTTTAGAATATCTGATACCTTTATAGACAGTGAGTGGCAAAGCTATCTTAAATACAATCTACTTGAACCCCACTTTGACTTGAGGGATAAGATAGTAGGAGATATAGGTTGCAATAATGGCTACTATTTATTTAGAATGCTTAAGCAGAAGCCTAAAAGGCTCATAGGCTTTGACCCCTCGCCCATAGCTTATTCCCAATTTCAATTTATCAATCATTTTATAAAGAGTAATATAGTGTATGAGTTATTGGGTGTTGAGCATATTGCGATGTATGAGCATAAGTTTGATCTGTTGTTTTGTTTAGGAGTACTATATCATCGTTCTGATCCAGTTGGGATGCTTAAGTCCCTTTATAAAGGACTTGAAAGTGGCGGAGAATTGATACTTGATACATTTATGATAGAGGGTGAGGATGAGATCTGTTTGACTCCTAGAGATAGATACTCCAAGATACCAAATGTATACTTTATCCCTACAATCCCAGCACTAGAGAACTGGTGCCTACGGGCAGGTTTTGCGAGTGTAGAGGTTTTGGATATACGAAAAACCGAGTTGAGTGAGCAGAGAAAGACAGAGTGGATAGATCATCAGAGTCTGGAACATTTTCTTGATCCAGATGACCATAATAAAACAATAGAGGGTTATCCTGCTCCTCAAAGAGTATATTTAAAGGCTAAAAAATAGTGAAAAAAATAGAAAATCAACAAAAGAATTAAAATAACAAATTAAACCTAAAAGTCTACTTTTATTTTTAAATAAGCTACTTTTTGCTATAACTACGGCAATAGATGGACAATCTGGCACTTTTTTAACCGATATTGCTTAGTCTGTGTGAATTGAATTGTAAAGTAGGATGAGTATGAGAATATTGACCGTTGGGTTTAAAAATGATTTTGTAAAAGACCTAGAGAAAGAGATAGAAAAGTATTTTATCTGCATTGTGGATAATGCTAAAGATATCTACGACGCTACTAATTTTACAGATTTTAGGCATTATGAGCTTATTATAATAGTGGATGAGGGAGTGATGTTTTCTCTTGAAAGATATATGAAAGATGTCAAGAAAAAAAAGATAGAAACCAAGATAATATTGCTTTCAAATAATAAAAGAAATCAGATATCATTTTACAGTCTTGGTGCAGATGATGTAATAGACAGCCACTTGGACCAAACTGATCTGCTGGCAGCTAGGGTACTTGCTAACATGCGTAACCTCTTTGGTACAACTATTGATATTGGTAAGTTGACAATCGACATAGCTAACAAAAAGATAGAATATGACGACAAGACTGTTTCATTAAATGGCAAGACCTTCGACATACTTGCTTATCTGGCAGTACGGAAAAAGCGAGTATTTTCCAAAGATGAGATCATCAATGCCCTCTGGGAAGAGCCAGAATATGTCTCTGATAATACTGTTGAGGTAGCAATCAACCAGATTCGTAAACGCCTAAAGAGTATTCTTGGCTTTCAAGTGATACATACGGTTCGCAGACGAGGATATAAGTTTTCTTACTGAATTCTAAATAGCTAAAAAGACTTTTTTGCTATAATCTTTAGTAAAAAGGTTTTTTATGCAAACATTACAGACACATCTTTCTATAGATACTTCTCTAAGTGGCAGAGTGGTCATACAAAAAGACAACTTTTCTAGGGTATTGCTCAACACCACACATGCAATGAGAGCAGATAGTCAGGGCTTGGTGCATGGTGGATTCATTTTCGGTGCCGCTGACTATGCAGCTATGTGTGCCGTCAATGATCCTTATGTGGTACTAGGTTCTTCTAGCAGTAAATTTATCGCAGCAGTCAAGGTAGGTGATGCAGTGATACTAGAGGCAAAAGTTGTCTCGTTAAAGGGCAAGAAAAGAGAAGTAAAAGTAATCGGCAAGGTTGAGGACAGAGAGGTTTTTGAGGGGATATTTACCACCTTTGTACTGGATAAACATGTGTTGGGATGAATTGCTGTCTTGCCACTGGAAGTGTATTTAGGATTTATGGTCTGACCCTAAATCCTAGTATATCTCGGACACTTTCATCTGCTGAGATATATTACTATCTTTTATATTGTTCTGTTCACTTGTTCTATCCAATATGACATGATCTTTTGTTCTGCAGCAAGTGTGCTGCTCTCTCCGTGCCCAGGGTATAGTGTATAGTCTTCTTTGATTTTCATAGCTTTTTGTAGGCTTCGTATCATATCAGTGCCACTAGAATATGGAAAATCCCACCTACCTATGCTTTGTTGGAATAGAAAATCTCCGCTAAGCCATATGTCACCAATCTCAATAATAGAATTCCCAGGAGTGTGTCCAGGGAAGTGGCGATATTGGACTTTGATGCCTGAGATATCAAGTAGTTCATCCCCTTTGACTATATAGTCTGGATGAGAGACTGGAGCTCCTTGACCAAAAGGATCTTTCTCTAGCATAAATGCATCTTCATCGGGACAATATATTGGTATTTTAAACTCTTTTTTTACTTCAGCATTGCTCCAGACATGATCAAAGTGTCCGTGGGTATTGAGTATGGCTACTGGGTTTGTGACATTTTTGATCACCCAGGTTATAGCTTGCTGTCCAGGGTCTATGATAAGATCTTTGCCGTCAATTGTGACTATATAGCAGTTGGTCTGATATGATCCCATAGGGTAGTATTTAATCTGCATGAGTTATAATTCTCCTATGAACTTTTATGAAATGACACAAGAAGCATTGCAAAGCCCCGATATGGATACTAAAGCCACTGTATGCCATCAGCTTTTGACATATTGTAACACAAATGAGACAATCGACCAAGCAGAGCAGACTCCTGTAGTATTTGGCACTCCGTCGTATGCCAGTATTTGTCATATAGTTGACCCTAGAGAGTTACCATCTCGAAAGAATTTCGATACAGTCCAAGGATTGGCAACACTGGTACATGCGATAGCGCATATAGAATTTTCCGCAGTTGATCTTGCATTGGATGCCACATACCGCTTCACTGATATGCCCATGGAGTACAAGATTGATTGGCTAGTGGTTGCTGAAGATGAAATAAGGCACTTTAGAATGCTTTGTGAGATACTGGATGATCTTGACTTTGCCTATGGAGACTTGCCAGTCCATCAAGGGCTTTTTGATGCTAGTATGCATACGACTGTTGATGTGCTAGATCGCATGGCAGTGATACCCAGACACTATGAGGCAACTGGACTTGATGTCAATCCTCAGATTATCAAAAAGCTACACAACCAACGACATAAGCCAGTAGTACAAAAAACTATTGACACATTGAAGATTATAGAAAAAGAAGAGATTGATCATGTGCGAAAGGGTGACCG
>JAAXPZ010000043.1 GCA_012329065.1 Sulfurovum sp. | reverse complement strand
CGTCCCTCTTTATCACCATTGATAAAGACAAATTTATTAGCTATATTACCATCATTATAGCGTGGCTCTTTGCCCATAGAAATTGCCTTGGCATTCATTCGTTCTATATTTTTAGGCACTACTAGCCCTCTAATGCGACCGAAGCCATCTTGAATATTGTCTACTATTTTGTTTTTACTAACAATCAGCAGTACCTTCTTTGGGCCAAATATCTGAGCAGCTACACGATTGCCATCACCATCTGCATTGACAAGGTCACCATTTCTTGTAATTGCGTTAGAGCTAGTGATATATAGATCGCTAACAAGTCCTTGTCGCCTACGCTCTACATTGTCTTCCATAGAAATGCCCTGTTCATACTGATTGCACAACTCTATATCACTCTTCTGTGTCAGCCATTCCAGTAGCCCAATGTCTGAAACTGTAGTAGATCCCCCCAGTCCTACTTTCATACCGCTTTCAACGAAACCTTTGGCAAGCTCAAATGCCTCTTCTTTTGTTGCTACTTCAATTACCTCAAAACCATTATTTCTCAGATTATCAATTGTTGTTTGCATTTTTTCTCCATTTCATACACTAGAGAATATAATATCACAAAAGACAATAAACTAGCGACTATAAATACAATTTTTCTTTATATTTTATATACTTATGATACAATTTTGATAATGAATATTAAGGAGTAATATATGTCATTAAGCAAAAAAATGGGTGCTGAATTCTTTGGTACTTTCTGGTTGGTTTTAGGTGGTTGTGGTTCTGCTGTGTTAGCAGCAGGGTATCCTGAGCTTGGCATAGGCTTTGTAGGTGTTGCATTGGCTTTTGGACTTACTGTGCTTACCATGGCATACGCCGTAGGCCATATCTCTGGTGGACATTTCAATCCTGCTGTATCATTCGGTCTCTGGACAGCTGGAAAGATGGAGACTAAAGACCTTATTCCTTATATCATCATTCAAGTCATAGGTGGTGCCGCTGGTGCTTTTATACTTTATATGATTGCATCTGGGCAAGCAGGCTTTGAGGCTGGTGGTTTTGCAAGCAATGGATTTGCTGAACTGTCTCCCGGAAAGTACAGTATGACTTCTGTTATTATCGCAGAAGTAGTGATGACTTTCATGTTTCTTTTTATCATACTGGGATCTACGGATGATCGTGCACCTGCTGGATTTGCACCTATTGCTATCGGCTTGGGATTAACGCTCATTCACTTGATTTCTATTCCAGTATCAAATACTTCAGTTAATCCTGCCAGAAGTACAGCTGCGGCACTCTTTGCTGATACAGCGGCCTTAAGTCAATTGTGGGTATTTTGGGTTGCCCCGATAGCTGGAGCTATACTAGCTGGTCTAGTTTGGAGATACTTTTCTAGCAACAACGATTAATTACTAGGCCTAGATTTCCAAAATAGGAAATCTAGGAGCTTTATTGTTTTTTCACTTTATGCATAAACATCACCAACACAAATAAAATAAGTCCTACAATATGCACATTTGGCACTAAGTCAAAATACCCTTCTAGGTCAAAAAGACTATCTTGGGACAATAGCAACAAGCAGCTAAGACCGAATAATATTCTCTCCCAAATATATAGTTTTCTATCCCAATAGTTTTCTACCGTTATCGTAAATGCTACCAATCCCACTATTGCAAAAGCAAAAACTTCAAACTTCTCTATCCAGCTACCAGTAATCAGTGGAGAAAATGCAAAGAGTAGCGGTACTATATAGAGCCCTTTACCCAATATCCATGATTGAAAGCCAGTTTTCATAGGATGCGTGCCTGCTATCCCTGCTGCTGCAAATGCTGCTAGACATACGGGTGGTGTGAGATTGGAATCTTGAGAGAGCCAAAATATAATCAGGTGTGCTGCAAGTAGATAACTAACAGCCTCTGGCACTACTACACCAGCAGACACAAGTCCTGCCATTTCTGGAGAAAGCATAAGTCCTACTAACGCAGGTGCAGACAAAACTGCAAGAACAACATAAGAGGCTGTCACAGGAAGACCCATGCCTAGAATTAAAGATGCAATAGCTATTAGGGCAATAGCAATAATGAGTTTACCTTGAGACCACTCCATAATAAGCTGTGAAAAAATCACCCCTATGCCTGAGATATTAATCGCACCTACAATAATACCTACACCAACTAGAAGTACACCAGTAACTACCATATTTTTACTGCCTAGAGCCAGTGCCTCTAAGACTTGCTTAACCCCCATTCGCTTAGTTTTGGTCAACCACGATGCAGCGATAATAGCTGCAATAGCTATGCCCGCCGCATATGTGGGAGTAAACCCATACACCAAAAGTCCAATAAGTACAGACAAAGGGATAAGAAAATGAAATCCTTCGCGTAAAATAGGCCATATTTTTACATCGCTCTCTTGGACCTGAATATCATGTTTTTTGGCATGTATATGTATATAAAAACCGATAGAGGCAAAATATAGAATTGCGGGCAATACCGATACTGCAATAATCGTCACGAAAGGTATCTGGGTGATTTGTGCCATGATAAAAGCACCTGCACCCATGATAGGTGGCATAATTTGACCACCCGTAGAAGCCGCTGTTTCTACACCTGCAGCAAAGATAGGTTTAAAACCATTTTTTTTCATCATCGGAATAGTGATAGAGCCTGTTGATACCGTGTTAGCAACAGCACTTCCAGAGATTGTACCCATTAATGCGGAAGAAAATACTGCCACATGCCCTGCACCACCACGAAATTTCGAGGTTACAACTCTAGATAGATCCACTATAAAATCTCCCGCACCACTCTTGAGCAGAAAAGCTGCAAAAAGAATAAACATAAACACATAAGTAGAAGAGATAGTAGCAATAGAGCCAAAGAGCCCTTCGCTAGTAAAGTACATTCGGTATAAAAACCTAGAAACTGTCATTCCCCCAAAGGCGAATACGCCTGTCAAAAGCTTACCAAAAAATAGAATATACCCAATAGCTGTCAGCATAATCGCTGGGATGATTAGTCCTGTTGTCCTTCGAGTAATTTCTATGGAGAGTATAATAGAGAGAACTGCGATATTGAGATCCCAAAAACGCATCGTACCCTCTGCTTCCTGATACAACGACTCCTCAAAGCCCATGATGTAGAAAAATGGAATTAATGCCAACAATGCCAGAATTATGTCAAACAATGGGACATAATCTCTGTCTGAACTATCGAATACCCTATAAGTCAAGAAACCAAGTGATGCCAAAAAAGAGAAATGTGCAGCATTAAACCAGAGATCGCTTAGCCCTCCTCTGATATTGATATAAAAATGAAATAGTGAGATGAAAATTGCATAAACAAAGACAAACTTTTCCATACTTTTTTTACTTATTTTAAGCACTCATTACCACCTTGCATTTGATTGATTGAGAAAAGTATCCACAGATACCTTGCTCAACAGTCAAGATCTACCAAGAAGGAGCACTTTCTCCTTCTTGGCGTAAAAAGGTTTATTTGGCGATGAGTCTATCTGGAATATCTACACCTTGCTCCCTGTAGTACTTTGCAGCACCTGGATGCAGAGGCATAGGTAATCCAGCAATTGCTTTTTTGATATTCATGGCTTTTGTTGCCTTATGAACTGTATTGAGAAACGGTAGGTTTTCATACATAGTTTTTGTTAGAAGGTATACTGTCTCATCAGGCGTATCCTTGGTAACAACCAACAAGTTTGGCTGAGCGATAGTGTTAATATCTGCTTTTTGTCCTGGATAAGTCTCTTTTGCTATCACAAATCTTGTCCATACAGGATAAGATGCTTGTATCTTTTTGACATCAGCATCAGAAAACTCAAGATGCTTGATCTTGTCAGCACCTATAGTCGCATATGCGTTGGTTACTGCTGATGTAGGGGGACCTGATGGGATGTTCATTCCTTTGATCTTGCCATCCTGAAGTGCTGTTGCGCTTGGTCCATATCCTAGAAACTGTAGATTCATCTTTGAGTAGTCTATGCCCAGGGCACGAAGCACAGTCTGCCCAGAGACTCTAGTACCTGAGTTTCGCTTACCTATAGAAAACTTTTTGTCGTACATGTTGGTCATATCCATAATATTGCCTGTTTTGGCAACCTCATTATAGACCACAAACTGCTCAACATTTTGCCAAAGCATAGAAACAGAACGGAGATTTTTTCTAGGCTTGCCTTCATACTTATCTTTACCCTGCCATGCCATGGAACCAAAAAGACCTTGCAGTATAGCAAAGTCCACTTCGCCCTTGTCAATCATATCAACATTCTCACCACTTCCTGCACTAGTAATAGCAGAAAAGGTCATTTTGTATTTTTTTGCAAGCTTGAGGCTGGCAATTGTAGCAATACCCACACCTACGGGATAGTATGTTCCACCTGTGCTAGCTGTGGCGATTATATACTTTTTCTCTTTTGCGGCACTTATCTGTCCTGTCATAGCAATAGATAGAGCTGACACAAGTAAAGTTCTTTTCAATAGTGATTTCGTCATCATATGTGACTCCTTTAAATAATTAAGATGCGTTTATTATATTTAAAGTGTCAATAAAGTCCCATTAATATTCAATTTTTTACAATATTTTTCCAGATTGTAACAATACTACTCAATCATATAACCTTGGCCTTTTCTTGATAAGATAAAATCATCTTTTTTTATTTTATCCTTGAGTCTCTTTACAACTGTCCTAAATGTTGAGTCAAGCTTTTCTATACTCCCCCATATTTCCTCTTTGAATCTATCGGTAGGAACAATTTTCCCCTGTGAACGCATCAGTATATCTAATACCTGTGTCTCTCTCCTAGAAAGTTTTACGATCTTAGAGTTTTCATATAGTAGCTTCTCATTTATGTCGTAGGTATATATAAGGTTGATCTTTATATTGCTCTGTCGCTCTTTTAGTACTTCTTCTTTTGCCTTTTGGAGCATCTCCATTATATTATCTACATTAAGTGGCTTAACAAAGTATCCTAAAACTCTGAGATTGATAGACTTAAGAAGCTTTTCTTCATCCTGATAGGCTGAAACGATGATGAATTTTTGATTCTTGTTGATTTCATGGATTGTCTCTAGCATTTCTATACCATCCATATTTGGCATTTTTATATCAGTGAGAATTAGGTCAAACTCAGTATTGTTCTTAAAGTTCTTTTTGTAAATTTCTAGGCCTTCAAGTCCATCTTCTGCCACAACGACCTCTTCAAAAATGGTATTTAGGTAGAAACTAAGTATCTCTCTGGCATCTTTTTCATCTTCACACAAAAGCACTCTTGTTCGTATCATTTTAAACCTTTTATTGTAAACTTTACACCCTCGTCGATATTAGACGCTGTGATCTCGCCGTCCATACTGTTCTCTATAATCATTTTTGTCATATAGAGACCTATGCCTGTGCCCTTGTCTTCAAATTTTGTTGTAAAATATGGCTCAAACATCCTCTCAAGAACCTCAGTTTTTGCAAAACCTCCATTATTATAGATTGCTATCGCTTTCTGTTCTATAGTTATATCAATTTTTCCTTGAAATTTCCCTTTTTGTCTCTTTTTTGCAACTATGACATCTTTGGCATTGGAGAGAATATTTAGTATCGCCTGTTTAAACTCATTTTCATATCCATTCACAGTGAGAGAGTTGCCAGCAATGGTGACCGTAATATCATTTTTCTCTATCTGTGTGCTCATAATATTAAGTGTAGACCTAATCGCCTCAGCAATACAAAAAGAAGCCTTTTCTTTGCTCGGCTGATAAAAATCCCGAAAATCATCTATAGTATTTGACATATATTCAAGCTGTATTTTGGCTCTATTGACAAAATCGTCCATTTTTTCTTCTATAAATACTCCATCCTTGGCATTATCACGAATAAAATGTAAGATCAAGGATATATTATTTAAAGGTTGTCTCCATTGATGAGCGATCGCACCTATCATCTCTCCCATCGCTGCCATTTTATTTTGCTGTATAAGTAGTCTTCTTTTTCTTTCGTTTTTTGCAAGTTCTTTTGCCACAAGCTCTTGTAATTTTCTATCAGCTGCTTTTTTTTCATCAATATCCATACTCATCATAGAGAGTCTAATCGGGTTACCATCTTTATCTACAAAAGCTTTCCCTCTTCCTAGAACCCAAACATATTCGTTATTTTTCTTTTTGAGCCTATATTCACACACTAGATGCTCTTTGTTGTTGTCAAAAGTATGTGTCCGTATATCCTCTATCACCCTATGTATATCTTCTGGATGAATGATGCTTAGCCAGTCATCATACGATTTGATATCGGATCTATCATATCCCAACATATCTAGCCATTTTTTCGAGAAGAATGTCTTTTTTGTCTGAAAGTTTGTATCCCACAAACCATCATTGGAAGCAATAACAGCCAGCTCATACCTCTCCTTGAGGCTGGATATCTGCCTGTTCTTTCTCTCTTCTCTTCTGTTAAAGTTGCCAAATATACTTTTGATAAAGTCAGAAAAAAGCATCGTTGTAACCAACAGCATGATTGACACCAGTACGATCAGCGTAGATATAGTGTTCCTTTTACCCTCAAACTCCTTTTTTATATCAAGTATAGCTTTGTCTGACTGGTATTTATCCAGTATACTATATTGCCTGACACCTATTGACACATCGTACTTATCTATGTTGTGTAGTACTGAATCCTTAGGCATACTGTCACTACTTTGCCAGATCATGCTATTGTTGAGATTATAGACTTTATCTCTCTGCTTGTCGTGGAGCCAAAAATAATATGAACCAAAATTATAAATACCACTTGCAATAGCGTTAATGTATGCTGTAGTGGTCAAATTTTTGAAATAATCTATAGAAGAAAAAGCACCCATATAAATTCCACTCTCTTCATTTATTGCAAAGTAGCTTAATTGTATCGTCTTTGTTAAATCATTTCTCCATGACATAGAAGACTCATCTCCTTGTGACGCTATATACATCAAAGTGATATCTAGATGCTGTTTGCCTTTGTTTCTACCAAATATGAGTGTTTTTATACTCTTGGCAACACTCTGCCCATGGAAAATATTGAACTCATTGTCAAAAATTAAAAACCTTAGATTGCTTTCTTCCTCTATTCTTTTTGTGTACTCTATAAGTCTTATTTTTTTACCATCTCCACTCAGACCTATACTGATCCCCTTTAGTACATATGCAGAGTGCTTGAGTTTTGCATTGACTTTTGCAATGGTTTTTTTGACATGCTTATCTACAGAATTGACATACTTATTGAGGTGGCTTTGTTTAGTAAATTTCTGTTCTTGCACTCGTAATTCTATTTTACTATTTTGCCTATACTCCATTACAAGGAAAAGAATTACTAATGCCAGTGTAGTAATAAGGACTATGAAAATAGGTGGTATATAGGTCAATATTTTTTCAATATCGCTTAGTCTGTATATCCTCTTACTCACATTTTCTTCCTTGAGGAAGACTACTTGTATCAATTTTTGACAACATTGGGGCAAAGGCCTTTGTGCTGACAGCAACTCTCTCACCTACACGAAACCCTTTCGCCTCCTCTATACCCAGCACAATCTCCACAATCTGCTGCCCTATAGCAACAATTGCTATGATAATCACATCTGCCTGAACTAGCTCCAGTATCTCTCCCTCAAAAGAAAATTTCTGGCTTCCTGTAGTGCGAAGAAGTACATCTTTTGGCTCTCCGTCAGATGTAACCTTGCCAGACTCAAGCACCACAACCCTATCCGCCATTCTATATATCTCGCTTGGCTCATGACTAACCATGATTATTGTTGTGCCAAAAAGTTTATGCAGTGCCAATATCTCTCGTTGTAGCCTAGTTCGCATCTGATGGTCTAGTGCAGACAGAGGCTCATCCATTAGTAGCAGTTTGGGTCGACCCATCATAGCACGACAAAGTGCCACTCGCTGTTGCTGGCCTCCGCTGAGAGTATGTGGCTTTCTATTCCTAAGCTCCGCGAGGCCTGTCATCTCTATCAATTGCTCTGCCAGACCTCTGTCCCTGTTAACAAAAAGCAAATGCTCTTCTATACTCATATTGGGGAAAAGTGCATAAGATTGAAAAACAAAACCAACGCTTCTACTTTGCGGAGTAATAGCAAATTTGCCATCTAGCCAAACCTTATCACCCATACAAATCTCACCCACAGCCTCTTCTAGCCCAGCCAATATCCGCAACAGCGTAGTCTTGCCACTACCACTAGCTCCAGAAAGAGCCACAAAACTCCCCTGCTCTATCTGCAAATCCACATCTAGCGTCATATCGCCACTACTTCCGTGAAGAGGTTTTGTTATATTTAGAGTTAGCATTTTAGGATTGCTCCTTTTTCTTCTATTGCCTTCTTTACACTCTTCAATCCCTCATCATCACCATAATAATACTTTTCAAGCAATGGAATAATCTTATATTCAAGCACAAATTCCAAATCATCATCATTATGACAATTTTCATAAAGATAAACAAGTACCATCAATCATTCCTTTTTGATACAATATCGACAAACTGCTGTTCTAAGTTCTTTCCTGCTCGAAATCCAGCTTCTTTGGCTCTATTGAAAACCTCCAAGCTTTCAGAGGAAGAGAGTAGTTGCTTCTTGTAATTTAGAATCAATATCCCAATAAAACCAGTAATATTAACACCTAAATTCAAAGCTATCTTTCTGCCCTTTTTCTCATCTATAATGAGCGATAATTCTAATTCTTTTGCCAAAGTGATGGCTTCACTTTCTCCAGCACCTAGATTTTTACGCAATAGCTTATAAAGCTCCTTATCTCTTATCTCTTTTTTAACAAAAAAAGTTTTCTCTAAAATGGTATCTTTCTCCATCATTACTTCGTCATATACTTTTGAAGGCACATATACTTCATCAAAAACATTTGTCAAAATATCCATGCTATTTATGTTTAGCAAGACAATAATTGTTGTGCTATCACTAACGATAATCTTCACTATAAAAATTCCTCTATACCCTTCAGATCTTCTCCTATATCATAATTTGTAAGTGGTATATTAACTATCTGTAAATATTTCATTGTCTCTCTTTTTGTCAGCTTCAATGACTTAGAAAGTTGTCCTAATGAAATATCTCCTTGATTGAAGGCTTTAAGTACTATGCTTTCTATAAGTCCATGATGTAATGCATCATCATTAAAAGATGTGGCAATACCTATGGGCTTACCTCTTTTAGTAATCATTACAAATTCATTATTCTCCAGAGGCTTCGTAAATGAAGCTGGGTTTAGTTGCAAATCTCTTATACCTACTGTCTGCATAGTTTATTCCTTTGTACTATTAATTATAAGTACATTATATAGCTAATGTAATTAGAATAAACTTATTATTCGTTTATTATTGCCATATCAAGTAACTCTTCATTCACACTATACAGATACAATACATTTATGAAAACATACGCATATGAACATGACCCTGTGGCATTCCAATTTTTACAGAGTGTAGAGAGATTTTTTGTTGAAGAGATGCCCCTCTTCGAGCCCAGTGGAAAAGGTAACTTCTTATTACTTGATATCAAAAAATATGATTTGAGCACATGGAGACTGCTCAATATCTTCAAAGAAGCTACTGGAGCGGATGATAGAGAGATTGGGTATGCAGGTCTCAAAGATAAAAATGCAAGTACTATTCAGCGTATATCTTTGCCAAAAAAGTATGAAAAAGTATTAAAAAATATTACTACAGACCGTATAGAAATATTAGATAAAAATTACAACCACCTTCCACTCAAAATTGGGCAGCTTGCAGGGAATAAGTTTGAAATCATTTTGACCAATATAAGTACAAAAGATGCTGAAAGATTTGATACTATTGCTACCAAAATGCAAGATATAGGTATACCAAACTACTTTGGGTATCAACGCTTCGGAGAGGACGGCAAAAGCTGGCAACAAGGCAAAGATATAGCCCATAGTCAAAAACGCCTAAAAGGAGCCAAAGAGAAGCTTCTAGTGTCAGCCTATCAAAGTCACCTTTTCAACCAATGGCTCTCTCAGAGGATCAATCTCTCCAAGGTCGTCAGCAAGAACGATACACAACAAGCTGCATCCATACTCAAATACCCTGTTGAGCTTATAAAAGATTTGAAAAAGCAGCCACAATTTTTTAAACTTTTTATAGGAGAGGTGTTGGCACAATATCCTCAAGGCAAGCAAAGTTTTTCTAAAGATGCGTATTATGATGCTATGAGGTTCCAAAAACAGGAAGTCACCCCCACTGGGATGCTCTGCGGAGACAAAGTCACTCGTGCGTTTGCAGATGCTAGACATCTAGAAGAACCACACGATGATGATGAGCTTATTAGTCTCAGAGGAGATCGCAGAGTGGCATGGATATGGTCAAAAGACTTTTCAAGCACCTATGATAAGAACAGCCAAAGACTTACAGTGAAATTTACTCTTCCCAAGGGATCATATGCCACCTCCTTTCTAGAAGAAATAGGTAAGCAGTCGCTACTTCCAGAGAAAAAAAGATGAAAAAAATACTCTTCTCTATCCTTATTGTAGCCGTTAGTTCGTTGCATGCTGACTACTCACTCAAAGAAGGCAAGAGAAGCAAAAGTGCTATCGATAGACTACCATTCAACTCTGTAGCAGACATGAAAAACATACCCCAAAAAACCTCTTTCTACGCCAAACAAATCATTCCCATACCTTGGTCAAAACAGCTAGAGTACGACAAAGAGTACAACAGGCAATACTTTGCCCCATGGAGCATGCAGAAATTTAACGAGCCCGATAAGCATCTGACTTGGCAGATTCGTTTTGTCCAAAAGCGAAAAGTCTACGATGATCAAAAGAGGCTTGTTCCTCAAAAAGCATGGCAATGGTGGATTAAGAACTCAAATTTCGAAAATATGGATAAAACAAGAGGCAAAGCTATCAGCATAAGGCATTCAAACCTCAGGGCATTTCCTACAAACACAGCTGCATACAGAAATCCATGGAAAAGTACAGAGGGCTTCCCTTTTGACTATAACCAAAACTCAGAACTACATCTAAATACTCCACTATATATCTCACACTATTCTCTGGATCGCAAATGGGCATTTGTGCATGCTAAGCACGCCTTTGGATGGGTTCTATTCTCTGATATTGCTCTAGTCGGCAAAGATTTTATCACTCGTTTCAAGCGAGGAGTTTATGCTATAAGCACAAAAGATAATCTTATGCTATACAAAGGAAGCAAAAAGGTTAGCATCGTCAAGCTAGGCACCTTATTCCCTCTCTCTAAGAACAACAAATTACTATTCATTGCTGAGAAAAGCAACAAAGGCTTCGCTGTAATGAAGGCTCTAAAAAAACCAGCAGATGCGTTGGTGGCAAAAAAACCAGTCAAATTTACTGCTGGAAATGTTGCCTATATCTCACAGCAGTTTCGAAATGAACCTTATGGCTGGGGCGGTAAATTATTTACTAGAGACTGCTCATCAACAACGAGAGATTTTTTAGGATGTTTTGGTATTTTTCTTGGTCGTAACTCTGCCACGCAGGCAAAAGCAGGAAGGA
The DNA here is from genome assembly GCA_012329065.1 of Sulfurovum sp. Lineage (GTDB taxonomy): Bacteria > Campylobacterota > Campylobacteria > Campylobacterales > Sulfurovaceae > JAAXPZ01. The sequence goes on along the minus strand of JAAXPZ010000043.1, from coordinate 22,500 downwards.
AAATCAAGATCAAAGGGTTAGAAAAAGGGCTAAAGAAGCAAACTATCATCAAACATGCAAAACCTTTCAGGTCTCTACTGTATGTGCCAGGGCATATTGGACTATATCTAGGTACTCACAAAGGGGAACCTGTCATACTACATACTTATTGGGGTGTAAGACTTAATAGCTGGGATAAACACACATTAGCTCGAACCATCATCACTACAACTGAGCCAGGCAAAGAGCACCCTCAGATTAGAGAAAAAAGTAAACTTATCAATACACTGCAGAGTATTATCAATTTCTAGTTATTTTATCATATACTCATCGACTTGTAGCTATAATATATCTTTGATTTAGAGGATATCACTTTGCAGTCTACAAACAACCTTTTACTACCATATATTAGTATAATTATTCTGGCTTTTTTTACTTTAGTTGTACTATACTTTTATCAAAAAAAGAAATCTGCCGTATCCTTAGAGAGAAAAACCCTATTGCTTGACATATCTGCAGATCTTATCGAACAACCAACAATAATACTTGCAGAAACTTATGAAGTCATCTTTGTCAATAATGAATTTCAAAAATATATAGAAGCCAAAAAAGGGGATTCTTTAAAAAAAGTATCTTCATTTCCTCTTGTACAAATAAAAGGTGACTGGGCAAGCCTTGCTAATATTATCCAAATGCGCCTAGAAAGAGCTGATGGTGACACACTATACATCAATAATGTACTTGTTACAGTAGATGAGAAAAGCAAACCTGTAAATATTAAAATTACAGGATATAAAATAGATCAAAAAATGCCATATATTGGGCTTGTAATATATGATATTGCTGACAAGCTGGAGCTATCAAAACTACACTATCAAAATGCTACAACAGGTCTTCCAAATCACAATAAAGCAATGGCAGACATAGGACTCATGGTCAACAAAATGCTCTCTAAGGAGAAAAAATTTGCAGTTGCACTCATCAGTATTGATAATTTTCTCGAAATCATTTCTGTTGTAGGCTATCATCGATCATTGATAAAAGTCTCACTGATTGCCAAGTATCTACAGGATGTCTCCATAAGACAAGGGCTATCTCTATATCATATGACCAGCAACAATTTTCTACTGCTTTTACCAGAAATCAAGAGTACCCAAGAAGGAGTAGCACTTATAGATAGATATAAAACCGACTGTGAAAATCTCCTACACAGCAAAAATAATGATCTTCATTTTTCTATCTCTTCTGGAATAAGTATTTATCCAGACAATGATACTGAAAATCTTATCAACGGAGCCTACAGGGCACTACTCTTGGCCAACAACCAAGGGGCAGGATGCACTATAGTTGTCAAGCCAGACAAAGATACGACCAAAGCAGAAAGACTTGTCGAATACAAAGAGATCAAAAAGGCACTAGAAAATGATCAGTTCAGTATCTACTATCAACCTATATATAACACTGAATCAAATCTAATTGCTGGTGCAGAAGCACTTGTCAGATGGATACATCCAGATAAAGGTGTGATACCTCCGGGTCACTTTTTACCACTTGTTGAAAAGACTGGATTCATGAAACAACTGAGCACTCAAATAGCTATCAAGGTCATCACACAACTGCATACATGGAAGGCACACGGGTTTAAGAAAATACAAGTATCTGTCAATCTATCCATGAGAGAGTTTGAGGCGGGGGATTTTCACGATATTATATATACATTATTGGAAAAAAATAACATAGGGAGTTCTCAATTAAAAATAGAAATCACAGAAAATATCGCCATGTTTAATGAAAATTATACACTAGATCAATTTACAAAATTAAAAGAGATTGGTATAGATATATCTCTTGATGATTTTGGCATAGGATACTCATCATTCTCAATGCTTAGAGCCCTTCCTGTAGATACCATCAAATTAGACAGAAGCTTTGTGACAGATATGATTTTCAATAAAGATCACTACAGTATCGTAAAAGCTATGATAGCTGTGGCTCATTCACTTGATCTAAAAGTTGTTGCTGAAGGTATCGAAGATATGCAAACTGCCTCAATGCTCAAGGATTTAGATTGTGACTATCTACAGGGGTACTATCTAGGGAAACCCATGCCTGTTTTTGAATTTCAGGAGCTCATACGCAGTGATATGCAGCTTTCAAAAACCGATGATATAATACTGATTGATTAAAGGAGATTCAATGGGACTAGGAATAGGTTTGGTGGGATTACCAAATGTAGGAAAATCAACAACTTTCAATGCACTTACAAAGGCACAAAATGCGGAAAGTGCCAATTATCCATTCTGTACTATAGAGCCAAATAAAGCGATTGTGTCTGTACCAGATGATAGACTTTGGGAACTTGCTAAAATAGTCAGCCCAGAACGAATCCAGCATTCTACACTTGATTTTGTCGATATTGCTGGCTTAGTAAAAGGTGCTAGCAAAGGTGAAGGACTTGGCAATAAGTTTTTAGATAACATCAGAGAGACTGAGGTGATACTACATATCGTCAGATGTTTTGAAGACGAGAATATTACTCACACCGAAGGAAGTATAGACCCTATAAGAGACATAGAGATTATTGAGACAGAGCTACTTCTAGCAGACATGGCGAGGTTGGAGAGCCGTATATCAAGCCTTACAAGAAAAGCCAAAGGCAACGACAAAAATGCAAAAGCACAGCTCGGTATCGCCGAATCACTACTCGGACACATAGAGGAGTCAAATCCAGTTGCTACATTTGCTGACAAAGAAGACGATGCCTTTATCGAACTTAACAAAGAGATGAGATTTTTAACTTCCAAGGAAATTATATATGCTGCCAATGTGGATGAGGATTGTCTAGAGGGGGATAATCAGTTTGTCCACAAACTCAAAGAGTATGCCCTAAAACTCAATAGAGAGGTAATCAAACTCTGCGCTAAAACAGAAGAAGAGATGGTTAGCTTTGAAGAGGAAGAGAAAATGGAGATGCTAGAATCTCTTGGTGTCTCTGAATCAGGACTTGATCAGATCATCAGGAAAGGTTTTGACAAGCTGGGACTCATGAGTTACTTCACAGCTGGCGTAAAAGAGGTAAGAGCATGGACTATTAGAAAAAATACTACAGCCCCCAAAGCTGCTGCAGTAATACACAATGACTTTGAAAAAGGTTTTATCAGAGCAGAAGTCATCAGCTTTGAGCACTTTATAGGGCATAACGGAGAACAAGGAGCCAAAGAAGCAGGTAAAATACGACTTGAGGGCAAAGAATATATCGTGCAAGATGGCGATGTGATGCACTTTAGGTTTAATGTATGATAAGGCAAATAGTACTCGGGATTACGCTGCTCCTAGTCTTGTTTGGTTGTAGCAAGAACCAAAACAGCCTCCTGATTACAGTAACAAGCAAATACAATTTACAAGAAACTATAGCAAAATTTGAAAAAGCGATGACTGAAAAAGGCTATGTTGCTAATGGTATTATAAACCATACAAAGAGAGCCAAAGCAGAAAATATTTATCTACGACCAACCGTCGCCTTTGAACTGGATAATCCCAAGACATTTTCAGCCTTGCTTACCTGCAACCCATCTTTGGCAATCGACCTACCTATACGGATATCTGTATATTCACTGTTGAACGGGGACATAAAACTCTCTTATACCCACCCTGAATACTGGTCACTCAAGCACAACATAAAAGACAAAAACTGTATATCTGTTGTTTTAAGTATCGCAAGAGAACTCAATATTGCTACAGAAGCAATAACCAAATAGGATAGAGAACAACCTAAAATTGATCTCGAATATCGGAATGTGTGTATGGAGGAAGTTGTGTGTATGAATCGTAGTTCAATCTGTTTTCTCAAAAAGGAGGAGGGAAAATTAGATTGCCGATACCCGAGATACAAATGAAGTATATCTAATTAAGATAAAATTAGTCTTAATTAGATATATTTTTATATCTCCTTAAAAAAAACGCTCAGAATCAAAAAGAATATACCTAGATAAACCGATTATTAATTAACATGAAATTATAATTATATTAATTTCTATTAACATACAAACGCTACAATTTATTACAAAAAATTAAAACAGAAGGTTAAATTATGAAAAAAACTCTCTTAGTAACAGTGTCTATAGGTATATTGGCAGCACCAAGCATTTTAAGTGCAGAACAAGCTAAAGGCTTAAATGTTATAGTAAACTCTGCTGACCCTCAAACACAAACCATGGCTATGGTGTTGTCAACCAAAAGTTTGTTAGCTCATAAAAAGAAAGTCAATATTGTTCTATGTGGGCCAGCTGGAGATTTGGCAGATAAAAATATTCAAAGTATAGCTGTCGAGAAACCAAGCGGTAAAGCTTTGACTGTAAAAAAACACTTGAGAATGCTCATCAACAAAGGTGCTACAGTAGAAGTATGCCCTCTTTATCTGCCAAACGCAAGTAAAGACAAGTCTGTTCTTATAAAAGGTATTACGGTTGCAAAACCAGGACAAGTAGCGGCAAGACTTTTAGATAAGGATTATAAAAATATATCTTTTTAGCCTGCTAGGTTAAAATAAAACAGAAGTGTAATCACAAAAATAGCTGCAAAATTCAACCGTAGACCTGCCTTCATCATATCATGCTGAGTGATATGACCACTGGCATGAACTAAAGCATTTGGAGGTGTGGCAACAGGTAACATAAAAGCCATAGAAGTAGCTATGGCTACAGGTATGACAAGCGAACTTGTCTCTAGTCCTAGCTGTAGTGCTACACCTGCTAAAATAGGTGCTAGCTTTGCTGTAACTGCCGTGTTGGATATAAGCTCAGTGGCAAATACTCCAATACCCACCAAAAAGAGAAGCAACACAAGCATGGGTAAATCACCTACGCCTGAGACAAGTAAATTTGCCAACCAGTCAGCCGCACCAGACTCTGTAAGCCCCCGACCAAGAGTCAACCCTCCGCCAAGTAGCAACAGCACACCCCAGTGCACTCCTTTTTCTATAGTTCTCCAACGCACACAACCTGTTAAAATAAGAAGTGCTACGGCCAGAACAGCAACAGATGCAGAAGAGAATAGTGCTGAAGAAAGAGACAGTAATTGTGTTATAAATGGGCCAAATAACCATAAAAAAAGTGTAATTGCAGTCACAAATAGTGTCTTTCTTCCATCTTTTGTGAGCTTTTCTTTTTCTTGATTGATGGAGGTTTTGATGTGTTTGGTATTGGGTGTGTATGTCCACCAAAGTATAGGTATAGCAACAATGAGCATAGTGATACTCACTGGCAAACCATAAGATATCCACTGCAAAAAGTTAATGTCTAAAAGCCCTGCGGCTATAGCGTTAGGTGCAGATCCAGTTAGGGTTGCAACTCCACCGATACTCGCACCATATGCTACGCCTAAAAGCAAAAGCCTTGAGAGGTTATTGTCTATTTTTTGTTTTGCCAAGATACCAAGTGCTACAGGCAGGAGCAACGCAGTAGTTGCAGTGTTTGAAATAAGCATAGATAGTAGAGCTGAAGTAAGCATAAAGGCGACCAAAAGACCTATAGTGTGTGAGCCTGCAAGACTCAAAATGTGTTGTGCTATCCACCTATCAACTTTGTTGGCTTCAACAGCTACAGCCAAGGCATACCCTCCAAGTACTAAAAATAACACAGGGCTACCAAAAGAAACATATGCATCACTTATTTTAAATACACCCACTGTAGCCAAACCTACAGGAATCAACACAGCAGTCACAGGCAAAGGCAAAGCTTCGGTAATCCATAGTGTTGCGGCAAATACAGTTATACTTAGTGCCCCTGCAATAAGTGAGCCCTGTGCTAACATTAAAAAGTAAACTGCTACTGCCAACACAGGTGCCATAATCAATGCCACTATATGACCCCTAGTTAAAGAAAAATAATACTCCTCACATTCAATGTTGGCTTTTGTTGTGTGCTTTTTTTTCATATGCTATTGAAAAATATCTCTTCTTTTCTCTTGATATTCTCCATCTTTTACTTTTTGGTTAATTTCGTTTAGCTTTTCTGCCAATATAGAGATCAAACCTTCTGCAATCTCTTGATTATCTGCCTCTGGGACATTCCAGTTTGCTATCTTGAGATTATCATAGAAGAAAGATTCCAAATCATCTTTTATCTCATCCTCTCTGTTATGTAAATCTTTCTGTATTGGAGAACTTTGGTCTACGAGTTCTTTTGCTACAGTAAGCACCTCTTCTACTTCCTTTTTATGCTCTGATGCTAGTTTCTCTGGAACATATGCAAGCACATCCTTAGAAGATCTTTGTATCATATAAGACGCTATTGAGCCGAAGACAAAAGAGTTTAGATTTCTAACACCTTTTGATCCGAGCACAAGAAGGTCTGCTTGATCCTTCTCTGTGTGAACAAGGAGTTCTTCGCTGACTGACCACTCACACTCCAGCAGATCTGTTCCACCTTTGGCAACACTTTCTACAAACTCATTTAGGGCCATATGTGCCTCTGTATATAACTCCTTTTTTAGTTGACCAGACTCATCGACGCTGACATAATAAGTCATATCTTGAAAATCATCTATGGCAACATAGGCATAGAGATATTTTAACTCGGTATTTCTAAAAAGTGTTTTTGCAAATAAAATACTATCTTTTGAATATGCAGATAAATTGGTTGGGGCAATCATCTTGCTATACTCTTTTCTAGCCATGTTTTTTACAATCAACACTGGTATATTTGTCTTCTGAACAAGCTTCAGTGCTGTAGAGCCAAAATGACTGCTCTTTGGGTCCTTCTTGCCATGTACACCCATGACAAGGAGATCTACTTTTAGCCTCTTTGTCATCGTATGAATCATCCCGTATGCTGAACCAGACTCTACAAAAAGAAGATAATCAAGCCCCTTAGCAGAGACAATCTCATCTACTTGTGCTGTTATCTGCTTTTTTACTTCATCTTTATCTATGGATTTTAAAAAGGGTGACTCTAAAAAAGAAGGTTCTATCACATGAACAACAATGAGCTGTGCGTTTTTTTCTTTGCTGATCGATACTGCACGCTTAAGTGCTTCTTGTGACATAACTGAGCCATCTATGGCTACCAATATTTTCTCTATTTTTTTCATCATATTCCTCCTTGGATAATTTATACTTAATTTTATCATTTGTTTGCAAACAGAATATTAATGTATCATTTGATTTTATGATATAATTCCTGAATATAACTCACATGATTGTAGATGAAATATTTACGCAAAAAAAGGAAGAGGTGTGGCACAAAAAGATCAGCTCAAATGGGACAAAAAATATATGGATAATGCTGGGTTGCTTATGCCAAGAAAGCCAAGCCCTCTCCTGCAGAAATACATGACTCATGCACCTACAAACAAGGCACTTGATGTTGCTTGTGGAACAGGAAGAAATACTCTGTTTCTTGCGGATAATGGCTTTGAGGTGGATGCACTTGATATCTCCGCTGTCGCACTTCAAGAGCTTTCACAACACATGAAAAAGGTCACAGATATATCCAAGATACATACTCAGCTAATAGATCTGGAGCAGTATGAGCCTCCGATATCCCATTACGGACTTATCCTGCAATCAAATTTTCTAGTACGATCTCTCATCTCTAAACTCTCTGAAGCACTTGTAAAAAATGGTATACTTATTATTGATACTTATATGATACACGAAGAAAATGAGAAAAGTCCGTCTAATCCTGATTTTTATCTACATCCAAATGAGCTAAAAGGCTTTTTTGGAGACAAGTATGAGATACTAGAGTACAAAGAATACTGGAATGGATGTGAAGAGACAAGGCATATGCGAAAACAAGCTATAATTGTAGAAAAGCTTTCTTAGTCTCTATCAAAATTATTAATGAGTATTCTCTCTTCTTCCAATGTAAGGTAACGCCACTTGCCACTTTGGATGTCGAGCTCAAAAGAACCAATACTGATTCTTTTGAGCTCTAAAACTTTTAAAGGTGTATCAAATTTTGGATCTTTCATAGCTCCAAAGAGACGGCGTATGTGCCGATTTTTTCCCTCGTCTATAACTATTTTTAGTTTTGTTTTCGCTCCACCCATGCCTATCTTTTCAACAACAAGAGCCTTGAGTAGACCATGCTTGCTTTCCACACCTTTTTTAGCGTAGGCAATATGCTCATCTGTGACATGACCCCTAACCCAAACCTCGTATACCTTTACACAGTTCCCAGGTCTAGTCAACGCATCACCTATTTTGCCATCACTGGTGAAGAGTAGAAGCCCCTTGGATCCCAAATCAAGCCGTCCAACAGGCATCCATCCAGCATCAAAAACCCAATCTGGCAAAAGATCATACACTGTTTTTCGTCCAAACTCATCAGAGCGAGTGACCACATAGCCCTTAGGTTTATTTAGCACTAACAGTTGTTTGGAATCGTTTGTTGCTTTGTTCACCAGATATGCTCCTTATGATTTTGAGCTTTTTCTACATCAAGTTATGCATATTAAAGAAATATTGTTATAAAAGCTGTTAAAAAGTTAAATACTGACAGATGCTAATTATACGAATATTTTTATTCAGAGGGTTCTATTGTAATTTCTTAGCCACAAGTTGATTCACTATTTTTGGATTTGCTTTGCCTCCTGTGCTTTTGAGCACTTGACCTACAAAGAAGCCTAAAAGTTTGCTATTTCCTGCTTTAAACTTAGCAACATTATCTGGATTATTTGCAATCACCTTATCTATAATAGGCTCTATTTCCGAAGGATCACTTATCTGAATAAGCCTTTTATCTTCAACGATTTGTATTGGAGTTTTTCCAGTTTTTACCATCACTTCAAATACTTGTTTAGCAATTTTATTTGAGATAGTGTCATCATCAAGCATTTTGACAAGTTCTGATATATGTTTTGCAGTAAATTTGAGCTCTTTTACTTCCATCTGCTTTAACTCTCTTGCCACTTCATTGCTCACGATATTGGCAAGAGATACAGGGGAGCTAAGTATAGACAAAGACTCTTCATAAAATGATGAGAGTTGCTCATCGCGAGCTAGAGTATTGGCCACTTCACTATTGAGCCCATACTTTTGAGTGTACTTATCGAACAATGTTTGTTCAGCTTCATTCATAGGTGCAACCTCACCATCTATCTGTATAGTTGTAGTTTGAGCCCTAGGTTCACTATTATTTTCTTTTTTCTTTTTAGACCATGAGTCCTTGAGAGAGACGATTTTATTAAACACTGGTTTCTCATCTCTATAATCAATTGGATCAGCATAAAAATACCCCTGTCTCTCAAACTGAAATCTCTCATCAGGCCTATCAGCTATAACAGCTGGCTCTATAAGGGCATTTTTGATAACCTGCAAAGAATTTGGATTTAAATCCTCTACTCCCTCAGGAAGCTCTGCTGAGAACAATCTATCATAAAGTCTTACTTCTACTTTTTTTGCCTCTTTGGCACTCACCCACTGAATAGCACTTTTGACCTTGATGCCGCTAGTATCTAAGCCACTTTTGGATTTAGGGTGATACTCTGCTTTTATTTCTATGATATTTCCACTTGTGTCCCTGATGACCTCTTTGCAGGTGATTATATAGGCATGCCTAAGTCTCACTGGTTGCTCCATCGTGAGACGAAAATAACCTTTTGGAGGCTTTTCTATGAAGTCCTCTCGTTCAATATAAATCTCTTTAGAGAAAGGTATTTTTCTTGAACCTTCTTTGGGTACATCATGTGGGTAATATGAAGCATCAATATCTTCATAGCCATCGTAGTTTTCGATAGTTACCTTCAGTGGATCAAGTACACACATAGCCCGTGGTACTTGTTTATTTAGATCATCTCTGATGCAAAATTCAAGCTGTGAAACATCTACCATTGAGTTTGCTTTTGTTATGCCTATTTGATCACAGAAATTTAAAATAGATGCTGGAGTATATCCTCTTCTTTTATACCCAGCAATCGTAGGCAAACGAGGATCATCCCAGCCACTAACCTGCCCACCATCAACAAGTTTCAAAAGCTTTCTTTTACTCATAACTGTATAGTTGATAGCCAATCGTGCAAACTCATACTGATATGGGCGTGGCAACTCGAGTCCAAGTTCATCTAATACCCAATCATAAATAGCACGGTTGTTTTCAAACTCTAGTGTACAGATAGAGTGAGATATTCCCTCAATATAATCTGATAAACAGTGAGCAAAATCATACATTGGATAAATTGACCACTCATCTCCTGTTCTAAAATGTTTAATATTCCTGATTCTATACAAAAGAGGGTCTCTCATTTTTATGTTAGCTGCGGCCATATCAATCTTGGCTCTCAGCACATGTTCGCCGTCTTTAAACTCACCTTTTTTCATTCTTTCCAAAAGGTTTAGGTTTTCCTCAATCGTGCGATCAGCATATTTACTCCGTCTTCCATGCTCTGTAATCGTACCACGATATTCGCGTATCTCTTCTTCATCTAAACTATCTACATATGCTTTGCCCATTTTTATAAGTTTTACAGCATAATCATATAACTGAAGGAAATAATCAGAAGTAAAATACACACTACTACCCCAATCAAACCCAAGCCACTCTACAGCATCTTTAAGAGCCTCAACATATTTTGTATCTTCTGTAGTTGGATTGGTGTCATCCATTCTAAGATTACAATGACCCTGATAGTCATCAGCGATGCCAAAATTTATACAAATAGACTTAGCATGCCCAATATGTGGGAACCCATTAGGCTCTGGAGGAAATCGTGTAGCTACCTCTCTGTATTTGCCAGATTTCAAGTCTTCTTCAACTATACTGCGTAAAAAATCTTTGCACTTGCTCATTATCATTAAACCTTTTAAACTGGAACTTCTACAAAAGACAAATTCACATCTATCGTGAGTACTCTGTGCAGGAATTTTAGCATCAATTTCTGAAAGTTCTCCGTGCGAATCTACTCTATATCAACAACAACCTCAGCATTTTTCACATCAAAGGTGACTTTGCTACTCTCTGTGATTTTATCCTCGAGTATCAGCTCTGCTAGTCTGTCTTCTACTACCTCATAGAGTGCTCTTTTGAGTGGTCTGGCACCATATACTGGATCGAAACCAACCTCTGCGATATAGGTCTTGGCATCTGGAGTCAGTACTATCTGAATATCTCGCTCTGAGAGTTTCTTTTGGATGCCTTTAAAAAGGATATCCACGATATTTGTGATAGCATCTAAATCCAATGGATTGAAGATGACCATATCATCCAAACGGTTCAGAAACTCTGGCTTGAAAGCACGCTTAAGCTCATCATTTACTGCTTTTTTTCTTTCTATTGGGTCAGAAATATCTATTATCTTATCACTTGCTATATTGCTAGTCATGATGATAATGGTGTTTTTAAAATCCACCGTGACACCTTTATTGTCAGTTAGTCGTCCGTCATCAAGCACCTGCAAGAGTGTATTGAACACATCTGGATGTGCTTTTTCTATCTCATCAAAAAGCACAACAGAGTATGGTTTGCGTCTGACTGCCTCGGTTAGCTGTCCACCCTCATCATAGCCAACATAGCCTGGAGGTGCACCAACTAGACGACTAGCGGCATGCTTCTCCATATACTCACTCATATCGATTCGTATCATAGCTTTCTCTGTATCAAACAAGAATTTTGCAAGTGTCTTGGCAACCTGAGTTTTACCTACACCAGTAGGACCCAAAAACATGAAGCTACCAATTGGACGATTTAGATCACTCAGTCCTGCTTTGTTCCTTTTGATCGCCCTAGCAACTGCATGTAGTGCCTCTCCTTGTCCTACTACCTCTTCTCTGAGGATATCCTCTATAGCAAGAATTTTATCTTTATCACTCTGTAACATCTTGTTGACAGAGATTCCCGTCCACCTGCTGACGATACTGGCTATCATCTCCTCATCAACAGAATTTTTGAGCAGTGTGCCACTTTGCATCATTTGTTTCCATCGATTCTCAAGCTCCTCCGACTCACTTTGTTGTTCACGAATCAAACCATGCTCTATCTCAGCAACTCTAGAGAAGTCTCCCTCTCTTTTGGCAAGCTCTGCTTGAGTTTTTAAAGATTCCATTTTACTTTTGACTTCTGCAATATCATTAAAAACTGCTTTTTCATTGTCGAATTGACTCTGTAGTCCTATTCTTTTTTCTTCAAGATCGGCAAGCTCTTTTATAATCTCAGCAAGGCGTTTATCATTTTTATCACCTTCTTCCATTTTGAGTGCTTCTCGCTCCACCATGAGAGTAGAGATATCTCGTTTGACTTTAGCCAGCTCGCTTGGTTCGCTTTCTATCTGCATTTTGAGTTCCGCAGCAGCCTCGTCTATCAAGTCTATACCCTTGTCTGGCAAAAATCTATCTGTAATATATCGGTCAGAGAGCTTGGCAGCAGCGACAAGGGCACTATCTGTGATAGTGACATTATGATGTGCTTCTAGCCTATCTTTGATGCCTCTAAGTATCTGCAAGGCTTCATTGATGCTCGGCTCTTCTACCTTGACGGGTTGAAATCGTCTCTGTAGTGCTGAATCTTTTTCAAAATACTTTCTGTACTCTTTTAGCGTAGTAGCACCTATAGTATGTAGCTCTCCTCTGGCAAGAGCAGGCTTTAGGATATTTGCAGCATCCATTCCTCCCTCACTAGCCCCTGCTCCCACTATGGTATGTATCTCATCTATAAACAAAATTACATTTGCAGCAGATTTTACTTCATCTATAACTGCTTTTAGTCTATCTTCAAACTCACCACGATACTTCGCGCCAGCGATCAGTCTACTCATATCCAAGGCAACCACTCTCATGTTTTGTAAACTTAGTGGAACTTCCTTGTTGACTATTCTCTGTGCTAACCCTTCTACTATAGCGGTTTTTCCTGTCCCTGGCTCACCTATGAGTATTGGATTATTTTTTGTCTTTCTAATGAGGATTTGCATCATTCTCTGCACCTCCTCATCTCTACCGATCACTGGATCCAACTCGCCATCTAAGGCCTTCTCATTTAGATCTATACCATACTGATCCAGTGCCTCAAGTGTCTCATCACCACTTTGACTATCGATAGTTTTACCACCCCTGATGGACTCCAAGGTTTTCTTATATTCATTCATATCAAGATACTTAGCTAGGGTAGACTTCATGAAGCCCTCATCAGCATTTGCCAGCAACCATGTATCTACAGCTAAATACTGATCACCGATTGTAGCCATAAGGCCCTCAGCATTCTGAAGTGTCCTAACTAGCTCTTGAGATAGCTTTATGTTCTCCTTAGTAACACTGGAGACCGTAGGCAATTTATCAACTACACTCTTGACCTCCAATTCGATAGCAGGTTTTTCTACACCCATTTTATTTAGTGCTTGGTTGAGGATAGAGTTGCTATTTGCCAACAATCCCCAAAGCAAGTGTAGCGGTTGCACCTCTTGATTTTTATTATGAAGAGCTAGTGACAAAGCAGATTCTATAGCTCCCTGCATTTGGTTAGTTAATTTTTCTAATATACTCATATTAATCTCCTATTGTTGAACTTTTCCTATATTGACTTTGTGTAAATATAGCATATATTACTCTCAAGTAATGCTAGCTAGGTTGCATTAGGGATATAAGAATGGAACTAGTTTGAGATAGAATCTTTTTACTCCATCTCCCTCTCTTTGTTAGCAAAGTAGTTACTGATGCCCTCAGCAATACCTTTGGCTATAAGATCTTGATATAGAGGGTTTACTAAGCGTTTTTTTTCTTTTGGGTGAGTGATATACCCTACTTCCACCAGCACAGCTGGCATTTGTGCACCTACTAGTACCCAAAATGGACCAGATCTAACACCATGGTCTGCAACATTTCTAAATTTTCTTTTTACATTTCCTAACATTCCTCTTTGAACATCTATTGCTAGCTTGTTGGACATCACGATCTTTGGAGCTGTCATTAGATTCAAGATAACACTTTTGGAAATTTTATCTTTGGCTCGAAACACAGCACTATTTTCTCTAGCTGCAACTCTTTTGGACCTTGCTGATCTTGTCACCTGCAAAAAATATGTCTCTATGCCTTCAGCAGTATATTTTCTCTTTCCGCCAATAGCGTTAGCATGGATAGACACAAAAGCATCAGCAGATTTTTTATTGGCATATTTTGTTCTGTTCCTAAGCTTAATAAACCTATCACTACTCCTAGTCATATGCACCCTAAAACCAAGTTTCTTTAGGTGATTACGAAGCTTCTTGGATATACTGAGAACAACTTTTTTCTCCATGTATTTTTTTGCCCCACCGTATGCACCACCATCTTTACCACCATGACCAGGATCTATGACTATGGTATATTTTCTTTTGGGCTTTTTTATACTACCCTTGATTGATTTAGGGCTTTTCTTGTGCTTTTTGATTCTTTTAGACTGTTTTTTATTTGCTGTACCAATAGAAGAAAACAGGTCTGCAGGGCTACCAGCTTTTTGTCCATACCCACGAGGTAGCACTACTTTGTAGATATAGGGTGTCTTTTGTCGATGAGCTACAGCATAAGGAGCTTTGACCTCTACTACTACTCTAATCGTTGTTCTATTAAATTGAGATATTCTAAATGATCTAACTGAACTATATGAAAGGTTTTTAGTAAGTTGCTTGTTCCTGACCATGCTGCCACCAAAATCAAAAACATATCGAATAGAGTCACTCCCTTTAAGTGCAAAATGCCGTATGTCTTTGACTTCTATCGGCTTAGAAAAATGAAGAAGGAGATGTCCGCCATCAATCTTTGCACTTTTGATAACATTAAGCGCATGAAGCTCTACAGTAAAAAGGATTAAAGATAGTACAGCAATCCACTGTCGCATCAAACTACACTTCGCCTATCATAAGCTTGTCGATGAGAGCTTTGACTGTGATTATCTCATTGAGCTTATATCCATTTGCTCCAGTAAAAAAGAGTCCAGTATCAATCTTGCCATCATATGCATCTGATAGTCTGTCAGCGATACAATACCCAACTGCTCTAGCCTCCTCACCTCTGTGGCATGGGGCTACGCAGTTGGATATACAGGCGATTTTGGGTGCTGTCTTCTCCTCTATCATTGTCTGTAGGTTTGTTAGTACTCCGCGAGCAGGATATCCTACTGGAGACTTGAGAAGTTTTATATTTTCCTCTTTTGATCCTAGTATCACTTGTTTGAAGTTTTCATGGGCATCGCACTCGATAGTACCGATAAAGCGGGTACCCATCTGTACAGCTGAAGCTCCAAGCTCCATCATTTTGACGATATCATCATGATCCCAAACTCCTCCTGCGGCTATAACTGGCATATCTCCCCAGTTCTTAGCCTCTTCTACTACTGGGGGCAGTATCTTCTCTAGCTGGTTTTCTGGCAAAAAACAATCATCATATTTAAAGCCCTGATGTCCGCCACTTAGAGGCCCCTCTACAATAACAGCATCTGGAAGTCTACCGTGTGTTTTTTTCCATCTTCTGCATAATATACGAAGTGCTTTTGCAGTAGAGACGATAGGCACAAGTGCTACTTCTGGATACTCTCTGGCTGCTTCTGGCATAGTTAGAGGCAATCCAGCACCAGTAATAATCATATCTGCTCCAGCTGCACATGCATCTTTGACAATCTGATCATAATTTACTGAAGCATATAGTATATTGCAGGCCAACGGAGCATCTGCACATATCTCTCTGGCATTATCAAAGATTATCTTAAGTGCTTTTGATGAGTAAAAGTTATTTGCCTCTGAGGGCCTATTGTCTTTGAGTACCTTATCCGAATATTTTCTGTTCTCGTAATTGCCTGTACCTACAGAACTTATAACGCCAAGTGCACCTTCTTTGCTCACATTTCCTGCCAGCTGGTCCCAAGAGATACCAACGCCCATTCCGCCCTGAATGATAGGTTTTTGGATACTATATTTTCCTATTTTAAACGGCTTTAATTCCATCTAACCTACCTTTACTTTTGCGAATTTTCTTTTACCTACCTGTAAAATATACTCACCTGCACTTAAATTCATCTTATTGTCAGCTATCTTCTCCTGATCAATCCTAACTGCTCCCTGCCCTATATCTCTGTGTGCTTGTGATGTAGATGGCTCTATACCTACATCAACCAATGCCTTGCATATCCAAATACCATCTTCGAGTTCAAATTCAGGAATGTCGTCTGGAATCTGATTTGCCTTAAACTGATTGTCAAAAGCAACTTTAGCCACTAGAGCCAACTCTTCATTGTGAAATCTAGCAGTAATCTCATGAGCCAACTGTTCTTTTGCTTTTTTGGGATGCACTGACCCACCAATAACAGCACTTTTGAGTGAAGCAATCTTATCTAAAGATAAACTACTCAGAAGTTCATAATATCTCCACATCAATTCATCTGATATTGAGAGTATCTTGGCGAAAATATCATTAGGCTTATCTGTGATACCGATATAGTTACCAAGTGATTTACTCATCTTTTGTACGCCATCAAGACCCTCAAGGATCGGCATCATTAGAACTGCTTGCTCTTTGTCTACACTATAACTTCTCTGAAGATGCCTTCCCATAAGAAGGTTGAACTTCTGATCTGTACCGCCAAGTTCTATATCAGATTTGAGCGCTACTGAATCATAGCCTTGAAGCAAAGGATAGATAAACTCTGAGATTGAGATGCTTTGAGCACCCTTGAATCGTTTAGAAAAATCATCTCTTTCTAGCATGCGAGCTACATTGAATTGTGTAGTGAGTTGCACCATTCCGTCTGCTCCAAGTGCATCTAGCCATGTGGAATTAAATACTAGCTCGGTTTTTTCAGGATCGAGTATTTTGAATGCTTGCTCCTGATATGTTTTTGCATTGGTTTTGATAGTCTCTCTATCTAAAACTTTTCTAGTTTCATTTTTACCTGTAGGGTCACCGATCATAGCAGTAAAATCACCGATAAGAAGCTGTACTATGCCGCCAAACTTCTGAAAAATAGAAAGCTTCTGTAAGATTACCGTATGCCCAAGATGCAGATCAGGTGCTGTAGGATCAAGACCCAGCTTCACATAATATGGCTCACCAGTCTCATAATACCTACTTACAATTTTTTCTATTCTCTCCAGATCAATAATCTCCGCTATCCCTCGCTCTATTTCCGCCATAGCTACAGCAATACTCATCTACTCTCCTCTACTTATGATTATAGGCATCATTTAATGCCACAATGTCAATCAATTTAAATTTTTTGAATAATGCATTTTCAATATCTGATACTTTTGCTGATTCTGACTCTACTTCGATGTTGCAATACTCTGCACTTTCACTACTACTGATGCCAAACTCTATACCTGTAATATTTAGTTTCATCGTAGAAAGCTTCATCAGCAATTTTGCCAGTTCGCCTTTCTGATTAGGTAAACTTACTATCAAGCGATACTGGGGCATTTTATTACTGTTCCATTGTGCAAAGAGCATCACTTCACCAGCCATAATCTTATCATAGGCATTCATGCACAATTTGTGGTGAATAATAGCTTTGCTATGTTTATAAAAAGCTACAACATCATCTCCTACCTTAGGGTGACAACAATGATCAAACACTATGCCGTCTATCGGCTTATTCGTATAAAACCTGATGTGTTCCACATCTTTTACCTGTGGTCTTTTGTAACCTTTTTTCAGAAGCTCCCAGAATCTCAATACATGAATATTCTGTGATTGCAATATATTGTTTATTTTTTCCTTGAGTGCGTCCAGATTCACAGCTGCCTTGGCAATACTAGGATCCCCGCCATCCTCCTCAACGATATCTTTAATTACAGAGGAAGGCTTAGCAAAAAGCATTGCTAAAATATTATAACTGCTATTCTCATCTACTTCTCTTATCCTTTTTCTGCATTGTGATCTGATGCCACTTTTGGCCTTTGAAGTTTTGACTGTATTTTCCCAAGAGCAATGCATTCTAGGCTTGCCACCTGTGATGATTTTAACAACATCCCCATTTTTAAGTATGGTAAGCAATGATGCCTTTTCTTTGTGGACAAGTGCTCCTGTCGCTGTCTCTCCGATCTCAGAGTGTATAGCATAAGCAAAATCGAGTGCTACTGAGTCTTTTGGGAGAGTGAAATAATCCCCCTCAGGAGTAAAGACAGAGATCTCTTCAGAAAAAAGGTCACTCTTTGCCAACTCATAAAACTCCTCTACAGACTCATTTTGATAATTGAGTCCTTTGAGCCACTCTAGATTAACATGTTCTAATCCACCTTTATATTTCCAGTGAGCCGCTACTCCATACTCTGCAAGCTGATGCATCTGGCGTGTGCGTATCTGTGCCTCTACGATACCCTCATCACCAAAAAGTGTGCTGTGTATAGTCTGATAACCATTCTCCTTTGGCAGGGCAATATAATCTTTAAATCTTGAAATAAGTGGTGTAAACTCCAAATGAATGGCACCCAAGGCCTCGTAACATTCTAGAGCATCCTTGACTATAATTCTGATTGCCAAAAGATCCAGTACTTCATCAATCTCGATTCCTTTTCTCTGCATTTTAAGATAGATCGAATAATAATGCTTAACTCTGCCTATAACTTCAAAATTTTCCCAATGGTAGCCAGCTTGATGCAATGTATTTTTGACTTTTTCTATAAAAGCATTTAGCTGGAAGTGAAGACTTTGGTCATTGGATCTTATATATTCATCTATTTTTTGATATTCGCCGGGGTATATGTATTTAAAACTAAGATCTTCTAATTCATTTTTGATTTTTGATATTCCAAGTCTGTGTGCGATGGGTGCATATACCAAAAGAGTCTCTTCAGAAATCCTTTGTTGCTTAGAAGGAGGTAATGCATCTAGCGTTAGCATATTGTGCAATCTATCACAAAGCTTGATGATCAGAACCCTCACATCCTCGATGGAAGCTATGAGCATTTTACGAAAGCTTAATGCTGAACTATTGATCCGATCATCTGGTGTACTTGAGGCGAGATTCTCATCTCGGATAGTGACAATTTTTGTCAGTCCTTCTACAATATGCCTCACGTCCTCACTAAAAAGCTTCTCTAGTTTTCCTACTGGGTACCCTGTGTCTTCCACTACATCGTGCAAAAGAGCAGCGATCACCATAGTTTCATCTGCACTAAATGAAGCAGTTATGGCGGCCACTGCGATAGGATGTATAACATACGGATCACCACTTATGCGATACTGATCCGCATGAAGTTCAATAGCCAAATCCAAAGCTTGGTCTATAGCCTTAGTTATTTCAATCTGTTCAGCCAAGAGCTCTTTGGCAACAGAGACTGTCTTTGCTTGTCCCGCTTGCTCCAGAAAATCTGTCATGATTGTATTGTGTCTTAATCAGCTCTGCATATTAGTCGCTAATGGAAACCTTAAGTTTTCCCTCAGCAATCTCAAATAATGCAATATCTGTAGCTTTATATTTTTTAATATCCATATCCACGAGAGGGGCACTTCCGCCGCTCAACTCATTTGCTCTTTTTCCAATGGCTTTTGCCAGCAGATATCGATCGTCCTCTACTTGCTTTAGTGCCTTTGCTACTATCTTTTCTAATCTCATTTTTATCCTTCTAAATTATTTTACTATTGAACAACTACTAGTGTCACCACTGACCACTGCCAGTAGATTACCTTTGCCAAACATGTTGCATACAGCTATAGGTAGTTTGTTCTCTTTTGCAAGTGCGATTGCCGTGTCATCCATTATTCTGATGTGGTCACCA
Organism: Sulfurovum sp.; assembly: GCA_012329065.1. Lineage (GTDB taxonomy): Bacteria > Campylobacterota > Campylobacteria > Campylobacterales > Sulfurovaceae > JAAXPZ01. The sequence goes on along the minus strand of JAAXPZ010000043.1, from coordinate 2,850 downwards.
AGTGCTTTGTCGTAGCTAATTTCATCTAGCTTGGCTGCATCATCAAATATATTGGGATCTTTGTCGTATATGCCATCAACCTTGGTCGCCTTAATAAGCATATTTGCTTCTATCTCATTAGCTCTAAGCGTTGCGGCTGTGTCTGTAGTGAAATATGGATTTCCTGTACCACCAGCAAACACAACTACTCTACCTTTTTCCAAATGTCTTCTGGCTCGACGCACGATAAATGATTCGCCGATCTCACGCATATCAATGGCTGACTGAAGTCTAGCCTCCAGACCAATATACTCCAAGGCCTCTTGAATAGCCACACCGTTTATAACCGTTGCAAGCATTCCCATATAGTCACCACTTGTTCGCTTGATGATACCATCCTGTGCTGCCGTAACGCCACGAATGATATTGCCTCCGCCCACAACTATAGCTACTTCTGTACCATTGTCAATCAGACTCTTGATTTCACCAGCTATAAATTTAAGTATCTTGGTATCTATTCCGTAGCCCTCTTCTCCAGCCAATGCCTCACCAGAGAATTTGATCAAGACGCGTTTTCTCATTGCAGTGCTCCCATTATTTTGACGCGATTATATCCAATGGACGGTTAGAGGGTGTTGAGGAGGTTTAGCGTCTGTTCGCTCGATCAAATCATTATAGCATATTTTAAAGATTATATTAAGTTAGGATTTAGTTCCTGACCATAGCGTTATAGTTACATGCAGACCAATGGGTACTCCTAAGCTCTGGCTTGGGAACTAGTACAAACTACTGATCTGCTAGCTCTATTTTTCTACCATCTGCAGAAACATCCACATCAAAATCTTTGCCGTCCCTAGTCCCAACAAACTCGTATGCTATTACTTTTTTGCTAGCAGAGTGACTGGCTTCTATGTAGCTTGGTTTAAATCCTGGCAGTTTACTCTCTAGAGACTTGAGCACAGCACCTGGAACCATGTCTCTACTAAACTCTACCTCAAACTCCTCTATCTTGCCATTTTTAAGTATATCCACTTCAACTTTTCTACCATCTTTTATCTTTCCTTGTATCTCATATACAAAAGTTCCGTCTGTCTCCTCTTCAGTGTTAGCAGAGGTAAATTTCGCTTCAGGTAGGAGTTCTTGTGCCACACTCATTATATCTTTTGGAATATCATTAAAATCTATTTTTACCTCTGTTCCTGCTGATACAAAAGAGGAGGCAAGCCCTAACAATACTAGCATGTTTAAATATCTATTTTTCATAAATTACTCCTAATTCTCTCTATTTTTTACTAGGTATTTTAGACATAAGCTCTTTGAGCTCTGCCACCACCATTGGCCACAAGTCACGAAGAGTTTCATACTTATTGTCAACTTGATGGAGATACTCCTCCAAGTTATCGATTGCCTCATGCTGGGCCACTTCTTCTTGCTTTTTAAGCTGTACTTTTAACTCAGATAACGACTCTTCTAGTTCTGATATTTTTTCTCTTAGTTGTTCGATATTTACATTTTTAAAATCCATACTCATTCTCCTTTAAATTTTAGTCTAAAGCTACCAACCCATAGTTTGGCTTATAGCTATCAATATACCTGGAAGCACAAAAAATACCGATACCACATACCCTACAGCATAAAGTATATTTTTAGTTGCTGCTTCTGCTAGTTTCTGTGCAGCCCAGATAGGTATCTCTCTTAGTGGCTTGATGCCATAAATTACAATCACACCTATAACATTGTATGCAAAGTGTATCAAAGCAATCTGTAGTGCAAAAATAGCAAAAGGACCAGAAACTGCAGTAGCTGCTAAAAGTGCTGTGATACAAGTCCCTATATTTGCTCCAAGTGTAAATGGATATATCTGACGGAGACTAAACACTCCACTGCCCGCTAAAGGCACTATTAGGCTAGTAGTTGTAGAAGAAGACTGAACTAGGACAGTAATTCCAGTACCTGAAAGTATCCCTGAGATTGGTCCTCTACCTATCGCTGAATGCAAAATATCTTTTGCTTTCCCAACCATAAGCACTTTTAAAAGTTTACCTATTAGTGTAATTACAACAAATATTGTAACTACGCCGAGTACAGCCATTATGACGCCAGCTATCATCTCTGATGGTGAAATGCTTCCGAGTGTGTCCTTGACGAAATTAACAGGAGGGTTCACTAGAGGTTTAATGAAGTTAAAGCCACTAACAGACACGGAGTCTCCACCATGCATAAATGTAGATAAGTAAACTCCTATCTTCTCAAGAAAGCCAAACATAATTTCTAATGGGAGAAAGATAACAACACTAACTAGATTAAAGAAATCATGTATGGTTGCTGCTGCAAAAGCTCTCTTAAACTCTTCTCCCTGCTTCACATGCCCTAAACTTACTATGGTGTTAGTGATAGTTGTACCGATATTAGCACCCATCACCATAGGAATAGCAATCTCGACAGGCAACCCTCCAGCAACCAATCCTACGATAATGGATGTTACTGTGCTGGAAGACTGGATAAGTGCAGTTGCAACCGTCCCCACTACCAATGCTACTATAGGGTTGGTTGCAAAAGCAAATAGTTCTTTTGCCTGATCTCCAGCTGCAAGCTTGAACCCTCCTCCGATCAATGAAACCGCTACCAATAATAAATAAACCAATAAAGCAACAGAAGCCCACTGCTTCCAGTTTCCACTACTTACCTTTTCTGCAATTCTAGAATCTTCATACGCAATACTTGCCGAACCTGCCATTTGTAACCCCTTGTTATACTTTAATTGATAAAATATAGTATAATAAGTATAGGTTTCAAAATGGTTACAAAAGGCAAGAGATCCTAAAATGAAGCTCCTTGATTCAAGGGTACGAGGTATCTTCATTTACCTAT
>JAAXPZ010000048.1 GCA_012329065.1 Sulfurovum sp. | reverse complement strand
TGGTGTGATAGACTAGGTCTCGAAGCTCATGCCTATATGTGATATAATCAAATGAATCTACTCTTGCTACTCCATCTTCTACGGCTTGTCGTGCTACTGCTGATGCCACCCACACCAATACTTCCTTCCCGACTTCCGCACTTTTTCAACCAAACCGACCATTACATGGGTATTCTCTTAAAAAGTGGGGCACTACGATTTGTGAGACTGGCTAAAACTTCTCTATAATGTATGGTGTTCTGTCTCTCTTTACATTCATTAGTCTGTATATCTTCATCGTCTCTGCTTTCATTTGAGAAGGTATGGCATACTTAATCTTTTTGGCTTTAGAGTAAAGTATTGAAGTTTGTGTATTGAGTAGTAGTTTTCTTATAACCTCAGGAGATAGTTTCTTGTATTGCACTCTTACTCTATACTCTAAGTGTCTGACAAGAAACAGTGCTGCAAAGCTAATGCAGAGATGAGCTCTTACTCTTGAAGGCTTCCAGTGGCATACAGGTCTTATCTTTAAGTCATGTTTAGTAATCCTAAATGACTCTTCTACTTGCCATAGGTTAGAGTATTGTGTGAGTATCTCTGCATTACTTAGTGTTGAGCTTTCATTGACTATCAATCCTTTTAATCCATCCCAAGCTTCATCTGCTTTTATCTTCTCGTCATCTAAGACAATAGAGAGGTCACAGCTTCTATCTTTGTCACTGCTTTGGAGTTGCAGATATTTTTTATATCCTTGGTTGGAGAGTTGCGATTTGACTGATTTCTCTTTGCTTAGTTTAGCTCGTAACTTCTCAATCCCTTTTTCTCTATCTGCTTTATCTTTTTTAGCTCTTTTGTTTGAATAGCTTACGATGAGTTTTCTGCCATTATCTAATATGATATTTAATATGGACATCTCTTTATTTAGCTCCTTGTACTTCTCTTTGTTAAGTATCTGCTCTTTTACTTCTTTTGTCATATTTTTAATTCTAGCCCCTACGATATAGTTAAAGTTATGCTCTTCTAGTGCTTCTAGCTCTTTTAGGTTATCTTTATTGAACATACCACTATCTGCTACGAAGACTACATTATCTATATGGTATTTATCTCTTAGTATTTTTAGGCTTGGTATGAGAGTATGCCCATCAAAGGTATCTCCACTGAATACTTCATAACCTATAGGTAATCCCTCTTTGGTGACCATTAGGGCAAGGACTACTTGAGGTTGATTAAATTTCAAGTCTTTACTGTAGCCATTCTTCTTTATGGCATCTTCTCCTATATCTTCAGTAAAGCTCTCAAAGTAGATAGTAGTAGCATCAAAGTAGATTACATCTATTTTATCATCAAACAGCTCTTTAGTTTTAGTATAAGATAGTCTATTGAGTTTCTCTATGGCTTTACTGTCCAGCTTATCCATCATTCTATAGACCTTATCAAGGTCTATACTAATACCAAAGTTATCTTCTAGCATCTCTATACTAGCTCTCTTGCTATCAGGTTTAGCGATGCGTGATAGGAGTATATCTTTAAATATCTGCACTGATGATACATTTCTTGCAGGGTTTGCAAAGATACTTTTTAAGTTTAATTCATCAAACATCTTTCCATAGATATCATGGATACCACTTATTACTCTACTCTCTTCTTCTAGAGACCTAATGTCTACTTGGTAATCTTTATCCCCATAGTGTGTCTTAGTATGCTCTGGGTGGGACTTATCTAAATCTTTTTGTAGCTCTTCTGGTGTAAAGAGAGATAGGTCTTCATTCTCTAGTTGTATCTGTATGGATTGTGCTAAGAGTTTTAGCTCATTTAGCTGTAACTCACTTGTAGCCATACCTATATGTTTTACAATCTTCTGTTTCACTTTACCTTTTTCTCTAAAATTATGAACAATCTGCACAGACTTCTTATACTTCTGCTGGGTTGACTTATCTTTTATTCTTATAAACATAGGTATATTTTAGCATAATTTGAAACATAAGTCAATGCATATATATACTGGGGCACTACAAGAGTTCTTGGAGTAGCTTCTTTCCTGTTTTAGGGGCTTAGCGGAGGTCTTTTTTAGTTTTTTCTGTAGTGCTTTGCGGAAGTCGGGAGGACTACTGAGTGCCATTATCTTATTGGGCATCGATAAGATCTGGTCTTATCTTATTACCGCACCAATTAACATACTTCATGTTTGAGAGAACAAGAAGAGGTGAGATGTGAGTAGATAAATCCGAAGGACTCCCCGTAGGGAATTTGAGGATTTATCTGCTTACAGGTCGCCTTTTATCATTCTCCCCGAAGGATGCTGTGCTTTCGCCCATAGGACTGCGTTGGATCTTTTTGAATTAGCTACGGCTAGTCCTGCAAAGATCCGCCTTGCCTATGAGCGAAATCACAGCATCAAACATGAAGTATGTTAGTTGGTGCGGTAATGACTAATACAAAATAGCCATTAGAGGTCCTTGGTGTGATAGACTAGGTCTCGAAGCTCATGCCTATATGTGATATAATCAAATGAATCTACTCTTGCTACTCCATCTTCTACGGCTTGTCGTGCTACTGCTGATGCCACCCACACCAATACTTCCTTGTTGAATGGAAGCGGGATAATGTGTTTTTGTCCATATTCAATCTCGTCCATATGATAAGCAGCCTTGACATAATAAGGTACTGGCTCTTTAGCTAATGCCGCCAATGCTTTAGCTGCTGCCATTTTCATGTTTTCTGTGATCTTCCTAGCTCTTACATCCAATGCACCTCTGAAGATAAACGGAAAGCCGAGTACATTATTGACCTGATTTGGGTAATCGCTTCTACCTGTCCCTATAATAGCATCACCTCTGACCTCTGCTACTTCATCTGGTAATATTTCAGGTACTGGATTTGCCAATGCGAAGATTACTGGATATGCTGCCATCTTTGCAACCATATCTTTGGTTAGTACACCTGCTTGGCTAAGTCCTAGAAACATATCAGCATCTTCAATCACATCATCTAGGGTCTCCAAGTCGGTATCAGAGGCAAACTCTTGCTTGTAGCTATTTAAATCATTCCTACTTGTTCGAACTACTCCTTTTGAATCACATATAAAAATATGTTTTACACCAAGATCTCGATACATCCCAGCACAAGCTAGACCCGCTGCTCCTGCACCATTGATAACTACCCTAATATCTTCTATTTTTTTTTCTGTTAGCTCTATTGCATTAATCAAAGCGGCTGTGGTAATAATCGCTGTTCCATGTTGATCATCATGAAAGACTGGAATATCAAGCATTTCCTGTAATTGCTTTTCAATTTCAAAACATTTAGGAGCTTTTATGTCCTCTAGATTGATACCGCCAAAGGTAGGTGCGATAGCAGCAGTTGCAGCCACAATCTCGTCAACTGTGCTCACGCTAAGTTCTATGTCAAAAGCATCTACTTTGGCAAATTTTTTAAATAACACTGCTTTGCCTTCCATAACTGGTTTGCCTGCAATAGATCCTATATCACCAAGCCCAAGTACAGCTGAACCATCTGTGACTACTGCAACAAGATTTCCCTTATTGGTGTATTTGTATGCAAGCTCTTCATTTTTGGCAATTTCTAGGCATGGGACTGCTACACCTGGCGTATATGCCAGAGACAAATCATGCTGTGTAGCACAACTTTTAGTTATTTCTATGCCTGTCTTCCCACCTTCATGATATATCAATGCCTCTTCCTTGCTAATACTCTTCACTTGCTATCCTTAATCTAAAGTTGCAGATTTTACAGCTATAAACTTTAAGGGCTCATTGTCTATGCATATTTTACAACACATTTACTGCTGTTTTGAATAAATATATTTTTTACGAGGTATTTAAGCATATGATTTAATAAAACTATATACAATTTACTAATATTTAAATATTAAGGAAAAATATATGCTAGAAAACAAACATGCAGAGTGGGCTTGGGTCACACTGCTTTCCGCTTGGACTGTAGCAATGCTATCAACCTTGGGTAGTCTCTTTTTTAGTGAATTTATGGAATTTATCCCGTGTACGCTCTGCTGGTATCAGAGAATAGCGATGTACCCACTTATTGTCATATTGGCTATTGATATAATGATGCCTAACAAAAGTAATTTGATGTATGCTACTCCATTTGTTATGCTTGGTTGGCTTATGGCTCTATACCACAATATGATCCATTACGGAATCATATCCGAGAGTGCCAGTCCATGTGTTCAGGGCATACCGTGTTCTACCAAATATATAGAGTGGCTTGGCTTCATAACTATTCCGATGCTCTCGTTTATCGCTTTTAGCCTAATCGCTATTTTACTCTTCACAGCAAAGACAAAGGGTTAATCATGAAAAAACAAATAATCATTATAATCGTGGCCATAGTAATGGTGTCTGCGTTTGTGATCGGAGGCTATTTCTATACAAGCAGCCAAGATAACAAAGCTAGTAGTCTTGTACAAAAGAACTCATCTCTTCTGGAAAAAGATGGTGCTATAACAATAGGAAATCCAGACGCCAAAGTACATATCGTTGAGTTTTTTGATCCTGCATGTGAAACATGTGCACAGTTTCACCCTTTTGTAAAAAATATTTTAAAAGAAAATAAAGGGAAAATAAAACTTACCTTGCGATATGCCACATTTCATGAAGGCTCTGAATACATAGTCAAGATTCTAGAAGCTGCCAAAAAACAAGGTAAATACCTAGAAACACTAGATCTAGCTTTTCAGACGCAGTCTCACTGGGCCATACATCACAAAGCCAATCCTGAAATATTCTGGAGATTCCTACCAAAGATTGGACTGGATATGAAAAAACTTGCCAAAGATGTCATGGATCCTAAGTTAGATAAACTCATTGCCCAAGACATGAAAGACGCCAAAGCACTAGGTGCTAACAAAACCCCATCTTACTTCGTGAACGGTAAGCCACTCCAAAAGTTTGGCTATCAGGAGCTGAAAGATTTAATCAATTCAGAGTTGTAAGGTAGACAACAAAATTTAGACTATATTCTATTCTAAATTTAAAATATCTTCAGAATTTTATGCTATACTTTTAGACATAAACTCATGTATAGGCTTAAGTTTTAAGCATACATCAACTGAGACATAGAGTTCTCCCTTGATTCCTCCATATTTTTGCATGCGGTTAGCTTATCTTTAAAAGGAAAAATATGAATAATATATTCAAATCACAGACTGGCATCATAGTTGCAGGTGCTATTATCGGAGTTATCGCGGCTCTTTTGCAGTATTATGGCAATCCTGCAAATATGGGCTTTTGCATAGCCTGCTTTGAGCGGGATATTGCTGGTGCTATAGGATTACATGATGCCAAAGTTGTGCAGTATGTCAGACCAGAAATAATTGGTATACTGTTTGGTGCCTTGATAATATCTATGATAAAAGGTGAGTTTAAATCAAGAGGTGGCTCATCTGTGATCGTACGATTTTTCCTGGGTATGTTTGCAATGATAGGTGCATTAGTCTTTCTAGGTTGCCCATGGAGAGCCTTTATCAGGCTGGCTGGCGGTGACCTGAATGCCATTACGGGGATTATTGGGCTGATTGTCGGTATTGGCATCGGCTCATATTTTATCAAAAGAGGATACAGCCTAGCGAGAAGCTATCCTCAGGCAAAAACAGTTGGATTGATATTGCCTATATTTATGCTTGGTCTTTTTATGCTTCTACTTTTTGATTTTTCCAAGCTTTCACTTAGCACAAAAGGGCCAGGAGCTATGCACGCACCCATATATATGAGTATAGTCGGCGGTCTTATCGTCGGATGGCTGGCCCAAAGAAGCAGATTTTGCACAATGGGATCAATCAGGGATATCATCATAGTCAGGAGCTATCATCTAGCGTTTGGTGTTCTTGCTTTTACTTTGAGTGTCTTTGTTTTGAATCTTTTTTTAGGGCAATTCAATTTAGGCTTTGAGGGTCAGCCGATAGCTCACAATTTGCACATATGGAACTTCTTGGGCATGCTCTTGGCTGGATTGGCATTTTCACTAGCTGGTGGCTGTCCAGGCAGACAATTGATACTCAGTGGCGAAGGTGACAGTGATGCTGCTGTGTTTATACTAGGTATGCTCATGGGTGCTGGAGTATCTCACAACTTTGGCATGGCAAGCTCACCTAAAGGCATAGGTGAATATGGGGCGTGGGGCATAGCGATAGGTATTGTTTTTTGTCTAGTTATTGCCTATACAATGATACAAAAAAGGAGAACTTCATGAGTGATATAGTGATTGACACTAGTGGACTTTCGTGTCCACAACCAGTGGTTATGGTTTTAGAAGAAATAGAAAAAGGAACTGAAAAGTTTGAAATAATTCTTGACAATGAATGCTCTTGTGAAAATGTATCTAGACTAGTAGAAAAATATGGTTTTGAAAAAGAAACTACTCAAAAAGATACACTCAACATCTTTAAAATAACCAAAAAGAGGAAATAGGGCTGAAAAAATCTATCATACTTTTTTACTCGTCCAACAATGCAATATGGGCACAAAGTATTCTAAAAGACAGCAATATAGAATCTAAAATGAAATCAGTACCTAGAGAGCTCAGCTCAGACTGTGGATACTGTATCGAGATTGACCATCATACAAAAGATAAAGCCAGTGCAATACTAGAAGAAAAATATGTTGAAATAGACCAGATAGTTGATATATAAAACTCCTGTCCATTAAGCGTATTTGGCTAAAATGCTAGCCATTAAGGAGTATTATTGACACAGGTAGCGTGCTCACATTGTCATCTTAAGTTTGATGAGTCTGTCATGATCATAGAACATAAAAGTGAAATACTATATTTCTGCTGCAAAGGCTGTGAGGGCGTTTATCATTTACTAAAAGACGAAGGGCTAGATAGTTTCTATGAAAAACTCGGCAAACAAACCCTAAATCCTCCAGTCACCCTAAAGGATGATCTGAATCGCTTTGACCTAGAGGGTTTCAAGAATAAATATATCAAGATAACAGAGGATGGGCTTAATCAAGTCAGCCTCATCATCGAAGGTATTCACTGCTCTGCCTGTGTTTGGCTAAATGAAAAAGTATTGCATCGCACAGATGGTATCATCGAAGCCAGCATCAACTATTCAAACAATAAAGCAAAAATCATATGGGATGATGATGAGATAAAACTTTCCCATATAATAGCCAAAATCCGTTCCATAGGGTATAACGCTTATCCATATGACCCTTCTCTGCAAGAAGAACAAAGTATAAAAGAACGCAACGAATACTATACTCGTATCTTGCTTGCTGTCTTTGCTAGTATGAATATCATGTGGCTCGCTATAGCACAGTATGCTGGATACTTTACAGGGATAGAAAAAGAACATAAAAATATCCTGAGCATAGGGCAGTTTATTCTAGCTACACCTACATTATTTTATAGTGGATGGGTCTTTTTTAGGGGTGCATATTATGGGCTGAAAAACCACTTTGTCAATATGGATTTACTTGTTGCCTCTGGTGCACTGTTGGCATACGCCTATTCTGTATATGCTATGTTGACCCAAAGAGGAGAGGTATATTTTGACTCGGTGACTATGATTATAACTTTCGTACTAGTAGGCAAGTACCTAGAAGTTTTGAGTAAAAAGCGTGCAAGCGATACTCTGGACAAAATTATAGGTACTATGCCTACAGAAGCAACTATCATTCAAGGAAACGAAAAAGAGCTTATCAGTGTAGAGAATATTACTATAGGCAATATCATAGAGTTAAAACCTGGAGAGAAAGTTGCAGTTGATGGTATACTTGAAGTTGGGTCAGCCTCTTTTGACGAGAGTTCTCTCACAGGAGAAAATGAACCAATCCACAAGAAATCTGGCGACGATATCCTAAGTGGTACAATTTGCCTAAGCTCCGTTGTTAGATACAAGGTCACCAAGAGAGCCAACGACTCCCTCCTGTACACCATCACAGAGCTTCTCGACGACTCCATTACAAAAAAACCAAAAATAGAGCAACTTGCCAACAGCATCTCTGGTCACTTCTCTCTTTCTATCTTAGCCATATCGCTACTTACTTTTGGTGGATGGTATTGGATAAACGGATCTTTTGAGTCTGCACTTATTATCGCTATCTCTGTCATAGTCATCGCCTGCCCATGTGCACTAGGACTTGCCACTCCTATGGCAACACTTATTGGCATATCAAGAGCAGCTAGTCGAGGAATTCTTTTTAAGGAGTCTAGAATGCTAGAAACTATGGCAAAAAGCACACTTCTAGCACTTGACAAAACTGGTACTATCACAGAAGGTAAGCCGTCTGTGATTAGCTTTCAGACAGAAGAGGGATTTGATCCTGCCATGCTTTTGGCTCTAGTACATAGCTCCAACCATCCAGTAAGCCAAAGCATAGAGAAGTATCTGCATGATAACTATAGTGATATGACAATCATCGATCTAGCAAACATAAAAAGTATAGATGCCAAGGGCGTAAGAGCTGAGTACGACGGCAATGTTTTGGCTGGTGGCAATGAGGCACTAATGAAGTCGCTAGGTATCAGCACAGCGGTCACAAGTGAGCACGCACTCTATATATTTGCACTTAGCGACAAAGTAGTTGCCAAGGTAGAGCTACAGGACAAAATCAAAGACCAAGCAAAACAGATTATAGGTGAGCTAACAAACCAAGGGATGAAAGTAGTCATGCTCACTGGTGACCACAAACAAAGTGCCTGTAATATTGCTAAGCAGGTAGGTATAGAAGAAGTCCATCACTCTCTACTGCCTGTAGACAAAGCTAAACATATAGATAAATTTCATAAAGATGGAGAGATAGTGGTCATGGCTGGAGATGGTATCAATGATGCTATAGCGTTAGCAAAAAGTGATATCGCCATAGCTATGGGTAGAGGAGCTGACATCGCCATAGAAGTAAGTGATATAGTACTGTTGGATGACAAGCTAGAGAGTCTTCTAAATACTTTTACGATAAGCAAACGAACATTTGCAGCAATCAGGCAAAACTTAGGCTTTTCTCTATTGTACAATATTATCACTATCCCACTAGCTGTTCTGGGATATGTCACACCAATGCTAGCAGCACTGTCCATGAGCCTTAGCTCTCTAGTCGTTGTTGCAAACTCAAGTAGAATCAAGCTCAAGTCAAACATAAAGGAGAACAGATGAGTAGCTCGATCATGGCGATGATGATAGGTATATCTACATTTTTGGGGGCTTTGGGTCTAGCAGCTCTCATCTGGGGTGTCAGGACTGGACAATTTGATGATGAAAGCAAATTTATCGATGGAGCGAGATTTGATGGGGAAGATGAGCTTAGAGATGCTATAAAAATGGATGAAAAGAAAAAGAAAGCTCAAGAAAAAGTCAAGAAAGCAAAGGCGGCAAAAGAAAAAAACTATATGCCACCCGACTAAAATATGAAAAAAAATCAACCTATATTCACAGCATCTCTTTTTGCTCTTTTTGTACTGATATTTTATCTGTTTGATTTTCTAAACTACTCTAGGGCAGGTAAAATAGTACTCACAGGTATGGCAACTATTGGACTACTTACCATATTATCACAAAAGTATCATTCTTGCAAAATAGTAAAAATGCTATTAATTTTTGTGAGCCTTGTACTCTTTTTAAACCTCAGTTTTCATGCTGGACTTCGAGATATTTTTGGTGTTTCTCAAGATGAGATGATGATTATGAAAGCTATTTTTGGCACTGACACACAAGAGAGTTATGAATTTTTATTGCAATATAAACCTTTTTTACTAAAGCACCTTATGATATTTATTGCATCTTTTACTATTTTCTATTACATAGTGCTCAGAGGATATCGTCCAAACCATAGTACGGTTGGCAGAATGATTCTACTACCTTGGATACTTTTCTTTATCTTTGCTCACTTGGAAAAGTCCGTAAGAAAAGGTAATCCCTTTATCTATTTTCCAAACTATTGGTTAGAGTGGAAAACTGAACTAGATGAACTGAAGAAGTTAAATAGCCTACTCACTAAAAATATAAACAATAATGGCCTGTCTGGTATCAAATATATAGGGGATGGTGATAGCAATACAGTAGTCTGGGTCATAGGCGAAAGTAGCACAAGATACAACTGGTCAATTTATGGGTACAATAGAATAACGACTCCTCTTATGGATTCTATCAAAGATGAATTGCATGTATTTCAAGATATAAAAGCTGCTGCCCCCATTACAGTTCCAGCATTTGAGATGATGCTTACGCCTGCCACTATCGAGCAACCTGACCTATGGAAAAAATATCCAAGCGTTATACAAATAGCCAAAAAGGCAGGATATCATACCTATTGGATATCCAACCACACCACAGATGCACACAGGGGTATAACCCATATTTTTGCCAATCAGGCTGATGAAAATTACATGACAAATATGGGCAAAGCCAGAGGAGAAGGGTCTTATGATGACTCCGTATTGCCAGCCTACAAAAAAGCCCTAAGTGACCTCCATAAAAAGAAATTTATTTTAGTACATTTACTTGGTTCACATCCTGCATACAATTTTAGATATCCAAAAGAGTATGCTAAATTTACTGCCATGTTTGATGATGCTGTTGCAAAAGAACTACTGGCTAAAGGAAGGGCAAAGTGGGCAGTTGCTTTTAGAAACTTTTATGATAACTCTATTCTTTATGGAGATTATATTAGATATACACTACTTAAGCTTCTCCAAGAAAGCAAAAATTCAAAACATACAGCATGGCTATATCACCCTGATCATGGAGAAGATGTTGCTCACAATACAAACTTCTCAGGGCACAATAAAAATGTCAAAGAGCAGTGGGATATACCAATGGTATTTTGGTCACATCCTAAAAAAAATACAGACACCCAAAGAGTATATACTCTAGATGTCATTGATAGCACTATACTTGGACTACTTAAGATCAGTACGAAATATTATAATCCAAAAGACGATCTTTTTTCCAAATAACTCCAACACATAGAATAGCCAAGCACCAGTACAAACAAGGATCCCTCGTACTCATGGCCAAACATTCCATGAGTTAATCCTAAAAAAATATATCCAAAGATAAGAAGAAATCCAATGTTGGAAGGCACATTTGCTTTGTATTTCCTTCTCCATACAAGTAATGGCACAAGAAGGATCCCAATATATGCCAAAGCACCAAAAACTCCAGCATTAACCATATGTGTAATAAGCTCATTATGTAAATGTGAATGCCTTCTAATTTTTGATGCAATACCTTTATCATCTATGTATTGCGATGCTACATAATTTGCATTTCTATATCCATGACCTATCACAGGAGCATCCAGAAATGCTT
>JAAXPZ010000018.1 GCA_012329065.1 Sulfurovum sp. | reverse complement strand
TGTCATTGCAAACTCTCTTCATAAGCAAATCTGCGTATTCTTTGAAGTAGAGGACTTTCGAGAAATAAGTGCATAGGGTCAGTGACTCAATCTCTCCTACAGTAGACTTCACTTTTTTCCATAAATCTTTTGAAGTAAACTAATTTTTTGATAAAAATCTTGTTATTTGATCATGGCTTACGCTATTGTCCATCATTTCTGATAGTCTAGTTGCTGTCGCGTAGCCATTTCCGCTTATGAGGTAGTCTGTGTATAGTTCAATGTAATCTGTTTTCATACTCGCTTTTAAGCAAATTTGATTCCTTGGTGCGTAAGGTCAGATATATAAGGATTATTGAAGATTTAAAGGGGGTTTTAAGAAAGCTCCATTATAATAGTTTAACAAACTTTTAAGAGGATAAAATGATGTTTAGAGATATGACTATAAGGGGGGGGTATTAAATATTTTATCCTCATAAGTATTTTTGCACTATTTGTGGCAGGGTGTGCTGATACAGTTAAGTCCACTACTTCTACCAACACAGCACCTACAGCCAAAGCAGAAGTCAATGCTGGCAACATTAAGTACGGAGATAGTGTCACTTTTGATGCCAATGCTTCAACAGATAGTGATGGACAGATAGTCTCTTATGAATGGAAAGATGAGAGTGGTGTTACTTTAAGCCAAGAAGTACAATTTGCACATACTTTTGATGCTACAGGTACACACAGCATAACCCTTACAGTTACAGATGACGATGGGGCAACAGCGACAGGCAATGTCACGGTCACAGTGCAAGAACTACAAAAACCCAATGCAGTTATCGGTACTAGTGCTACTTTGGTAAAAGTAGGAGACAGTATCACTTTTGATGCCAATGCTTCAAATGATACAGACGGTCAGATAGTCTCCTATGCTTGGGTAGATGACACAAACATCACGCTCTCAAATCAAAAAGTATTTGTTCATACTTTTAGTGCCTCTAGAGAACATAACATAACACTTGTTGTCACAGATAATGACGGACTAGAGGGTAAAGCTATAGTAAGCGTAGTGGCAGAAGCAGTACTTTTTACTGTTAGCATAGAGTCCTTGTCTTCATTACTAGAAGTCGATGAAACGACTACTCTCACTGCCACAGCTCACTATAATGATAACAGTTCACAAAATGTAAATACTTCTGTAGAGTGGGTAGTGGGAGATGCTAGCATACTTACAGTTGATGCCAACGGCACCCTAAAAGCACTCAAAAGTGGTACAACTGCCATACAAGCAAAAATAGGAGCAATAGTATCTAATACACTTAACATAGAAGTGAGAAGGGCTGTCACACTTCAGTCTATAGCAGTCTCTCCAAGCCCTGTAAATATCAGAGTAGGAAATACTGTACAAGTAAACATCACTGGACTCTACTCAGATGGCTCTACACAAAATGTAGAAACAGCAAGTTATACTGTAGTTGATAGCAATATCGCTACAGTAGATGATAGTGGAAGTGTAGATGGCTTAGTAGAGGGCAGTACTACGCTCAGCATACAAGCAGGTGTATTTACCTCTTCAGTAGCTGTAGTGGTAGCAAAAGAAATGAACACCACAAACTTTAACTTCACAAACTTTGGAAATACTTACATAGACCAAATCCCTACAGATGCAACGGTAGAAAACTACGATGAGAAACGTTTTTGTATGATTGCAGGGCAGATACTCTCTGTTGATGGAACACCACTACAAGGTGTGAAAGTAAGCATACATAAACACCCTGAGTACGGTACAACACTCACAGACTCTAACGGAACTTACACCATGCCATCTGAAGGCGGCTTACAACTGACTATGCGTTACTCCAAGCAAGGCTACACAAGCATAGATAGAAACATCCAAGCACCAGTCCAAGACTGGGTACGCTCTCCTGATGTGACCATGTTAATGCTTGACACGAAAGTAACTAGCATAGACCTAGCTAATACCACAGCACAAATGCATGTCTCTACCCCTGTGACAGATGACAGAGGAGAACGCTCTACCACACTCGTGTTTGATGCGGTCACAAAAGCCACTGTGACATCAGCAGATGGAAGTACCAGAGAGCTTACAAGCTTAAATGTAAGAGCCACCGAATTTGAGACACCTAAGTCTATGCCCTCAGACCTCCCTATAGAGTCTGCTTATACCTACTGCTCTGACCTTACTGTAGATGGTGTGAGAGATGATGAAGAGGTCACTTTTGATGCACCTGTCATTATGTATGTAGACAACTTCTTAGGCTTTGATGTAGGGGAGATAGTCCCCATAGGGTACTACGACAGAAACGCAGGAGAGTGGAAAGCCTCTGACAATGGCGTAGTGGTAAAACTACTAGACACAGATGGAGACGGCACAGTAGATGCTCTAGACTCCAACGGTTCAGACACCCCAAATGACCTAGACGGTGATGGAAACTTCGCAGATGAAGTAGCAGGCATACAAGATAACCCTAGTTATCTGGCAGGTAAAACCTACTGGCGTGCAGCCATCACACACTTCACTCCATGGGATCATAACTGGCCTTATGGCCCTCCTGAAGATGTAGAAGACCCCGATGAGCCAGATGTAGATGATGACAATGACCCTAAAAATGATTGTCAAGCTAGTGTTAGCTCCTATGTGACGACTAAATCAAGGGTATTTCATGAAGACATACCTGTAGCAGGTACAGACATTACTTTGCACTACTCATCTAAGCGTGTGGGTGGGTATGACTACCTCATAGACACTAAAGTAGATACTACATCTGCTCCTACTTCTACACTAAGTGCAGTTGCTACATTAGAAGTCGGCGGAAAGATGTTTACTAGAGCTTTAGACCTAGGCACAGTCAATCAACTTTCTTTTGTATGGGATGGCAAAGATGTTTTGGACTCTGGCATGAGTGGCGAAGTGACGGCTAAACTTACGGTGAAGTATGTCTATAATATGGTCTACTATCGTTCTTCGACAGCTTTTTCAAATGCATGGGCTAGAGCAGGTAGTTCTACTACAGCTATACGCGGACGCACTACCTTAGTTCGTTCTACTACAAAAGACATAAAGCTTAATGTAGAGAAAAGCAGCAATGGCAATTCACATCTTGCTAATGGATGGACATTGTCAAATCTGCATAATTTAGGCGTAAATGCTGTATATAAAGGTGATGGTAGCAAGATAGAAAAGGAAACAAGTCTTGAAGATGGATTAATAGCTTACTATCAGTTTGATGGAGATGCACAAGACAGTAGTGGTCAAGATAATCACGCAACAGCAAATGGAACACTGGTCTACAAGAATGGCAAGGTTGGGGATGCTGCATATTTTACTGGAACTCAAAATATAAAAACACCCATTGAACTAACAGGTATAGAAGAAAATCAATATATTAGTATCTCTTTATGGGGAAAAGCGGAAAATAGTGAGAACAGTACATTTATTACAAATTATAATATAGGCGATGGTTCCAATAGTGTACATATGGCAGCTTCCAATATAGGTATCTCAGGTCGTTTTGGTGGTTATTACTCTAATGGTTTTTGCTATAAATACAATCTTATTAATCTTATTTCTATCGCTGAACCAATACCTGACCTATGTGGAAACTTAAATACAATTGATACCATATATGATTATGGAAATAATCCTATAGATTTTACCCAATGGACGCATTATACATTTACATATGATAATCACACAGAGCGTATTTATATAAATGGTGTGAAGGTGGTTGAAAAAGAGTTAGAATCAAATATGGTTGGAGGGGATAACAAAATAGAAAGACATCCTCGAAATGACAATAGTTATGATAGATACTTAAATATTGGGCAATATAATAATGTATTCGGATACCCATCAAGTCAGATAACAAAAAGTATGCTAAAAGGTGCCATAGATGATTTAAGAATCTATAAAAAAGTATTGACTGATAATGCAATACAAGCTATTTACAATTTTGGAACTTTAGGTAAGAGTAGCTATGTGTTGGAAGGATTAAATATCTCAGACAACACCCTAGAATACAAATTTAACCTAGACGGCAAACATCTCTCAACAAGCACCTACCCTAACAAAACACTACTAGAAACATACACTTATGACAGCAATGGACATGTAAAAACCATCACCGACAACTTCAACCAAACCACCACCATCACAAGAGACACAAACGGCTACCCCACAAGTATCACAGCACCCAACGGACAAGTCACCACCCTAAGCGTAGATGAAAATGGCGATTTAACAGAAGTGCGTTATGAAGACAACTCTAAATACGAGTTTAGCTACTTTGATGGCTCACTCATGAACATCATGACAGACCCCAATGGCAACAACATTCAACATGTATGGAATGACACAGGACGCATAGTAGAGGAGATAGATGGACTTAATGGCTCTTACCAGTTCTTGCGTAATGTGAGTGCAGGGGAGACTTTTTACTCTACCATACGCCCAGAGGGAGAGACAAGTACTAGCAAAGATCTACGCCTTGCCAATGGAGACACACAGTCACTCATGACCTTGCCTATAGGAGAGACGCTCACTGCAACATTTGCAAAAGATGAGAGTAAGACCACTAGCCTTAGAGATGGCGTGAGTTCTGTAGTCACCTACACCACAGACACCTTAACCCATCAACGCATACTGGCTACTCGTGAGACGACACAGCCAAGTGGACTCAAAAGCACTACAAGCTACAGTACAGTATATGACGGCAACGAAACCCATACCAACTCTAAAACACAGACCATCACAGCTAACACTAAAACTACAACAGCCACTACAAACTACAACAACGGCACAGAGACCATAACTAGCCCAGAAAACAGAGTAGCCACAAGAGTGTATGATGTAGATACATTACTTACCTCTAGCATAAGTACAGGTTCACTCACCCCTACTGCCTACACTTACGACAGTAAAGGTAGAGTAACTACAGAACTCACAGGCACTAGAGAGACAAGCTATACTTATGACAACAGAGGTAACTTAGCTACCACCACAAACGAACGAGGACAAAGCACAAGCTACAGCTATGACAGTGTAGATAACCTCACATCCATCAC
>JAAXPZ010000052.1 GCA_012329065.1 Sulfurovum sp. | reverse complement strand
TTATTACTTAAAACTGCAATAAGCTATAATCTCCTCATGAAAAACAATCAAACAAATAAAAACATTGCCTTTCGACCCATGCCTATACTCTTCACTCTTGAAGGCACAGGCTTTAAAACATGACTCCTTTCACAATTCAGCTCATCAACGGTTTCCTACCCTCAGATATAGAGCAAGAGAACCAAAATATATTTCAGTCGCTCAAGATGCTAGAAGCTATTGAAGAGATAGATGGACTGTGGAAGCTTGGCTCACTTTATCGTGCTGGAAGACTCTATATGGGCAAAGATGGCAGAGGATACCTAGAAGCACATCGAAAAGAGGAGAGAGACCTGCTTGTAGAGCCTGATGATATAGGTTCTGCTGGTCATGAGGACATAGTAGTAGCCAAACGAATCATAGCCCGCAGAGGCAGAGCATCTGCAAAAGTGATGATGGTGATAGAAAAAGCTCACCTGCACATCATAGCTTATACCCATCGCGATCAACAAGGAAACTTCTCTATACTAAATATCAAAACTGCAGAACCAACACATGCAGCAATGGAAGGAATGGATCTAAAAGCATTCAAAATCGGTACTGTACTTAAAGTCAATGCAGAAGATAGCAAAGTACTGGAAGTTTTTGGACATCTAGATGATCCAAGGGTAGATGAGAAAATATCTTTGGCTCTTTATAATCGACATGACAAATTCCCAGACGAATGCATAAAAGAGGCTCTTGAAGTAGAATCAGAGGTGGATGGAAGCGAATATAAAGACAGGGTAGATCTCAGAGATTTGGATTTCTGTACCATCGACCCAGTGACTGCAAAAGATTTTGATGATGCGATATATTTTGACACAAGAAGCTATACTCTTTATGTCGCCATAGCCGATGTAAGCCATTATGTGCCGTTTTTTTGTGAGATTGACAAAGAAGCAAAAAAGAGAGGTTTTACTACCTATCTGCCGCACAAATCTTTCCCTATGTTACCAAGAGAACTGAGCGAAAACATTTGCTCCCTCAAGCCAACAGTTGACCGACTTGCTTTTGTGGCAAAGATAGCGCTAGATAGAGATTCGTTCACACCCATATCAGAGGAATTTTTTGAGGCCATTATCCACTCAAGGTATAGATTCAATTATGACTCTGTGGACAAAATACTTGACAATAGATACGCTGGTGACAATCAAGCCATAATCGACATACTAAACTGGCTAATCCCACTCTATAATGTCACTCAAAAACTACACAACAGTAGACTGAGAAAAGGTTTTGATTTTCGTAGTGAAGAGACTAGGTTGACATTGACCCAAGAGCATTTACTAAAAAGTACAGAAATAGAGACAGGCACAGCATCACATTCTCTCATAGAAGAGTGCATGCTCCTAGCCAATCAATCTGCCGCCACAAGATTTAAAGGTGTTGGAGATGGGATATTTCGTATTCATGAACCACCACAACTCTCACGCATAGAAGCGTTATTGGGTGAACTAGCGGCGATTGGATTATATGTCGACAACTACGAGGATAGCCCATCATTGATTCGTGCCATTCAAGCAGAGGCAGAGAAGATGAATCTTGCACCTGAGGTAGATTCTATGATTATCAAGTCACTCAGACAGGCAAATTATTCTGCCTTCAATGTGGGTCATTTTGGGCTAGGATTTAAGTTTTACAGCCACTTCACCTCTCCCATCAGAAGATACTCCGACCTAATCCTACACCGCCTAATCAAAGCTCAACTCCTAGAAGATATTCAGGAGCAAGAGTACCTGCTGCGAAACATAGAGCCATTATGTGCTAGAGTGAGCGAATTAGAACGAGAAGCGACCAAATGTGAATGGGATTTTAGAGACCGAAAGTTTGCCAGATGGGCAGAGCAACACCTAAACGAGGTCTTTGACGCAGAAGTCACTGAAGCAGGAAAATCTGCAAAAGCGGTACTTCTTGGAAACATCAAAGGTATTACTGTCAATCTACATGGAGACAATGTCATGCTTTTTGATAAAATACGGGTAAAGATAAGCGAAGTGAATATTGCTCAGGCTGTGATTATGACTGAATTGGTGGAGAAATTGAGTAAAGAAGAGATGGAACTTTAAAAATATGTCAATTTGAAAGATTTTTACATCTAAATCTTTTTAATCAGTATAATGCTAAAATACATTATTATTAAGGGGCTCAGATGAAAGTTGGCGGATTATTCGCGGGTATTGGTGGTATAGAACTTGGTTTTAAAAACGCTGGATTTAATATTTCTTGGGCAAATGAAATAGACAAAAATGCTTGTATCACCTATAGACATAATCACAAACATACACTCTTTGAAAAAGATTTAAATGATTTACAACCAAGCGAAGTTGAAAAGATAGACATTTTAACGGGAGGTTTTCCTTGTCAAGCATTTTCTATTGCTGGGTATCAAAAAGGTTTTAGAGATGACAGAGGAAATGTCTTTTTTAGAATTTTAGATTTTATTGATGAATTACAGCCACAAGTAGTTTTTTTAGAAAATGTGAAAAACCTTGTAGGACATGATAAAGGTAAAACATTTGAACGTATTTTATATGAACTAGAAGATGTGCGACAATATACTGTTAAACACAAAGTTTTAAACTCATGTGAATATGGTGGTGTGCCTCAAAATAGAGAACGTATTTATTTAGTAGCATTTAAAGATAAAAATACTGCATCAAAATTTACTTTTCCAAAAGAGAAAAAATTAACCAAAAAGGTTACAGACTTGTTTGATGATACTGCTGATGAAAAATTTTATTACACAAAAAGCAAATATTATGGACAACTAAAAGAAGAAATGCAAAATAAAGACACTGTGTATCAGTGGCGTAGAGTCTATGTAAGAGAAAATAAAAGTAAATTATGTCCCACTCTCACAGCAAATATGGGAACTGGTGGACACAATGTACCACTAATAATAGATAAAAAAGATATTCGTAAACTTACACCACGTGAATGTGCAAGATTTCAAGGCTTTCCTAATACCTTTAAATTTCCTGAAAAATTAGCAAATTCTGCTCTATATAAACAAGTTGGAAACTCTGTAACTGTTCCTGTAATTGAAGCTATTGCATTAGAAATAAAAAAAGTACTGGATTAAAAATTTTATGTCTTTTTATAATATACAATCCGTACATAATCAAAATCTATACAAAGAATACTTACAAATAATAGGTAGTTTATCAAATTTATTCTCCGATTCGAATACGCCATATTTATATTATAGAATTGCTGAAAAGATGTTTTGTAAAGCCTTTGATGCATCTGACTTATCAAGAGGTGATGTTTCATATGACGCACAAAAAGACAATTTAGGCATAGGTCTAAAAACATATTTACGTCAAAATGACAAAAGTATTCAAAAAATTGCAGAATTCAATAAAGACAAAGTACTCTATGACAACTTATCTCTTTCAAAAAAAATACATAAAATTGCAGAATTAAGAAATGGACGATTATCCTTTATTAATAACGTATTTGATATAGAAAAATCAATCTATCATTGTGTAGTTCGTGATAGTGGAAAATTTTTCATTTACGAAGAAGAAACTAATAAAATTTGTTTAGAATCTATAAAAAATATTAAACAAAAAAAATCTTCAATTTCTTTTGATGATGGCTTACATGAGTACTCCTTTTCACTGTCAAAAAGTACATTAATGAAAAGGTTTAATACTTTAAAATTTTTAGATGAATTTGATGTTAATATTATTGAAGATCCACTAGAGGCTCTTTATTCATTAATTAATTCTAATCAATCAATAATGACACAAGCTCGTATTCTTGATACTGCGTATCTCCCCTTGTATGGCAGTAAACATAAAGTATATAACAATAGTGGACTTAATCAGTGGAGCGCAAATGGAAGAACAAGAGATATAGATGAAGTTTATATACCTGTACCTATAAAATTCCATCGATTGAAACCTCACTTTTTTCCACCAAAAAATATTAACTTTACGTTAAACCTACCTGATAAGACAAAACTACAAGCTAAATTATGTCAATCTCGCTCTAAAGCCTTAATGTCAAATCCAAATAAAGCTTTAGGAAAGTGGTTACTTCGTGATATTTTAAAACTAAAAGAAGGTGAACTTATTACAAATGATACTTTTCTAAAATATGGTATTGACTCTGTAAGAATTGATAAAATAAGCAATACAGAATATGATATGAATTTTGCAAAATCAGACAGTTATGAAAACTTTATTTTTCAATTGGAAAATTCATAATGAACATCATCTCTCTTTTCTCAGGTGCAGGTGGCTTAGACTTAGGTTTTAAAAAGGCTGGGTTTAATACTACCTGGGCAAATGAATACGACAAAAACATTTGGGAAACTTATGAAAAAAACTTTCCCCATACCAAACTAGACAGACGAAGCATTACTAAAATACCCTCTAGTGAAATACCAGAAACACTTGGTATCATCGGTGGGCCTCCATGCCAAAGTTGGAGTGAAGCAGGATACAAATTATCATTTAAAATGCTCAATGCCCATGACTTCAAGGTACCTCAAGATAGAAAAAGAATATTTTTTATAGGTTATAGAGATGACTTAAACATGGAGTTTGAATTCCCAACAGGCTTTGAGAATAAGCGATACTTAAGGGATGTGATTTGGGATATAAAAGACTCAGCACTAGCTGCAAAAGAAAAAAACTATACTAATGGAGAAAGTTGTGCATTGGCTAACCATGAATATGTCATAGGAACATTTTCTAGTATGTTTATGTCACGAAATCGTGTACGCTCTTGGGATGAACCATCATTTACGATACAAGCAGGAGGTTATTACCTTGCACAAAAGATTATGGAAGACATGAAAAGTTTAGGATTAGCATCTGTACAAGACATCAAGGTAGCATCTTAATGTACCAAAGAGAATTTGACCAAAAATTAAAACAAGCTTTTCCGAAGGCCGTACTGCTCTATGGTGAAAATGACTACCTAGTAGACCATTACATAGATATGTACATCAAAAAGACCAATGCTAAAGACAGTATGCTTTCACTTTACCATGATGAGTGGAATTTTGAGCAGGCTAAGGCTTTTCTTTCTCAGACATCTTTGTTTGGTGGTACAAATCTTGTGGTAGTGAAGCGTGAAAAGAAAATACCTAAAAAAGAACTAGATGTGCTTGTAACATTGGCAAACAAAAATCCTGACAATTACTTCATCTATGGGTACGCAGGTGCAGCCAAAGATGCACGCTCTATGCAGGCAGCCTTTGCAGACAAAAAAGGTGGGGTTTGGGTACGGTTTTTTGAGGCGAATATCAGTGAGGGTATCGCTGTACTTCAGCAAAAAGCACAGACGATCGGGCTCGATATCGATCACTATGCCCTATCTCACCTCATGACTATACTCAACAACAACCTTGCTCTTTGTAATAATGAGCTACATAAGTTAGCTATATTGGACACCAAAATTCAAAGCAAAGACATAGATAGACTAGTTTACTCCACAGCACCTTTGGCGATGGAACAATTACTGCTCGATCTTTTTGCCAAAAAGCCAGTGATAGATACCATCTCCAAACTTCTAGAGCTAGGAGAGGATGAGTACTCTATCTTGCGTTCTACTCAATTTTTTGTCAATCAACTCTTTCTGTTTCATGCCTACATTCGCATACATGGACAACCAGACTCCAAAGCCATATTAGGCTACAAATTACCCAAACATATAGAGCAACAAAAAGCCCAACTAGCACTCAAAGTAAAAACTGCTTCACTACTAAAGATATACGAACACCTGCTAGAGTCTGAATTGCGACTCAAAAAAGGTGGCAGTATAGACAAGGAAAGTCTGCTATACGGGATACTGATAAGGTTGCAAAGTTACCTATAATCAATATTACGATATTATCACAGTTCCAAAATTCTTGCTCATTTTTGGACAGATGGGGTCTGCTGTTTCAATGTTATCCGCAGGCTAAACATTCACACACCTGATCTCAACTGCATACAATGGGCTATTAAACCAAAAGGACATAGATGAATCACTACGAATTACTTTTTGTTCTCAGACCTACCTTAACGGACGAAGAGACAAAAATAGAGATCGAAAAGATCCAAAGCAACATCATAGCACAAGATGCAAATATTGTTGTAACAGATGATATGGGTATGAGAAAACTAGCTTACCCAGTAGAGAAAAATGAGAGAGGTCACTACACAGTTGTCTATTTTCAAGCACTAGGTATTGCCATAGCTGAAATAGAGAGACTTTTGAGGATCAATGAAGAGATTCTTAAGTTTTTAACAGTTAAGTATACAAACAAAAAAGATATAGCACAGTTCACAAAAATAACTGAAGCGATATCTAAGAAAAATACGCCTGCACCTGCCAAAGAAGAAGTAGTTGTGACAGAAGAGACTTCTGCAATAGAGGAAACTCCAGTGACAGAAGTGGAAGAGGCTCCAGTGACAGAGGAGACCCAAGCCATAGAAGAAGCTACAACAAACAAAGAGGCATAAGCCTATAAAATTCACAGGAGTTATCTATGTACAATAAAGTAGTTTTAATGGGAAATCTAACAAGAGATATTGAGATTCGATACTCTCAGGGAGGTACCGCCATAGGTAACGCTGGTATTGCAGTAAATAGAAAGTGGAAATCACAAACTGGAGAACAAAAAGAAGAGGTCATGTTTGTTGACCTTACATTTTTTGGTCGTACAGCAGAGATAGCCAATCAGTATCTACGCAAAGGCAGACAGGTTTTAGTAGACGGAAGACTAACACTTGACCAATGGACGGCACAGGATGGAACAAAAAGAAGCAAACACTCAATCACTGTAGAAAACCTTCAGATGATTGGTGGAAAAGATGATGCGCAGGGTGGTGGATACGACAGAGGTGGACAGGGTGGCAATCACAACCAGCCCACAACTCAAAACAAAGCACCAGTACAGCAAAATGCACCTGCACCTACACAGCAAGTTCCAGAGATAGACATCGATGAAGATGAAATACCATTTTAGGAGAATAAACAATGGCTGAAAGAAGAAAGTTTAAAAAAAGATACTGCAAATACTGCGAACAAAAAGTTGAATTTATCGACTACAAAGAGTTGAATTCACTCAAGTTTAGTCTAAGCGAGAGATTTAAAATCATGCCTAGAAGACTCACAGGCAACTGTAAAAGACACCAAGAGCTAGTAACTGTAGCCATCAAAAGAGCTAGACAAACTGCACTAATACCATATGTAATCGACAGAAAGAAAGTTGTCGAAAACCCATTCGAGATCATCAGATAAGCACTATCCTCTATGTAAAGGCAAAACTTTTGTCTTTACATCTTATGCACTCTTGACATTTTACTTATTATTTTTTGATACAATACACTCAATTCACAATTATTGATTATGCTTGCGACATAATTTTTATGGAGCACAAAGGACTTTGATGACTTTTAGGTTTAAATATTTTTCTATTGTATTTACTATGTTTGTACTTATTGGTTGTGGCAGTGGAGGTAGCAGCGGACTTAGCGGCAAAGAGATCGCCATAGCAAAGATCACTGGCTATGCCACTGGCAACTCAAATACAGAGCCTACTGTTGGTGATTATCATGATGCAGGTATCATGTCAGTAACTAGTAGTAATATAGACAAAATGAATAATTACATAAAAATAATAGGTAGTTCTGATATTGAAGATTGGAAAAAAGATAGTGATGGCGAT
The DNA here is from genome assembly GCA_012329065.1 of Sulfurovum sp. GTDB lineage: Bacteria > Campylobacterota > Campylobacteria > Campylobacterales > Sulfurovaceae > JAAXPZ01. The sequence goes on along the minus strand of JAAXPZ010000052.1, from coordinate 25,349 downwards.
GGAATCATAGATGGAATCGATAGTCAGCCAAATGATCCAGAAAACAAAGTAGAAATTATCCATATCAGTGATGACTACCATGTAGGACAACTCGGAAAGAGTGGCAATATACAAAAGATGATTAAAATAGGAACAACCCCTAAAAGTCTATATGTACTTTTAAGCAACTATCACAAATCACAAAACTCTAATCCTACTATTTCCCACAATGCAAAAATCGTGCAGTCGACAAAAAAGAAACTAACCACAATACAAAACAACCAAAGACCAAAAATCTTCCATGCGCCAAGTCGTATATCAAAATTTAACAGGGATGCTAGTAAGCTAATAAAAAGATATCAAAACAAGAGCTCCAAAGTATTTCAAACAATACCTGAACGAAGAAACGATACTGTAGGCAATACAAAAATCTTTTATCTAGAATCTGACACAAGCAGGCATACAACTGCAACAGCTAGAAAAATAGTTTCCAATATCTCTACAGTTCACGGCTCAAAAACACTTAATGTCTGGGTATCAAACGATAGCTTTGGAGCAGGATGCAGTAAGGCAAAATGTGTGACACAGCAAATGGTTGATAGTCTTGCTGATACTTTTCTAAAAACAGGAAATGATAATGACATATACGACTGGGTAACAAATATTTTTGGCGAAGAATGGGGAGCTAATGCTAAAATCAAATTTAGTAACCTTATCTCAGAAAATAATGAGGTTACTATTCTTGTGACAGATATAGACAATGATAATAGGGCAGATGGTGGTATCATAGGATACTTCTACGGCAAAGACAACTATATTGACACAAGTGGATCCAATAAAAGAATTATGTTTTACATAGACTCTGTGATGTTTGCCAATGAAGAAGATGGTGACTACTGGCAAAAAGAGATTTATTCAACACTTGCACATGAGTTTGTTCATATGATTGAATTTTATCAAAAGATGGTCTTAAAAGACACTGGGCATGATGTATGGATAGCTGAAATGATAGCAGAAGCTACAGAAGATCTTATCGCTACTAAGATTCGACATGCTGGACCAAGAGGTGTAGAACATACTGATGGAAGCGCTGGAAGTGTTGGCAATATACAAGGTAGATATTCTCTCTTCAATCAAGATGGCACATCTTCTCTTACTGCTTGGAACAATAACCTATCTGACTACTCCAAAGTAAATGCATTTGGTACATTCCTAACAAGAAATTATGGCGGAGCAAAGGTTCTGCGAGATATCATGCATAATAGTAAAAAACATGAAGATGCCATCATTTACGCTACCCAGAAATCTGTACATGGCACAGGAAAAAACTTCGATGATTTACTTAGGGAATGGGGTATTGCTATACTACTATCTGACAATGAAAATCTACAGAATATACCTACATACAATACTGGAGATTTCACAGAAAATGCCTACGGCAACAGCACTTATCAACTAGGCTCTATAAACTTTTTCAACTACGATCCCCCGCCTTCAATCAAAACGATACAAGGGACTGTCAAAGCTCAAGGAAACTACTACTACAAGATTGGCGAAGATTTGACTGGTGACATAAATATAAATTTGACATTAAGCAGTGATACAGAAGCTACACTGATAGTAAAATAGGAGGAATGCATGAAAAAATATATTATACTAGCATCTATTATTTTTAGCTTTGGCTGTAGTAGTAATGCAGCAAACAACAATATCCTTGAAATTAAGGGTGGCATACACATGAAGGGTTTCAGTAGAAACATATATCTTGGGATAGAAGACTCTAAAACAGGCACAATCTATAGAATCCAAAATCCAAAAAAGTTTAACTTAAACAATAGGCAAAATGAGACAGTAAAAATCAAGGCTAAGCTTCTAAAAAAAGTAGTTGGTCCTGGTTTTCCTGCTGTCATCGAAGTGCTAGAAGTCAAAAACTAAAACTCTCTCCCAAATAAAATTTCCTCACACTCTCATCAGTAGCGATATCCTCGCTACTGCCAGATGCCAGTATCTGCCCATCTTTGAGTACATAGGCTCTATCACAGATATCCAGAGTCTCCCTGACATTGTGATCAGTGATTAGCACCCCGATACCTAGCTCAGTAAGCTGTCTTATAATCTGCTGTATATCTGATACAGCTATAGGATCAACACCTGCGAATGGCTCATCTAATAGTAGAAATTTAGGCTTTGCAACCAGTGCTCTGGCTATCTCAACTCTTCGGCGTTCTCCACCACTTAGTTGAATGCCAAGTCGCTTTCTGATAGGCTCTACCCCAAAAAGCTCCAGAAGCTTCTCTATGCGTTCGTGCTGACTAGTCTTGTCTAAGCCTGCTGCCTCTGCTGCTATAAGAAGATTATCCTCTACACTTAAGTCCTTGAAGATACTAGACTCCTGAGGAAGATAACCGATTCCTAGTCTTGCTCTAGCACTAAGAGGAAGCTTGGTGATATCATCACCATCTAGCAATACTTCTCCATCACTTGCAGAGGCTAATCCACATATCATATAAAATGTTGTGGTCTTGCCAGCTCCATTTGGACCCAATAGCCCTACTACTTCACTGCTGTTCACTTCTAGAGAAATATCTTTCACTATAGTAATTTTTTTGATCTTTTTAGATAGCTTATTGGCTTGAAGTTTGTGCATTACTGCTCTTTATAGTGTATTTTCTTCTATCGTCAGCTACCTCTATATCAACAATATATATATCATAGTCAACGCTCTTCAAAAAACTCTCTAGCTCATTGCTACCCCACTCTATTATATGCCAACCATCTTTTTCAAACTCCTCAAAAAGCCCAAGTTGCATAAACTCGTCATGGCTGATACGATAAAGATCATAATGATATAATCCTTCTCCATAGCAGTGTTGGAGTGAAAAAGTAGGAGATGTGACCGAACTGTGGATACCTTTTGCTTTGGCAATAGCTTGAGTGAGCGTAGTCTTGCCTGAAGCCAAATCACCACGAAGGAAGATAATGGCGTTTGAAGGTATGCTTTCGTACATATAGCTAGCGACTTTGTCGAGTTCATCTAGTGATGCGGTAATCTTTTTCAATACAATCCCTTCTTTTACTAATCTATAATCTACGCCATCTTCTGACTAGTTTTTACTATCTTATCCAGATGCACCTTCGCCATCCCACTCTCAAGCCCTGCCCTAACAATCTCGAAAGCCTCTTGAATATCCCTAGCTCTGCCATCTGCAAACAAAGCAAACCCAGCATTGAGAATCACTATGTCTCTTTGGGGATCTGTTGCTTTATTTTCAAATATTGCATGGGTTATTTTAGCATTGTCTATCGCGTCACCGCCTAAAATTGCCCCTTTTCCTGCCAACTTAAATCTCCACTCTTGTGGATCTATCACTCCCTCAGTAATTATACCATTCTCAATATATACATACTGTGTTGTAGTCGCCAAGGAAATCTCATCCATTCCATCATCACTACTGACTACATAAGCTCTCCTCACATCAAGTGCCATTAATGCTTCTGCAACCCTAACGATATAATCGGGAGAAAATACACCCAATAGATACTTCTTAGCTCCAGATGGATTAGTCAAAGGGCCTAACAGATTAAATATAGTACGATGCTCTATAGATCGGCGGATAGGCATGATATGCTTCATAGCTGGATGATGATTCATCGCAAATATAAAAGCGAAGTCTACCTCTTCGAGCATCTTGATCTGATTTTCCACAGAAAGACTGAGGTTAACACCAAGAGCTTCCAGTAAATCAGCAGAACCAGAGTTGGATGTGATGGAGCGGTTACCATGTTTTGCTACTACACAGCCAAGAGATGCCAATAGTAATGATACTGTGCTTGAAATATTAAAACTACCGCTTTTGTCCCCTCCAGTACCCACCACATCTATTGCTTTATCCCTCATATCGTTTGAAATTGGTAGCTTAACCGAATGTTCACGCATCACAGAAGCTGCTGCTGCTATATCCTCTCCACTTTCACCCTTTTTGTAAAGCTCAACGAGAAGCTGTCGTGCTTCATTATCTGACATTTGATTGCTAAATAGCTTTTCAAATTGTTCTTTGGTATTTATGATTCTCTCCACCCTACAATTCCTTTACGAACTCATCTTTTTGGCTCTTTGATATTGACTTTGTTTTAGGAATCTGTAGCACTTCATAATGCTTAGCACCCTTGAGATACTCGATTGTCACCTTATCTCCAATCTTGAGATCTTTTGATGCTTTAGCTTTCATACCGTTGACGAAAACTACACCAGACTTGAGCATATCAGTTGCAACAGTTCTCCTCTTTACTACATTTACAGATGAGAGCCACTTATCTACACGCATCTTTTCTCCTATTATCCTCATCAAGCCCGTTGGGCATATCCATATATGATTGCTGAACCTGCTGAAGCATCATTGCTTAAACATCTTTTCTGCCTCTTTAGCTTCAAGTATACCTTTCATTGTGAGAGAATCATTGAAAATATACTGTTCATGCTCCAGCATCTTAAATACCTGCTTGCACTCTTTTATCTCAAACATACCAGTATCAACCAACATTTTTTGTATTTCCCAGAGCGTCTCTTCTGGCTCTTTTTTCATCATAGCAAGCAAGCATACTCTCTCTACAACATTTTCTTCATTCATTAATGCAACTCTGTATTGAGTTTTACTTCTCTAGTACTTCTTCTAGCAATGATTTCACCAGTAAGCGAATTTTGTCTATAGTGAATACCATCAAGCCCTTGAAGCTCTACAGCTTTAAATATATCTTTACTATCCAGTTTCGCCTCTGGATTGGCAGCTTTTATCTTCTCAAGCTCTTCTGATGAGATTATTATCTTGGTGCCTTCCAATATCGTGATGCCAGCATCTAAGATACAAGCATTCCCCAGAGGAAGCCCTGTCACTGAGTTGGCTCCTAGTAGTGTATTTTCACCTATAGAGATAGGATTGCCATCTGTCCCGCTAAGAACTCCAAGGATACTTGCTCCACCACCTACATCTGATCCGCTTCCGACAATCGCTGAACTGGATATCCGTCCCTCTACCATCACTGGCCCTAGTGTGCCTGCGTTAAAGTTGATATAGCTTGCTCCTGGCATAACAGTGGTGCCTGGAGCCAGCTGTGCACCCATACGAACTTTACTGCTATCGAGTATTCGAGTATTGTCAGCAGGTATGACATGCTGGAGGTACCTAGGAAATTTGTCCACGCTGTCGATATTTGGATAGGTTCCGTTGATCTTCATCTCTATCTCGTTTTCTCTTAGATAGTTCAGCTCGAAAGGCCTGCTAGTAACCCATGCAACATTGGGCAATACACCAAAAGCACCATCAAGGACTATCCCTCTCAACGGCACCTTGGCAAGAGATAAGGCGTTTAGCTTTAGGTATACTGCTTCTACACTTTTTGCTGCACTATCAGAGAATAGAAAACAAATTCTATAATCTTTGCCAATATCCTCTTGATTTGCCAATGCTTTGACCACCTGTACATTACGATGTGCATCACCTGTTGCTTCTACCAAATATGGAGCAAATGCCGCCATGGCATTATCAACAAATCTATCATTGATTGTAATAACAAACTCATCACCTGAGAAATCTACATCTGCACCAGCCTCTATCAGTGACCTGATAAAAACAGCAGCTGAGCCAAAGTTTTCATTCCAGTTTACTACTGCATAGTTTGCCTGAAGTACCGATTCTACATTGAGTTGTCCTCTATCTACTCTGGCTATACCAAAAGCTATCGGCTCCCTGTATCCCTCTATTGCTTTTGTCTCTTCTACTAGTTTTTTAAACTCATCTGTATTTGCAACTGTATTTATTGCCATTCAAATGCTCCTATATGGTAAATTATTTATGCTAATTATACAGATATTTATCTAATATCAAGTAAAATAGTCTTCATGAAACATCTCAAAGGCAACAAAAAGCGATACTTTTCGCTTGCTATCATCGCTATGTATTCGACACTACACAAACTTTGTCGGCTCGATAGTAGCTATAAATATCACAAGATAGCATTCTCTCCCCTACCTCGCAAGACTGCACCACCAGCATAAAAACAACCCATACCAATAGACTTATAGCATCAACACACTATTTACCAATTGCCGCATTAGCAAACACAGCCTACGAAAAACAAGGAATAAAATGAAAAAAATAATATATAGCGTCACTATAGCCACCCTAATCTCAAGTCCTATACTTGCAGAGATAGAGCTAGCAGAAGTGCTTGTAACATCTACTACAAAGTTGCCGCAAAATATCAGTAAAACTACAGCAAATGTCACTGTTATTACAAATGAGGAGATTGAAGAGCGAGGATACCAGAGTGTATCAGAAGCATTGAGTCGTATAGCGGGGTTTTCTTTTGCATCAAATGGAGGAGCAGGACAGACAAGCTCTATATTTATCAGAGGATTAAAAAGTGATAATCTTTTAATATTGTTAGATGGCGTAGCATTGACCGACTATACACAACCATCTGTAGCTTCATCGCTGGAGCATATATCTATTGATTCTATCCAGAGAATAGAAGTAGTCAAAGGTGCTCAAAGTGGCATATGGGGGGCTGGAGCAGCAGCAGGTACAGTAAATATCATAACTAAAGACGGAATCAAAGATAAAGGAAGTATCAAACTAAAGGCTGGATCTTATGGCACAAAAGCTATCGGCTTTACACTCTCTAAAATTTTTGGTGACGGTTCTATCTATATTGCTGGGAATCTTCTCGATACAGACAGTATCTCTGCCATACTGCCATCTGATGCAGAACAAGATAGCTACAGAAATAAAAATATAAACATAAAAGCATCCCTAAAAATAGGCAACTATGGCAGTGCTTCATTGTTTTTTCATAGCTATAATGGTACATATGACTTTGATGGCCCTAGCAATGCGGATGATAATATCTCCAAAGGTGACAGTGATCAAAAAATATTTACTTTCACATACAAATACAAAAAAGATACTCTTAGTGTCAATGCAAAAATAAGTCGTAGAGATATCAAAAGACAGCTAGAAGGCTCTGGTGCTTGGGGACCATGGAGCTACGATACAGATGGCTCAAATACAAACTATTCTATAGTCAGTAATTATGATTTTTCACCTTTACAATCGCTCTCAGTAGGCACTGAACACAGCATCAACAAAGCTAATACAGACAACGGAGCTACCACTTCTAATGAGTCATTCAAAAACACTGCTACATATGCCAACTACACACATACAGTAGATCAGATCTTAGGAGCCAAAACTACTTTTAACGCTACACTAAGATATGACCGTTTTGACAAATTTGAAAACAAAACTACCTATAGATTTGGCATCAAAAGAGAATGCATAGCCATAGATGGACTTCATGGTTCTATCAATATTTACACTGGCTACAAGGCTCCAAGCTTGTTTCAGTTTAGCAATTCTATAAGCACACTCAAGCCAGAGAGCATTCAAGGATATGAACTCTCCTTTGGGTATAAAAAACTACTAAATATTAGCTATTTTAGTAACAAAATAAAGAATAAGATAGACTCCAAATATGACCCTGCTACTTTTAGCACAAGCTATTTCAATAACGGTGATGGAGTCAAAATCACAGGAGTAGAGCTTAATGGAGAATATAGCTTTGGAGAGAGTGGATTTGTAGCTGGTGCTTCTTTGACACATATGATAGATTTCCAAGACGATAATGGCAAAGACATGCAAAGAATCCCTAAAAACAGCATAACTGTATATCTTGACTACTATTTTGCAGAGGATACACATATAGGGATTGTAGCCAACTATGCGGGGAAACGAAGGGATCTTGACTATAGTGTTTTTCCTGCAACAGATACCACGCTTGACAGCTACACTACTGCTGACCTGACATACAGTACAAAACTAAGTGACAACTTCAAGCTCTCAGTGGCTGCAAAAAATATCTTTGACAAAAAATACGAAACTGTCAAAAGTTACAGTACAGAGGGTAGGAGCATATATGCTACAATAGAATATAGATTTTAAATTGTCTTTCCATACTTGATACGGAAAGATATTCATAGACACTTGGTTCCCGAATCTAATTCAGAATAACATGCATCCAACAGGAGTTTTTATGACACTAAATATCGATTGGTTTATACGATATAAATTTTTCAATTCCCTATTTTTAGGCTTGAGTGTGGGAGCGATATTTACCATTTATGGCCCACTCAAACCATCTCTCTACTCTGTAGGCGGTATAGCCCTCGCCGTAGGGATGCTGGTAGTCGCACGGCTATACCATCATATATTGAATATCCCATGGTTTTATCGTATAAGTCTACTCGTGGAACTGGTGCTAATGGGGGCAATTATATACTTCCTTCTGTTTCCATATACTTATCAGACAGCCCTACTGGTCTATGCAGGCTACCAGATCACATTTGTTTTTGGCTCCTATTTAATTCGAGCTGAAACTCTTATAATACAAAAAGACATCCTGTTGACCTCCCTAGATACTGCCAAGCAACTCGGATATCTTATAGGCATGGGAGGTTCATGGGTATTCTATAAGATTATCGAACAGTGGAATATTATAGAAAATCAGGAAAAAGTCTACTATTTACATTTTTTATTATTATGTTTAGAAGTTATAATTATTTCACTTATACTTAAGAGTTTTGCTAAAAAAGCATAAGCCTTAATTCGGGTTTAATAATAACCACTTTCATAACCTTATGCTATCTCTAAGGATAATATATATACAATAATTACATCACATAAACAAGGAGATGTACTATGATACGAACAAAAAAATTCATTGTCGCAATGTTTTTAGGTCTAGGGCTTTTGTTGCCTATGCAAATATCTGCACACTGCCAGATTCCATGCGGTATATATGACGATGCTGCCCGAGTGAAAGCTATGCTTGAAGATGTTACAACCGTGGAGAAATCCATAAAACTGATCAATGAGCTTGCAGGGAAAAAAGATGCACAATCCCTCAATCAAATAGTTAGATGGGTGACAAACAAAGAGCAGCACTCACAAAAGATTATCTCTACAATCTCTGACTATTTTTTGACACAACGCGTAAAACCAAGCCAAAAAGACTATGCTGAACGATTAGCAAAACACCATGCAGTCATTATTGCGGCTATGCAGGCTAAGCAACATGCAGATGCCTCTTATGTCGAAGCACTAAGAAAAAGTGTAGAAGCTCTCTCTGCTTACTACAAATAATTAATACTAATCAGATAGTTGGTATTTGCTGACTATCTGGATATCTTTATGCCCTAGAAAAAAATCACAACTTTGACAATACTCCCCTCTGAGACCTCAGCAATGCCTTCAACAAAAATCGCTACTGCATTGGCTTCCATCAAAGGTGTAAGCATACCCGAACCGATTTTATTATCACCAATTACATGAAAGACCCCCTGTTCTAGTCTACCCAAAACTAAATTGCTACGAGTTGCCTTAAGACGAAGTGACTGTGAGATGGTAGCCTTGGAAATTGTATGTTTAGGATTACCCTCTCCTTGCATCTTGCGAAGCACAGGAATAGAAAGCAAAAAGATACTGAGTAGTGCTGTCATGGGATTGCCTGGCATTGCCATTACTGTAGTGCTGCCACTACCGTGTTTTATCTTACCCATCATGGTTGGGCGACCTGGCTTGACATTGACTCCATGGAAAAACTTTTCCAGCCCATTTGCCATAAATGCCTCCTCTAGAAAATCGGCCTCTCCCATGCTGATCCCACCTGTTGTGATAATCACATCATATGTTTTTAATCTACTTATCTGCTCTTTACATTTTTCTAAATCGTCTGCCATAGAGCCTATGTAGTTTGGACTAAAGCCATGCTGCCCTAGTAGTGCTGTTACGCCAAAAGCATTGGCATTATATATCTCATCCTCACTGGCATTTTGCCATGGTTCTCTGATCTCATCACCTGTTGAAAGCACTGCTATACTTAACTCCCTAAACACCTTAACTGTTACTATGCCTTGTGCTGAGAGCATAGCTATATGTGGAAACTTAAGATGCTCTCCACTTTTTATAAGAACAGATCCTCTTCTTTGCTCTTCGCCCATCACTCTAAGAGCATTACCTTTTTTAATATCTTTTGCGATCGTAACAAAATCTGCTGATACCTCTACACAGTCCTCTATAGGGATAATAGTATCAGCATCAGATGGCACCTTAGCACCAGTCATTATCTTATAGCACTCCTTATCTCCGAGCATAGGCTCTGGACTATCGCCAGCAAAAATAGTATTAGCAATAGAGAGCTTAGTGCCTACATCTGAATATTTAAAAGCAAACCCATCCATGGCTGAGTTATCAAAAGAAGGAAGATTTTTTTGACATTCTATATCTACTGCCAACACACGCCCAAGAACCTGGTCAAGCATAACAACCTCTGTTGATAATGTTGACATAGTTCTACTCAATGCCATATCTAAAGCCTCATCAAATCCAAAAATATCCAATTTTTTCACAAGTTTCTCCTATTTCCTAGAAATATTCTTCTATGAATTTATGGATTGTATCAAAAAATTTAAATAATTACATGATGTTACTAATATACTCACTATAAAATTAAAAAGTTTATATATTCTTACTTTTGTTACATTATTTTTGTTCATATACTATTATAGTGATACAATAAATCACATAAAGTGCTAACAAAGGATAAATTATGACATATGAAAGACCGATATTTAAAGAGAAATACGATAATTTCATAGCTGGTGAGTGGATTTCACCCACAGATGGTAATTATTTTGAAAATACTTCTCCGATTGACAATAAATCTATGGGCATGATAGCCCAATCAAATCGTAAAGATATTGAGCTCGCAGTTGAGGCTGGCTGGCAAGCTTTTGAAAGCTGGGGCAAAACTTCAACCACAGAGAGAAGTGCGGTGCTAAGCAAAATTGCAGATGTGATGGAGGCAAATCTTGAAAAACTAGCAGTAATAGAGTCTTGGGATAATGGAAAAGCAGTTAGGGAAACTCTAAATGCCGATTTGCCACTAGCGATAGATCACTTTAGATACTTTGCCAGTGTGATTCGTGCAGAATCAGGAAGTATCACTGACTTAGATTCGAACACTGTATCCATGGAGGTACATGAGCCGCTTGGAGTTGTTGCACAAATCATACCATGGAATTTTCCATTACTGATGATGGCATGGAAGGTAGCACCTGCTATCGCAGCGGGTAACGCGGTGGTGCTCAAGCCAGCAGAACAAACACCAGTATCCGTTATGGAGTGGGCAGAGCTAATCAAAGATGTAGTCCCCGCAGGTGTAATTAACATAGTCAATGGATTTGGACCTGAAGCGGGTAAGCCACTAGCAACTCACCCCAATATCAGAAAAGTGGGCTTCACAGGAGAGACCACGACAGGAAGACTCATCATGCAGTATGCTGCTGAGAATATCATACCAGTGACATTGGAACTTGGGGGTAAATCTCCAAATGTCTTTTTCGAAAGCGTCATGGATAAAGATGACGCATTCTTGGATAAAACAATAGAGGGACTTGTGTTGTTCGCATTCAATCAAGGTGAAGTCTGCACATGCCCATCAAGAGCTCTTATCCAAGAAAGCATCTATGATAAATTTATGGAAAAGTGCCTCAAAAGAATAGAAGCAATCAAACTTGGTGACCCTATGGAGACCGATACAATGATGGGTGCTCAAGCCTCAAAAGATCAGTTTGAAAAAATACTGCACTATATAGATATAGGCAAACAAGAGGGTGCAGAGCTACTTATAGGTGGTGATAAGTTTGAAAATCCCGCTCACCCTGATGGTTTTTATGTCAAGCCGACAGTGTTTAAAGGACACAATAAAATGCGTATATTTCAAGAAGAGATATTTGGTCCAGTACTGAGTGTCGCTACATTCAAAGATGAAGATGAGGCACTCGAGATCGCCAATGATACACTATACGGGCTAGGAGCTGGCGTATGGTCAAGAGATGTACACCAACTACATAAGATGTCTAGAGGTATTGAAGCGGGCAGAATATGGGCAAACTGCTACCATCTATATCCATCACATGCATCATTTGGAGGCTACAAAAAATCAGGTATCGGGAGAGAGACTCACATGATGATGCTTAACAACTATCGTCATACTAAAAATATACTACAATCATTTGATAAAAATGCCTTAGGGTTCTTTTAATGGCGTATAACAGAGTAGCTGTCACAGATAAAGCCAAGGACTTAATCGATAGACTCCGCAAAAAGCATGGAGAATTGATTTTTCACCAAAGTGGCGGATGTTGTGATGGATCTGCCCCTATGTGTTTTGCAAAAGGTGACATGCTACTAGGAAGTAGGGATATAAAAATAGGAGAGATTCATGGCTGTCCATATTATATGGCAGAAGATCAGTTCGAATATACAAAAAATACTCACACAACCATAGATATCACAGAGGGAAGAGGCTCCAGTTTCTCTCTAGAAATACCTCTTGGATTTCGATTTATGGCAATCTCAAGGCTATTTACTGGAGAAGAGGCGCAAGATTTACTGCCCATTGAATATCCAGAATAGTTCATTTATTTTTCATTAATCCCTTTTGTGTAAAATTCACAACAATAACACAGAAAAAAAGGAATACAGACAAATGAAAAAAATATTATTAGGGCTTATAGCTCTTATTGTGATAGTAGCTGGTGTACTGTTTGGAATCAATGGCACAAGCAACTATGATGCCAGCAAATACTCTCTGACTATCGCACCAAGTGACAAAAGTTTTGGCATAGGGTCAACTATAGATTTTATCCTGCCTGATCAATTTGATAAAGTAAGCAAACTTCCGACTACTACCCAAAAACTGATATTTATTTTCAGCAAAGATACTGGTCATCTCATGAAAGAATTCATGGACGGCAAAACAGAGGATTTTTTGAGTAGCAAAAATGCGCTTGTCATTGCTGATGTGAGCACAGCACCAACTGTAATCAGAAATACATTTATACTGCCGGGTCTAAAAAAGAGTAGCTACAGCATGGTTCTTATTTACGACAAAGAGATGGCAAAACAACTCAAAGATGGCAAAGATGAAACAAAAATTATCGTTATGACTTTGGACAATAGAAGAGCAACTAAAGTTACTGAAGCCTCAAGTGTTGATGAACTAGGCAAACTACTCTAGTTACCTGCCTTTTTTATTCCGTAATTCTTCGACTTTATCTTTGGCAAGTTGAAGATTTGCACAAGCAGAGCTATTGCCCATGTCGCATGCCATACCCCAGTACTTATAGGCAAGCGTATAGCTCTGCTTAAGTCCCTCTGCATTGGCATATTGAAATGCTAGATTATTGCATCCTTCACTTGCGCCATATTCACAAGCTCTTTTAAAATACTTACTTGCTTCTTTATACTTATATCTACTTGCAAGGGACAAGCCAATATTTTGACAGCTTACTCCAGAATTGCAAGATCCTGACTTGACTCTATTGTTAGATGATGTGGCACTATTGGCTGCTGGTGCACAAGCTACAAAAATCAACACTACTGGAACTAAAATTATATATTTCATTACTTACTCCTTCTTAAAAATTAGTAATATTTTATCTGCCTCATCCCCATAAAGGGTTACAAAATCTCTGGAAATAAGTCTAAGGCTATTATTTTCAGAGATTTCATCAACAATATGCAGGTATTGAACTATTTTCTCATCTGACCTACGATAAAGATTCCCCACTTTTTCAAAAAGTGTAAAGTATGAACTATAAATAGCATTGTCATAATAACTATCAATAATCAGATATTGCTTCTCGTCCTCTGCTGTAAAACTGCCACTTGCGATTTGATCAAAACCGTACTCCGTATTGATGTCGCATATAAAATATCCTCCGTCATTGAGACTGTTTAAGACAGAGCTCGTAAATTTATCAAGTTCAGCTTTGTCAAGATAGTTTAGCATATCAAATACCGCAGTAATCACATCATAGCTTTCATGTAAATCGCACAGACCGACAACCTCTGCATCTATACCTCTCTCCGTAGTCCGAGATACCATAACTGGACTAAGGTCGATTCCTTTGATTGTCTTAGGAGAAAACACACTCTGGATTAATTCTAAAAAACCTCCAGAACCACAGCCTACATCCAAAAATGAATCAAATTCTATTTTATCCAACTTCTTTAGATATAACGAATAAAGTGAGGATATTGCCTCGCTATTGTGCAGCATATCTTCTATTTTAGCATATAGATCCAGAGCTTCTGTTTTATTTGACACAGGCTACCCTTTGTAAATATTAGTTACGACTCTCCACAGCCATCTTTATTTTTTCATAAAGTGAAAGTATCTCATCTTTTTTAGCATAAAAACTGTTTTTGTTGGCAATCAAGTAAGCAGATGACTCCATGATATCTTCCGCTACTTTTAAGCCGTTTTCTCTCATAGTATTGCCAGTATCTACTATATCGACAATGACATCTGACAAGCCCACAAGTGGTGCCAGCTCGATAGAGCCGTAGAGCTTGATTATCTCCACCCCTACCGCCTTTTGTGAAAAGTAGTCCCTTGTGATATTGACCATTTTGGTAGCCACTTTGATATTGGGCTTACTCCAGTCAAGTTCATCTTCATTTTTGATGCCTATAGATACTTTGCATTTACCTAGTTGCATATCGAGAAGATTGACTATATCCAGCTCTTTTTCTGTAATTACATCTAATCCTACCACACCTATGTCAGCTGCACCATGCTCTACATAAGTGGGCACATCCTGATTGCGTACATTTAAAAATCTGAATTCACCAATATCAAGTATCAGCTTTCTACTCTCAAACTCAAACTCTCCTCCAAAAATATGTGTAAATATCTCCAGAGTCTCCTCTGCTATTCTTCCTTTAGGGAGTGCGATTGTTAGCATATTTCAAACCTTTCACTGTTTTTCTCATTCCATCGAACAGAAGTCTCTCATCAAAAATGGCATCCTTGAAATATCCAGACAACCACTCACCATCACCGCCCGTAAAATAAACAGGCAGGTCAGCTCTTATCTTTTCTATTATAGCAATAACAGGAGATACTGTCCCAAAACTTACACTTCCTTGTGTACTTTTGGGAAGTTCTTCTAACGCTATATCTTTATCAAGTTTATGATCTAGTATCAGCGAAATATCTGCAAAAGCTTTAGTGTAGGTATGGATTCCTGGCATGATAAAACCTCCATCATAAATACCATCTATCACCCTATCCACAGTGATAGCAGAACCAGCATCTACAAATATACCACTATCACGGCTTAAGCAAAGTGCCTTGCGATCTACACCCATACCTTTATATTCGCCCTCGATATAAATAGAATCAGAGATATCTGTCCAATCATCTAGTGCTGCCAACATATCGTTGTATGCCTTTTTAACACTGATATAATAGGCTGCTTTATCTCCATATTTCTTTATGGCCTCATCTGGCAAAAGGTGCTCCACAGCTTCGTCACTACATATATGCACATGTCTGTTGCCGATATCTGCCAGTATCACAAAGAACCTTTGTGTTTATATCTTAAGTAATAAAACAAGCTAAGCCCTACAATAAATACAAGTGCCATAATGGTAACATCTTTCAGATATACACCTACTTTTTCTTCATTTGCACCCAAATAATAACCAAGCAAAGCTAATATAGTCACCCATATGCCAGCACCCAAAGAGGTATAGAGGGAGAATTTGGCTAAATTCATCTTCGCAAGTCCTGCTGGCATAGAAATATACTGTCTAATGCCAGGAATGAGTCTGCCATTAAAAGTAGATATTTCTCCATGTTTGTCAAAAAATCCCTCAAGTTTCTCTAATGATTTTGGCTTCAGCAAAAGGTATTTGCCATACTTTATCAAAAATGAACGACCATATTTAGCTGCTAAGAAATAATTGAATAAAGCTCCGCCAAGTGAGCCTGATATACCAGCCAAGACAGCTGGGACTATATGCATCTTCTCTTGGAATGCCAAGTACCCTGCAGGAATCATGACCACTTCACTGGGAAATGGAAAAAAAGAGCTCTCAAGAAACATCGCAGCAAAAATACCAAAGTACCCCCAACTCTCTACCGTAGCAACAACCCATGAGACAAATGAAGCGAACAAAAGTGTCTAGTCCTCTTTAAAAGCGCCAGGAGCAGTAAGCTTCTCATATCGCTTCTGGAGCATTTCATCTTTGCTTAACTCTCTGAGTTCATAAACAGACTTTAGATAATATACTTTTAGGGCTTCTGCTGCCGCTTTTTTATCACGGTGTGCACCTTTAAGAGGTTCTTTAATAATATCGTCGATCAAGCCATGCTCTAGTAGTGAGTCAGGTGTTATTTTCAGTGCTTTAGTAGCCTGCTCAACTTTGGATGGGTCATTCCAAAGTATCGCAGAACAACCCTCTGGGGAGATTACAGAAAAGACAGAATATCGCATCATCGCAAATCTATCTGCAACACCTATTGCCAATGCCCCACCAGATCCACCTTCACCTATGACTACAGATATCAGTGGGACTTTTGCTCTAGAGAACTCTAAAAGGTTTCTGGCGATTGCTTCACTCTGTCCTCTCTCCTCAGCCCCAAGCCCAGGGTAAGCACCTGGGGTATCCACAAGCATCAAAACTGGAATATCAAACTTCTCTGCAAGCCTTACAGCTCTTAGTGCTTTGCGATAGCCTTCTGGATTTGGCATACCAAAATTTCTCTTTATTTTATTTTTAACTCCTCGTCCCTTTTGTTCGCCAATAAGTACGGTTCTTTGACCGTCTATCCAGCCCAGATAACAAAGTATCGGTGCATCATCTTTGAAAGTTCTATCTCCATGTATCTCTTGAGCGTCTTCCATTAAAAGTCTGATATAGTCTAGTGCATAAGGACGGTCTAGGTGTCGTGCCAATTGCAACTTCTGATAGTCGCTTAGTGATCCAAATATCTTAGCCACATCTTTTTCTAACTCTTTTCCAAGTGCAAGCACTACTTCGTCGTTACCTCTGGCTTTAGCTGATTCTATATCTTTGTAGATGACCTCAAGTGGCTTTTCAAAGTCAAGGTAGTTTTGCATTTGATACCCCTATGCTTTAAATTTCTTGAAGATCACTACACCATTGGTTCCACCAAAGCCAAATGAATTACTCATCACTGCATGCATCTCAGCTTTTCTGGAGACATTAGGTACATAATCTAAATCACAATTTTCATCTGGAGTAATATAATTAATAGTAGGAGGTATCACCCCTCTATCCATCGCCATAATGGCAATAATTGCCTCCATGGAGCCAGCTGCACCCAAACAATGTCCTATTTGTCCCTTAGTAGAACTCACAGGAGGGCAGTTATCCTTGCCCCCAAAAAGCTCTTTGAGAGCATCTGTTTCATTTTTATCATTGATAGGAGTGGAGGTACCGTGTGCATTAACATAATCTATTTTTGGTTCACCTGCCATTTTGTATGCTGCCCTCATGGCACGCAATGGTCCATCCATAGTAGGTGTTGTGATATGATTTGCATCACCACTTTCGCCAAAACCTACAAGCTCTGCGTAGATTTTGGCTCCTCTAGACTGGGCTGATTCTAAGCTTTCAAGCACGAGTGCTCCTGCTCCCTCACCCATAACAAATCCATCTCTATCTTTATCAAAGGGACGAGAAGCTGTTTTGGGATCGTCGTTGCGAGTAGAGAGTGCTTTCATCGCAGCAAATCCCCCTATGCCAGCACCACAAACAGCAGACTCAGCACCAACAACTAACATTTTATCTGCACCGCCTATCATAATAGTTTTCGCTGCTTCACCTATGGCATGAGTACCCGCAGCGCAAGCAGTAACTGAAGATAGGTTAGGACCCTTCAGGTCTTGATAAATCGATATAAATCCGCCTAACATATTGACCAATGCAGAAGGGATAAAGAATGGAGAGATTCTTCTTGGGCCTCTAGTATTGCAGATAACAGAATTCTTCTCGATAGCTGGTAGTCCACCTATGCCTGATGCACTACTGATACCGAATCTTTCCCGATCTACACTATTATCAAAATCTGCGTCTTCCATAGCTTCCATCGAGGCTTTAAGTCCTAGCTGTATAAATCTGTCGGCCTTTTTGATCTCTTTCTTATTCATGACGGTTGAAGGGTCGAAATCTTTGACCTCAGAAACTATTTTTACTGAAAACTGTTCTGGGTCAAATAGCCTAATAGTATCAACACCGCACTCACCTGCTATTATTGCATCAAAAGCACTATCTTTGTCATGTCCTACACCATTTATCATGCCTAAGCCTGTTATAACTACTCTTATCACAGAAACTCCTATATTTTCTTTAGGCTATTGCCATGCCTATTATTCAGAAATAGAAATATAAACACTCCTTAGAGTACTTGTATTTCGATCGACTGGCACCCCGCTTTTTGAGAGGGGATACAAGCTTTATACGGATTCGATAAATTTAATAGCGTCCGATACTGTAGCGATTTTCTCTGCATCCTCATCAGGAATCTCTATATCAAATTTCTCCTCAAGTGCCATTACGAGCTCAACGACATCCAAGCTATCTGCTCCAAGATCCTCAACAAACTTAGACTCCTCTTTGATCTCGTCAGCACTTACATTCAACTGCTCAGCTACTACCTCTTTTACATCATCCATAATTGCCATTTACTACTCCTGTATTTTAGTTTATATGGTTCAGAGTATATCTAAAGATTGTTAAATGGACGATATGCTTATGGCTATATTCGCATTAAAGGTAGAAAGGTAGCCAACCATTGTCCTCATTGTGGTACAACATCAATTTATAGAGGCTTGTAATTAAATTATTTTACAGAGATGCAAAGATTAGAACAAAATGCTAAAGATGAAGCTAAAAAAGCCAAGAAACTTTTTGCAAATATTATGAAAAGATAAGTACAAGTAGAAACTGCTCAAAATTATAAAATTATAGGGTCAAAACTTCACTGTGACTTCTGCCTCTAAAACTTCCAAAACCAATTTGGTATTTTGCTCTCAAGGGATAGCCCCAACTCTGCACTAGTTTTTTTCTTTTTACACTCATATCTTATTCCTCGTATTTCTTATTTTATATTATATCATTTGGAATAAGAAATGAAATTTAAGTGCTTCGAATTATTGGGTCCATTATTGTCATGTTTTAAAGGGGCTTTTAAGGGGGTAAATGGCACTAGACTATTGTTGCCTAAGTTGCGATTTTACTCTCCTTTAGGGTTTTCTCCAAATTCATTAGAACCTTTTTGAGAATCAATCACATAAAAATAAAGTAATACCAGTGCCCCAATGAGTGGTATCAAGACCAACAGCAACCACCAAGCACTTTTTCCTATGTCATGCAAACGCCTAACAGTTACTCCAATAGCAGGTAAAAGTAAAGACAGTACAAAAATAACCTGTAAAATGCCACCTTGCACTGCTTCTTCAGGTGTAGCACCTAATAGTGGATTTATGGCATACGCATCAATCAACTTCAGCACTATAACAATCATAAAAGAAAATAAGGCAAAATACCAATACTCACTCCGTGTTGCTCTGCCATCAAAGTTTATATATTTATTTTTAATTGTTCCTACAAAATACTTCTTAAACTGTTCCATCTGTTATCCTTTTTATTTTATCACTACTGTTAGAACGTAGTGTCATATCTGATTCTCTATACTTAGAAAAACCTACACCTCCGTTGACATAAAAGTTATAAAACTCTACATCACTTTTAAAGTGATGTGTAAAAGGCAAAATGTGCGTATCTAAAGTTCTACTAGATGATCCAAATTCATAAGACCCTGCACTAATTATATCCTCTGAGGTCAAAAATAAAATAGAGTTTATACCCCGTACATAGGTATTTTCAAGTTCATTTTTAAAGTCTGCATGTACTTGAGTCAATAATGCAATTACCAATAACAACAATACTCTGAATCTTGTCATTTTCTTCCCTTCTTACTTAATGCCTGTGCATAGGTGTTATCGATTTGTTTAAGTTTGAGCTATGTGCTACCAAAGAGCCATACCCGCCACTGCCTGTAGAAGAGATATAAACATAAATTTCAGCAAAGCCATCTTGATTTAAATCTGCTACTTCTGCACCTACTACAGACCCATCTATCTCTTGTTTTATGAGTTCATTGACCCCTGTTAGTCCTGTAGGTTGGATTGTGAGTTGACGCAAAGAGCCTTCTCCTATCGTCACGACATCAAATACAAGGCCTTGTAAAGACAAGGTTTGTTTGAAACTAGGCTGATTTGCATACACTACAGTTGCAGCCAACAGAGCCAATACTGTTATTGTTTTTTTTATATTCATTTTCATAACCAATCCTTTAATGTGTTCTATCATATTTTTTTATATCTTCTTGAAAAGATTCTCTCTCTTTCTCCAAAAATTGTCCATAATTTCCACGCATAATCACTACTTTTGTACCTACACCCACCCATCTAAACATAGCCTCAACATCTTTTCTTCCTACATGAATACATCCGTGAGAAAGTCCTCTTGGGTTTCCTAAGTGTAAGGCTATACCATTTTGCGTAAATAGCATTTCAAAGTCCATGTTGTTTATGCCACTCTTTGAAGGATGAGTCCCCGACATATGGTAACGTCGCTTTAAAAGTACATGAAAGATGCCATTTGGTGTTTCATGCCCACCGTATGCACCTGATGCTATCTTATCTGTCCACCAAATGGTTCCATCTTCATCCACAGAGTACGACTTACCTTCACTGTCTGGCTCACTTACAGAAACCACTATAAACTTTTTGCCTTTTAAATCTACAATCTTGGTATGTCCATCTTTGTCTTTAATTTCAAACTTTGTGATACTTAGTGGTGTGATTGTCGTAGCTTGTTTTTTGAATCTAGAGACTGCTGTCTCTCTTTTCTCTTTTGCCTGAGTTAGACTTGTACCCATCACAGCGATGAAGACTATTAAATATATTCTTTTCATCATTTACTACCTTTACACTTCAAGCGTCCGTCTTCCCAGCCTATACGGTAACTTTCATTACCTCGAAACAAGGTATGATTTTTTGTATAGTACCCATCTGCTGTTCTACATGCATCATGTACACCTTTCTTAAAGTGGGCATCTCTGTCATAGCCAAAGTTTATACCTTTGTAAACATATGCTTCACCTCCACCCATGCTACCGATGCCAGATGATACACACCCCGTCATGATAAAACCTGCAAGAAACCCACCTATCAGATACTTCATTTTGTTCCTTTGTATTTTTTATTGATTAAATAAAGTACCAATGTACTAAGTAAAAGAAGTCCCCATTGGTACGTTGGTATGACCACAAAAGCCAATGCACTTTGTGCATCCTTTTCTATATACATGGCATATAGTAGCAACGATATTCCACCCAAAGCTACGACTAAAGACAGAAGTGAAGTAAAAGTGACTGCTACATTTCCTGTACTCTTTTTAAGTAGATAAGCAGCAAAAATGTAAGGAGAGACAGCCCAAAACAAAAAGCCCAAAGCTCCTAAAGAAAAGTCTGCCATGCTCACAATCCCTACAATAGCCGTAAACAAAGCAGCCATAAATCCAATACTATAAAATATCATTTTTTTACTTTTCCTCACCCTACTTTAAATTGATCTTATCTTCTATTTCGGTATCTATTATAGTGTTCTCTACTTGTATAATATCCATATGTACCATTGATTGCTGTATAGCGTTTTCCTCTATGGTGACGGTATCCCTTATGATAGTAATGCCCACTGTTATATGTATTATCGCCATGATGATAATACCCATTTTTATTTGGTTTTATGAGAAGAGTATATCAAAAAGATGCTAGAATTAGCGATTGATAGTCATTATTATGAAAAGTAAATGATACATATACTTAGTTGTATAAAATTTGACATCTTTTTGGTAGATTCAATAAATCAATAATGTGCAATCAAGGCTCCACTAACCCATATAAAGGAACTCCATGAAAACAGAAAATCAAAGTAACTCAAAAGTATATCTTATAGGCTCAGGTATATCCTCTCTTGCATCAGCTGTATATTTAGAAAAAGACACTGCCCTGCAGGCAGAAAACATCATCATCTTAGAAAAAGACCATATTTTAGGTGGAGCTTTAGATGGTGCTGGCGACATAGACAAAGGGTATGTAGTGCGTGGTGGGCGTATGCACGAGATGCATTATGAGTGTTACTGGGAGCTTCTCTCTCATATCCCCTCTCTTGAAAACCCAGATGTTTCTGTGCGTGATGAGTCTTATGAATTTAATGAACGTTTTGTCTCTAAAGGTCAAGCAAGACTCTTAAAAAATGGTGAAAAAATAGATGTGAGTTCTTATGGACTGTCCTTTTCACAACAGGCTGACTTTCTCAAACTTACCTTTGTCTCAGAAGAGTCTCTAGGCAATGACCGCATAGAAGACTGGTTTGATGCAGACTTTTTTGAAACGAACTTTTGGTACATTTGGACATCTATGTTTGCCTTCCAACGCTGGTCTTCACTGGCTGAGATGCGTCGCTACATGAAACGTTTTATACACCTAGTAGATGGTCTATATGAACTAGGCGGGGTCATGCGTACCAAGTACAACCAGTACGACTCCGTAGTAAGACCCATGAAAAGGTACCTCGAGGCAAAAGGTGTCACATTTGAAATGGGTAAAGAAGTTATAGATATAGATTTTGACTTAAACGCTAATGCCAAAACTGCAACAGCCTTACATATGAAAGATGGAAGCAGTATCTCTTTGGGTGAAAATGACTATGTATTTTTCACTAACGGCTCCATCACAGAAAGTACAGACAACGGCTCGTGGGACACACCTGCTAAACTCAAAGGCATAGCAGAATCAGGCTCATGGAAACTATGGAAAAAACTTGCTCAAAAAGACCCAACTTTTGGAAACCCCTCTCCTTTTTGTGACAACATAGACTTACAAAAGTGGTACTCTTTTACCGCTACTATAAACGACAGCACTTTCCATGACTACATGGAAAACTTCTCTGGCAATGTAGACGGTACAGGAGGACTAGTCACCATGACAGACTCCAACTGGCTCATGTCTATAGTCATAGCCCGTCAACCTCACTTCCCCACTCAACCCAAAGGTGTAAAGATATTTTGGGGCTATGGACTCTACCCAGACAGAGTAGGAAACCACATCAAAAAACCTATGGCTGAATGCACAGGTGCAGAGATGCTAGAAGAGTTGTACTATCATCTCAAAATCCAAGACCTTATGAAACCCATAACCGAAGCAGGAAAAGTAAACTGCATCCCAGTGGCCATGCCTTTTGTAGACTCTCTCTTCATGCCTCGTACACTAGGTGACAGACCAGAAGTCATACCCAAAAATGCAACAAACTTTGCCTTCTTAGGTCAGTTTGCAGAAGCCCCAAAAGATTGTGTCTTTACAGTAGAGTACTCAGTACGTACAGCACAAATGGCAGTTTATAGACTGTTTGCGTCAGACAAAGAAGTACACCCTATGTATGACTCTGCTCATAACCCAAAGTATTTGCTAGCTGCACTAAAAGCAATAAATAGATAACTAAAACAAAAGGAAAATCATATGAAAAAAACATTACTCATCGTTACAACATTTTTAGGTTTTGCCACTATGGCTTCAGCATCTTCGGTATATTCTCCAGACAAAGGTATCATTTGTGACAAAAAGGCACACTTTTGCGTAGACTCTTACGGTATCTCACTAGCGTACACAAAAGAGTATCTGGGTCAAAAAGCTCTAGACAGGTTCAATAAAGTAACTGACAATCAAAAAGATATGGACCTAACATCTTTCACATTTTCAAATGGTCTAGATTGTGACACAAAGAAAAAGATTTGTAAAAAAAGTAAGTGGGACGATAATGCAGATAAGCATTGGACCAACATACTCTTTGCAAAATAAAACATAAAAAAGGATTTACTATGGATATTACAGCATTACTTATTATATTAGCTATTGGAGCTGTTGCAGGATGGCTAGCAGGTCTCATCATGAAAGGTGGAGGTTTTGGACTTATTGGTGATATCATCATCGGTATCGTTGGTGCATTTGTTGGAGGGTGGCTCTTTGGTCAACTTGGCATATCTATAGGTACTGGTTTAGTAAATTCTATATTTACTGCAACTATTGGAGCTATCGTATTACTTTTTGTCATAGGTCTTATTAAAAAGATTCTTTAACCACATATACTTTCAAATACACGATACGCATCATACATATATTTAAACATATGTATGATGAGTCATATACCTTTAAACTATTTTTCAATTGCCAATTTTAATCACAAACCACATTATCTTTTACTCCATCTCCAATACACAAAAATACCATAGGTAAGTGCAGGTATGGCCATCATAGCCCCTGAGACTACGGAAAAATTTCCTTGTACAACATCATGCGAAGGCATAGCTGTTTGCATGACAAACACACTAAAATCCCACAATCCATGCAAAATAATAAGTGGCCAGATAGCCCCCAATGCCAAACGCAAAGCAGCATACAAAAAGCCCATAGAAAATGCATGTATAACCTGATAGGTTGTTGATACTAAGTCTGCACCTGTAGCGAGATTGACAAAGTGAAATAGCCCAAAAATAAGTGAAGATACAAATACTGCATAGAGTGCTGCGAACTTGCTGTTTAAGCCATAAAGAAGTACCCCTCTAAAGACACCCTCCTCCACAAAACCCAACAAGAGCATAGTCCCAATCATCAGTGAAAGTTGTGTGGGAGAGTGGAAACCTAGAAACCATGTATCAGACGTGTCAGAGTAGAAAGAAGCACCTAACATAAGCATTATAAGTAAGACAATAGGTATGATAAACTTTATACTTCCTGGCTTGATAGCACAAAAACCTATCTTTTTCCACCATCCTAGAAGCGTGACCAATACTACCAGTACCGAAGCTGTGATGAGTTCAGGTACTCCCTCCTTCATGACTCCGTCGATACCTTCTGCTCCATGAGCTTTAGGGTCAACCTCCATAAAAAACATCGGGACAACAAACCAAAGTCCATACATCAATACAATAAGCAGAGCTGATAATAATGGATTTCTTCTTAATAAATTTAACATTAGTTCTCCTCATAGTTTACTTATGCTTATTTTATCTAAAATTGAAGTAATTTTTCTTTTTATGAAGTTCTTGTGCTACTTTTTCAAAAGTAGCGGTCTTGCATAGATAGTTTTGAGTTATATGTACCTGCTTGTATTTTTCTGTGTTAAATTCTGGTATTTCGCTTTCTTCTATTAAGCAGGTTGTTGTTGGTAAATATATTCCCATTTGTATTTTCTATTTAACGAATTATTTCTTCTATAGGTAATTCCTGTACTGGTATTTTTAAGAGTATTTCTATTTCTTGTTTAATTTTTGAAAAAAACATCAAGTCACTGTCTTCCTTATCAAATATTT
>JAAXPZ010000077.1 GCA_012329065.1 Sulfurovum sp. | reverse complement strand
GTGTTGAAGCCCTCAGCTACTAGCGCTTCTTCAAGAGTATCTCTTAGATCCAAGTCATCTTCAAGTATCAAAACTTTATGTTGTTTCATTTTTGCCTCTTTTTGTCTTTTGTAGCAGTCTAACAGATAAGTGTTTGCTTAGTGTTGCTTTGGGCTTCTTCTGTTATGATAGCATATATTACCGCACTAAGTAAATACAATGAATTGTTAAAAAAAAGAAACATAGAAGAGGTGAGAGCTGAGGGGAGGTCTTGAAAATCGGAAATCCGATTTTCAAGATATTAAATCAATCGCCTACTGTTCGTACGCAGCGATAACCTCGAGTAGATGTTTTGTTCGCATGAATCTCTGGAGCCAACAGAGCCCAGCCATTTACACTAACAGCTGAAGTCTTATCAGGACTTGAGTGTACAGTTGTAGATGTAAAGTAGCTATCCTCTGATTCTGACTCAAATATGCTATAAAACGCAGTACCAGTACCTTTTCTAAAATCAACGATAGAAAGTAATTCATTTACATTTGGTAATCTCCAGTCACTTTTGCCGTTGGCTACTAATGTTTCGCAGCCATTGATCGCCTGTGTATAAGTACCAGTTTCAGAAGCATCTCCTACAAGCTTAAAATGTGCAGCAACTGGAGGAAATAATGTTCCTGCGACAAATATATATCTTGCAGGGTCATACCATTGTAGATTTGTGTATCTATCGCTTACAACACCTCTGCTGCTTCCAAGTGCAAACATAGAAGTTCCAGATCGAGTAAATCTAACAAATGGTACAAGTGTAGGGAAGCCGTCATAGCGTACACATCTTACTCTTTTTTCATTGTTATTGCCTGCAAGTACTATTTGACCGTTAGCGAAGTCAACAGAATGACGATATGTAGCAGTACCTCTCCATTTTGTTTGAGTCCAGTATTCTTCTGTTGTAGGTACATTGCCAAACTCTCCAAACAATGAAGGAGAACCCGCACCCCTATTTACTATACTGTAAAGCTCTTGTACTCTAGGGAGTCTCCATCCACTTTGATTGGACCATCCGTTGATGCTGTTGCAATAGCTTACTGCGTCAGCATAATTTTTCTTAGGCATAATGCCGTTATCTTTCCACTGAAGATCTGTTTTTGAGTCATGTACATAAGGAGGTACTGCACCTACTGTAACTTTAGTAAACTCTCTTTCTCTTCCAGATGTGTAGTGACCGTCATCCAGTAGACCTCCGTATTGGTTGATTTGTCCTGTTTTTAGAACTTTACTTCCGCCTTGTAGGTCATTGATGTCAATTGTTATATCTTTGCTTGTTGTTGCTGCACCATCACTTGCTTCAGCTGTAACGGTATATGTTGTTGTCCCAGATTCATAATCAGGATCTGTTTTGAACTCTACTACACCTGTTGAGGCATTGATATCAAAACTAGCTGCATCCATACCACTTAGTGAATATGTGATAGCATCACCATCTACATCAGTTGCTTGAATTGTAAATGCACCTCTTTGATTTTCATCCGCTGTCACTGTGGCATTTGGAGCGACTATGATGGGACTAGAACCTTCAAACACATCTGTTATAGCGATAGTAACATTTTGCTCAGTTGTATGCAGATTGTCACTTGCTGCTACAGTTAGTGCGTAGCTTGGTTTTGTTTCAAAATCAGGATTACTCGTAAACGCAACTACACCTGATGTTGCATTGATTGCAAAGTCTCCAGCATCAACACCACCTGTGATAGAGTATGTGATAGCATCACCATCGCCATCTGTGGCAGTAATAGTTATGGCACTTGTTTGGTTTTCTAGAACCGATACTGATGCTGAGTTAGTAATCGTTGGTGCAGAGTTGCTAGCAAGCACAGTAAGTGAAACTGTCGCCGCATTGGATATGGCACCTTCGTCATCATTAACAGTATATGTGAAGGTATCAGTGCCTGTGTAGCCTGCATCAGGAGTATAGCTAATGCTACCATCTCCATTGACAACTGTAGTTCCATTTGTTGAGTTAGCAACAACGGCTACACTTGAAGAGTCTAATGCTCCATCGCTATCACTATCGTTGTCTAGCACAATAGCAGTCCCTGTTGTGCCAGCTGCTATGTTTATTGTGTCATTAACTGCCATTGGAGCAGTATTGCCACCTCCGCCAGAACCTCCGCCACCACATCCTACTAGACCAATCATCGCTGCTACTATCAACGAACTTTTTATATCAACTCTCATAATAAATCCTTTCATTTGATTTATAATATCCTCATAGCGAGGAACCTCATATCAATTACAAAGCAAGTATGACAGAAGAGTGTTTGCTCGGTGTTGGCTGGAAGAGGAATAAACTCAAGGTATCCTTAACCCAAATCATTGGTTGATATGTTTTCGATATAATAAGGGCATCTCTAATAATAGCAATAAAAAAAAGGAAGAGCAAACTTAATGGAAAGATTTCTCCAGAATACTAAAACAAGCAGTAAGCTATTGTCTATACTCAGTGCTGCAAAAAAGAGGATGATACTTGAAGAGATGGCAGATGCTATAGATGGCTACAATATGGTAATTGTAGAGGCAAATGATATCGATATGAAGTATGCACAAGAGAACAATATCTCTGATGCACTCAAAGACAGACTTATGCTTGATAGCTCCAGAGTAGCAGCTATGGCAAGCTCCATCAGGCAGATATCAGCACTTAGAGAGCCTGTAGGTAGAGTGCTTGATGGATGGCATGCTGAGGCGGGATTTAAGATAGAGAAAGTGTCTGTGCCTATAGGTGTTATCGGAGTTATCTATGAGTCTAGACCCAATGTGACTGCTGATGTAGGGGCATTATGTTTCAAAAGTGGTAATGTAGCCATACTCAAAGGTGGCAAAGAGGCAGAAAACTCAAATAGAGCTATTGCGGAGATATTGCAAGGTGTATTGCAAAAGCATGGATTGCCCAAAGAGACAATAGCACTACTACCAGATAGTTCTAGAGAGGGCGTGGCAAGTCTGATCAAACAGGATAAGTATGTCGACCTCATCATCCCAAGAGGAGGAGAGGCATTGATCCGCTATGTTTGTGATAATGCAACTGTACCAGTAGTCAAGCATGACAAGGGTCTATGTCATACTTTTATAGATAAGGATGCTGATCCTGACAAAGCTTTAGCTATATCGCTCAATGCAAAATGTCGCCGAACAGGTATATGTGGAGCGATGGAAACACTCTTGGTGCATGAGAATATTGCAGAAATGATATTGCCAAAACTAAAAACTGAGTTTGAGAAAGAGGACACTGAGCTTATAGGCTGTGCTAAGACAGTAGAAATCATAGACATTCAGAAGGCAGATGAAGAGGATTGGCATACAGAGTATCTGGACAATATACTTTCTATAAAGGTTGTCGCAGATGCAGATGAAGCAGTAGAGCATATAGCTAAGTACGGTTCTGGGCACTCAGATGCGATTATCACAGAGAATCATACCACAGCAGAGCAATTTTTGAATGCAGTTGATTCTGCCTGTGTCTACCTAAATGCAAGTACTCAGTTTACTGATGGAGGTGAGTTTGGCTTTGGTGCAGAGGTGGGGATATCTACCAACAAGCTGCATGCCAGAGGTCCTATGGGTATCAATGAGCTTACCACCTATAAGTATAAGATATATGGAAAAGCACATACAAGAGCCTAGGTTGCTGTAAGATGAAATTATATATTGCAATATCGATATTGTTGACATCTTTTGCCTTTTCTGATGTAAATATGAGTAAGGACTCAAAAGTCTTACTTGTAGAGGGAAATAAAATCCTAGAAAAGTCAGAGTATTTGGATGCACTTGGTGTGAAAGAGAAGAGCTGGTTTCAGTTTTGGAAAGATGATAAGAATTATATACCCATAAAGACTATACCCACAATTTCTGACACCATGAGGGACTTTATGGACTCAAAAGGCTTTTATGATGCCAAAATCAAAGTTAAGCCGATTGTAGACAGAGTGATATTGAATATAGATGAGGGAAAACCCGTTATCATCAGTGATATAGAGATAAATAGTGACCACAATATCAGCAATATTATCAAGTTTGAACAAGGGTCTAGGTTTGAGGCTACCAAGTTTGTAGATATCAAGCAAAACATCAAAGAAGAGCTGATGAAACGAGGTTATTGTAACTATGATTTAGATACAAAGGCATTTGTAGATTTAGTCAAAAGAAGCGTTTCTCTAAAATATAAACTAAGTAGAGGTAAATTATGCCATTTTGCTGAGACAAGAATAGTAACAAAGCCTGAAAATATATCTCAAAAGGTCATACTCTCCAGACTGCAGTATAGAAAAGGAGATGTTTTTAGTACAGAGAGGATAAATGAAACATTTGATGCACTCAACTCTCTGGATGCCTTTGGATCTGGTACTGTCTCGCCCAAAGAAAATGAAACAGATGACGAGGGCAGTATCAAGCACTCTCAGATAGTGCCTATGGAGATAAGTCTATCTTCAAAGGAAAAATTCAATGTATTTAAGGGCGGTGTAGGGTACGATACAGCACTTGGGGTACGCTTGCAGCTTTATTACGAGCGAAGAAATTTCATGGGTGATGCACGAAAACTTACCTCCAAACTTCACTACGCGAAAAAGAGTAAATATGCTGAAATGACTCTATTTTCACCAGCACTTATAGAGCTAAACGGCGACTATTTTGACTTTTATACAGAGCTGGGATTTAGTCATAACATATATGATGCATATGATGACAACAAGGGCTACTGGAGATCTAAACTTACCTATGATCGTGGTGACATAACTGTTGATCTAGGCATGGGTCTTGAAAATATTGACATTAAAAAGACAGAAGTGTATCCATCTATTATAGAAGGTAATTTTCTGCTATTGTACCCTTTTGCAAATTTTGTTTACGACGGCAGAGATTCCAAAATAAATCCAAAGAACGGATACTACTTTTCGGCATATACTGAATATGGTTTGGACTATAAGCCAGGAGCAAGTAGCTATTATAAGTTTTTACTAGAGGGCAGGCTCATAAAAACACTTGGCGACCTCACTCTCTCAGCAGTGGGCAAAGCTGGAGTAATAGATGAGCTTAGCGGTGTCGTGCCAGCATCGAAACTCTTTTATGCTGGTGGTTCATATAATAACCGTGCATATGGAGAACGAGATATAGGACACATAACCTCTCCAGTTCTTAGCTCTGCACTAGGTGGCAAAACATGGCTCAATCTATCTTTTGAGGCAAATTATCCAATCTATGATAAGCTCTTTGGAGCTATATTTTTTGACAGTACCATGATCAATAAAGAGGATTATGATTTTAAGGGAGAGACTATCAATTCAACAGGCATTGGTATTCGGTATTTGACACCTATTGGTCCCATTAAGCTTGATATTGGTGCCAATATAGAGGATATTGATCAGTATGGCATAAGCTTTCAGATAGGGCAGTCATTTTGAGATTTGCCTACAAATTTTTTATATACCTTGTTGTCTTTATTGTTATTCTGTTTGGCATACTTTATTTCGCTGTTAATTCATCATTTGTTTTCAATAAAGCAGCGGGACATTTTGCTCCAGAATATAATATTCGATACGACAAAGTAAGTGGCAATGCCATAAGCGGTCTAAAAATCACTGGACTCTATTATAAAGATAAAAAACTAGCAAGAGAGATAAGAATCAAAATAAACCCTGTGACGCTTTTGAAAAAAAAGATTACAGTATCACGCTTGGAACTAAGTGAGGTAGATGAAGCACATTTGGAATACATGATGTCAGATTTTTCAGACGGCAGCGATGACAACAGCAGTACTGAGTTTCCTCTTTCAGTTGTAGTTAAAAATGCGAAACTATCAATGCTTCCTTTTGAAATATCAAATATCAAATATTACGAAGCTGACCTAAAAGTAGACTATATCGAATACTCTAATGATGACTTGGAGTTTGGTGCACTACATCTCGTAGCTCGGACATCTCTCGGACATATAGATATAGATGGGAGATACCAAGGTAGAAATTTGTATATAAACAATCTAGTCATCGATAGTTTGGATACAGAAGAGATAGAGCAGTTATTTGCTGATGACAATAGTAACGATATCGTTGATGAGTCAAACTCCAGTGATGACGAGAGTCCTAGTATTTTTATACCTCAAAAACTTTTTGTCGAAAACTTCAAAGCCAATATTTTACCACGAGACTATCAGGGCATTCACCTTTCGCTATTTGATGCAAGTGCAAAAAATTTAAATATAGACAT
>JAAXPZ010000066.1 GCA_012329065.1 Sulfurovum sp. | reverse complement strand
TTGTAGGGTAGCTAGAGTTGCCTTATACTTCTCATACCTCCTGCTCCTAATTGGTGATTTTGGTATTTATTCTTTTCTTGCAATTAAATTTGCAAGGCCATTAGCGGAGTACTGTTACATCGCCCACCCTGCTTTTGGTCTCTCCTGCATCATCTCGATACTGGATATGATACACATATACTCCTTGTACTACTGGCTGTCCACCGTATAGTCCGTCCCAACTCAGTGCTGTAGGCTGTTCCACACTATATACCACACTACCCCATCGGTCATAGATCGTACAGCTTATTATTTCTATTCCTTGACTAGTAGTTACTACCCATTCATCATTGATACCATCTCGGTTGGGAGAAAATATATTGGGGATATAGATCGCTGTCTCAATACTGCGGATATCTATCACAAAGGACACACTATAGCTACACCCAGAAAAATGCATATATGTAATATACACTTCGGTATTGTCTGTAGGGATGATCTCTACAGACATACATTGATCACAGCTCAATGCTGCCTCTGATGACCACTCTACTGACCAGATGGCCGGGTCTAGATCTAGGCTTAGTATTAGTGTTTCTCCTTCTGTCAGAGTAGTATCTATTGGATAACTGAGCTGATCGATTTGTGGGATGGGTGGCAAAAATATCGTATAATCTTGTGTACAATTAGCTCCTGCGGTCAGCTGTACTGTGGCTTGATCTACTACTGTATAATGGGTATGAGCGGTAGTGTCGCCATTGTCCCAAAGGATCTGCCAGGGTGGACTGGCATCTATAGATACCAGTATAGATAGATCTTCACAGTCTAGCTCTGCAATAGGTGCCAGTGGTGCTACAAGTGGCACCAACTCTATGGTATGGGTACTGTCGCAGCCATCGGCTGTCTGCTCTTTGATCTCATAGGTGCCTATGTCTGTGATCCACTCGCCAGCAATCTGGATCGAGTCGCCTGCACAGAGTTGTAGCTGCTCAGTAGTTTGCGCTATAGGCCGCATGCTGACATGGACATGTATGGTGCTATCGCAGTTTTCTATGGAGAGAAAAGATCGCTCTATATCCATCTGCTCTGTCACTACAAAATCCAGTATCTCTAGGGTGTCTCCAATACACAGCGGTATCGTATCATAGATGGCATAGACCATTCGCTCGGTGATCTGTATCTCTATCAGGCTGTCGCAGCCTGTTGTGTTTTGCTTTTGTCTGGTATAGTTTCCTGATTGGCTGTACCATTGCTCATACAGATATATAGAGTCCCCCATGCAGATACTAGCTGCTCGCTGCCCTTGTGCCAATGCCACTACAACTATGTCTATCGTCTGGATACTATCACAGCCTGCTACACTGGTATAGCTCTCTGATAGGCTCTGCTCTGTATTGATCCAACTGCCAAATACCTCTATACTGTCGCCATCACAGATGTGCATCGTGTCTAGTATTATAATCTGATCGCTGATCGTCAGCTCTAGTATCTCTGTACTATCGCAGCCATATATACTCGTGGTCTCGTAGGGGTATGTACCACTCTCGGTATAGTTGATTCCTTGCCATTCGTAGCTATCACAGGATTGCTGCTCTATGACGGTATGGCTCGATGGGTGTATCGTGAGGTCTAGGGTGAGAAGGCTGTCGCAGCCATCAGCATTGCTCGTCGTATAGCTATATGTTCCGCTCTCGGTGTATTCTGTATCTTGCCAAGTGTAGCTCTCGCAGATACTCACCGTAGCCATAGATTGACTAGAACTGAGGATCGTCAAATCTAGGGTGGCTATGCTATCACAGCCTGCTGCATTGGCTGTAGTATAGCTGTATATTCCAGTATCGGTATAGTCTATACCGTTCCACTCGTAAGTATCACAAGTCGTCATCGACTCGGTAGATTGACTAGTGGTACTGAGGGTCAGCTCTAGTATAATGGTACTATCACAGCCTACAGCATTGCTCGTCGTATAGCTATATGTACCGCTTTGTAGGTAAGTAGATCCATTCCACTCCAAGCTATCGCAGGGGCTACTGTTCTCTGTGGTATGGCTTGTGCTTAGGATCGTGAGGTCTAGGGTGAGGATACTGTCGCAGCCTTGTGCAGTACTGCCCTCATATAGGTAGCTACCGCTCTCGGTGTAGCTCGTACCATTCCACTCGTAGCTGTCGCAGCTTGTTTGTGTGAGCGGTGTATTGCTCGATGGATTTATAGCGAGCGTCAGCGTGGTGATGCTGTCGCAGCCATTGATACTGACTGCTGCACTGGTATAGATGCCGCTAGCGCTATAGTCTATATCATTCCACTGGTAACTGTCGCAGGCTGATGCATTCTGCGTTACATGGATCGTATCTGTGACTGTCAGATCTAGGAGGAGTACTAAGCTATCGCAGCCCTCTGCATTACTTATGTTTTGGTAGTACTCGCCTGCTGTATTGATCGCTGTGCCATTATAGTCATAAGTATCTCCGTTGCAGATACTCTCTGCTAGGTAGTCGATCTGCGGTACAGATATCGCTTGGCTGATATTGTCGGTGTAGTCGCACTCTGGGAGCTCGAAGTCGGTATCTGCAAAGCTGTCTCCTGTGCCTCTGTCTGTATTGACTACTATATATAGCTCTGTAATACTAGCAGCACTAAAGCTATAGCTCTGGCCGAGTAGGCTTTCGTTTTTGGGTAGGTCGGTGGTGGTCAGTACAGTTCCGATCAAGACACCGCCCAGCTCTGGATCGCCATCATAAAAACTGATGGGTAGCCCGGCTGCCGCATCTAGCGAGCTGTCGTATAGGTTGTGTATGTCGTATGTGACGGTGTATAGCTGGGTCTCTGGGTCGTAGGTGATGCAGTACAGGGTGGGTTGGAGGCTGGAGGCTGCCCACTGTACGCATCCTTGCTGTGTTCGCATGGTGGCTTGGGTCATGAAGTTATTGTAGGGTGTACTGCATTCATTTCTGATACAGTTTTCTGTTCCTTGTAGCGGCTGTGTAGTACTCTGTGGGTAGCGAGGTACGGTGAGGTCATCATTAATAAAGGTAGGATTGTATGCCGCCTGGTGCCATACCGAGCGAGCTGGTGCCCAAGGAAAGCTAGCAGATTCAATGCAGTAGATTCCAAACCTTTTATCATTTACAAGTATTTCTGCTTGTCCATCATTATCTATATCGGCTACTATTGGAAATTCAAATGTTGTTTGACTACTAATCCCAATACTCG
>JAAXPZ010000050.1 GCA_012329065.1 Sulfurovum sp. | reverse complement strand
CTACGGCATTTTATGTGTTGCCTAAAACAAAACTGACTATTTGTCTCGAAATTACTACCGCAGGAAGTCCCTACGGCATAAAGTAGAAAAAGAGTTAAGGAAATTGGCATGATGTCTCGAAATTACTACCGCAGGAAGTCCCTACGGCATAAATCCACTACTCCCATACACTAAGCGTATGACAGAGTCTCGAAATTACTACCGCAGGAAGTCCCTACGGCATCCCTCAATTTGGGGTAATGAACTTTGTAAAAAAGTCTCGAAATTACTACCGCAGGAAGTCCCTACGGCATGAACATAAAGAAGATGATGATTGGTTCGGAGGATTGGTCTCGAAATTACTACCGCAGGAAGTCCCTACGGCATAAAACTACACCAACCGTATGACGGCATTTACACAGTCTCGAAATTACTACCGCAGGAAGTCCCTACGGCATACCGTCATTATAGCACTTTGGGCTTTATGTTGCTATGGGTCTATGACATAACAGTGCCGATGTCAAGGAGCATAGCGAAAAATGTTCGCAAATGTACTGTTAGTAGTATATCGTAACTTGTGCATTTTTAGATACTTTACGCTGTATAGGGGCTTTACGAGGGTAAAAACTTGCTAAACCTTTATGTTTTTACTCCATTTGGGTACATTTGCGAACATTGGGCTTTTGTATGCCTCGCAAAGTGCCTACCCTAGGGGCTAGTTTTCTTAATATTTCCTGAATGACACCGTATAAATTTCACCCGCATCAATATCAAAATAGTGATGTGCTACAATATCTCTCATGCCTAATGCCATACTTGTCTACATTGTTTTTCTTATACTCTCGCAACACATCTATGACTGCTTCTCTTTTCATTTTCACACCTTATATATCATTGAAATATTATATCATAAAAGTGTATGTGCAGAAGTTGTTGAGACTTCTGTGTGGGGGTTTTGAAGGATTTTAGACTCAAACATAACCTAAGATACACCATACTTTTTAAATGTTTTTTGATTTCCCTTAGAGAGTTTTTTATGTTGTTTCTTGAACGCTAAAATTATCTCTTTTTGCTCTTTTGTGGGATTTGGATTCTTTCCAAATGAATCCTTTAATAACTTAAATCCTTCTGCTAAAGTGTTACACTTTAATAGAGTATTTATCCCCTCGTTTGCTTTGGATTTTTTTGCTTCTCTATCAGCTTTTTGTTTGGCTTCTAATTCTCTTCTTTTTGTCTCTTTATCTTCGCTTCTTTCCCTATCGGCATTAGCTTTTTCTTCAGCTTTCCTTTTTTCTTCTTCTCGTTCTACCTCGGCTTTTTGCTCTTCTGTTAAAAAAAGATTTAACTGTCCATACCCTACATTGGTTTTGGCACCGATACCATTCCACAATAACAAATCTAGAAATAGTTTTTCTTTTTCTTCTGCACTAAGTACCATGCTATCTCCATCATAAAAATCATGAAGTTCAAAGGCAAAACAAATCTCAATATCTGAAGCTATTTTAAGCATACGATTGGGTACAGGGTCTTTAAAAGGGTTTTTATGTGGTGTTATGGTGTCATCTGCCAATAGTTTTTTTTCTCTACTTATCACAAAGGCATCTAAAAAGATATCTCTTTCATAGGTGGATTGTTGTGTGTCATCAGAATTAACACCTTCAAAAATCGCTTCTTTGATGCTTTTAACTTTTCCTCTGGCATTTTGTGGTAATAGTGCATCAATAAGCTTCTCTTTTTCTTCTTTATATTTTTCATTTTTATTTTGTCCAAACATAGAACGAAGCACACCCTTTACAGTACTTCCAGGAATGATAGGCATCCCTGTTGTGTGGTCAAAAAAGAAACCAAAGTTAAAATTTTCTTTTTCATCTTTTAAGGCATGGGTGTAACCACTTCCTACAACAAGTCCAGGATATGTGGTAGTTAATTTGATGGCATGGTGTGAACCTTTGGGATAATCATATTGAACCAATGTTGAATCTAATATATCCTTGTTGACTCTTTTCATATCTCTTGGATATGCATTATCTTCCAATTTTTCAAAAACCTCTTTGTAAAACATCCACCCCACATTGGCACTACTCATCTTGTGCCTCCTTTATATCGTCTTGAGTCTTGTTATCTACTTTTTCATAGGTACGGATGGCTAGTTTAAGTGCTGTGATGGCATCTAGTATCACATCCTTATCTAACTCTACAAACTCCTTGTTTTGATTGGCAAGTTTTTTCACTATATTGGGTAGTGTATTTCTTACATCACTTTTGGCATCATAAAAGAGCTTGGTAGCATAAATGCCAGACTGTAACACACTCACCCCAAAACTAGCAATAGCAGACATATACTTACTCTCTACAGTTCCCTTTACTACAAATACCTCAACCTCTTTTAGGGCATAAGGTATCATGGCATTAATCCTTTTTTGGCTCATCTTGTGCCTCCTTGTATTCTGCTATAGTAGTATCGAGTTGCATAATCTTACATTTACCATACCCCACAGTGGTGTTTGCCCCTATAAAAAGTTCTGCTTGATTTAGTGCCGTGTTAAACTCACCGAAATATTCAGGAACTACCTTATCTTTTTTTGTTTGCTTGAGTGTATTTGTATCTAAGCCCTCTTGCGTGAGTTTGTATGCCAAAGTATTGTCATTTGGTTGCTCTAGTGCGAAATAAAACTGTGACTCTCTAGGGACTATCTCTTCATACCATAAGTTTTCACTCTTGCCATTTTCGAGATAGTTTCTGGCTACAAAGGGAAGCTCTTTGGCAAGTGTTCTAAAATGCTCATCTTTCATTAAAATGATATTTTCGCCTATAAGTTCTTTTAGCCCATTAAGGTTTATAGATTTGTTATATTGCCACTCTTCTGCCACAACCGTCTCATCTAGTTCATGTCCAATTTCTAAGTTATCTATATCTAAATCGCACTCTATAGCAAAGTTCTTGCAATAAGCCTGATACTCTCTAAGCACCTCTTTGGATGTAGCCCTCAAAAACGGTACTTTATTTGTGCGTACAGGCAAAGAGAGTAGCTTGGCATCATGGAAATTCATATAGCCTTGATGTGCTTTGTCATCACCCTGTGTAGGTTCAGAGCCAAAGATAGTAGATACTAAGGGTCTGAAGCTGTCTTTACCCTCTTCATTTTTGAACTTCACAAAGGTCATATACTCCCTCAATGCTCCTTTGAGTGATGATGCGTTGATTTGTGGGTAGTTGCTTATCACATCTCTTTGTACCTGCTTGTCCAGTACCGAAAAGTTTGCTTCGCCGTTTCCTACATGTAAGTTGCTTACTGCGGTGATTTTGTATAGTGTTGCCTCAAATAGTCTAGTGTACATTATTTTCTCCTTGTGTCAAATCTAAGTAGCCGTTGTAGCCGATGGTTCTGAAGTTTGTAGCTTTTTCTATGAGGCCTTTAACCTCTTGCTCTTTGCCTTCGTGCGGGTAAAATACTGTACCTCTTGCTAAAAGGATAGTTTTTCTACTCTTATTAAATGGACGTCTCTGAAAGGTTCTAAGCACTTTCTTTTGTGAGAGGGTCACTTTGCACTCCTTAAATATCTTTGCTTCAACCAAGGCATCAGAGGTAAGTACTACGCGAGATTGGTCTGTTTTCAGATAGGCAAAATCGCTTTGTATATCAGGCTTGCCCTCTTTTATGACTTGCATCATAAACCTGCTTCTCT
This sequence comes from Sulfurovum sp., assembly GCA_012329065.1. Taxonomy (GTDB): domain Bacteria; phylum Campylobacterota; class Campylobacteria; order Campylobacterales; family Sulfurovaceae; genus JAAXPZ01. The sequence continues at coordinate 8,836 of JAAXPZ010000050.1, read as the reverse complement.
CTCCACCCAACTCTATGGTGGTTTTGAGCATATCTAAATACGCATCATTCTCTAGTGTGAGATAACAGATAAAATGACACGCCTCATCAAGTCTATACTTTTTGACTTTGAAGAGTTGTTCATCATTGTTGTCTTTGTAGCTTAGGGTTTGTGTCTGTGTCTGCGTAAAAGCTGTAAAGATATCGTCTATCTTTAACTTGCTTTTATCTTTGGCTATCAAGTCACTACACAGATAGTCTTTGGCTCCAAAATACTTATCGTCACACTTTTTAAAAGCATATGCTTTGCTTGGTCTGCCATTGATGTAGCCAGTACCTGTCTCTTCAAGTCTCAAACCTCTGTCAAAAGGTGCAGAGATGTAGAGCTTATCTTCTTTTCCTACATAGAGGGGGCTTAGCTCTTCCAAGCTACCTAATGCCAATGCATCATCAGTAGTCCATCTGCTATTGCCCACGATTTGTGTGGCTTTATCTTTAAACTTTTTTGGCACGCTTACAAAGTTTTTAAAATAGTAGAGTTTTTTGTTGATGCGTAAAAGCTCTTTGCGTAGCATACCTAGTAGCTGGGTTTGCTGTGGAAACATCTCGCTTTTTGCGAAGTAGCCTTGGCGTTTTTGAAAGTATTTTTTTGTACTCTCCTGCGTCATATTTTCTACTGCATCCAACGGAGCAGAGCTAAAACTCTCTTCCCCTCCAAAGTAAAATGCCCCTATGGGTTTGAGTGTGATTTTGTATGTCTGACTCATGCGTCCCCCCTTAACATTTTAATAGTTGCAAGAATTGAAAAGATTGTCTTAGATGGATTTTTAATATACTCTTTTCCATTATCATCAGTATAAACACGATGAATTGCTTGTGCTGTCTCATCTTCTTTTAATAGTCTCAAGATTTTCTGTATAGCCTCTAGTGCTTCTTGATGTGCAGATTTATGTACATTTTCGTTAAACATATTTGTAAAAAAATGTTCTATATTATCTACAGGCATTTTATCTATCACTGTTGCAACCCTATCTAAGCTATGATGTAAAGCATGAGGCAGATGTAATGTATCTTTAGCATCCAACTCTTGGCTTAACAGTGTGATGAATTGTGTATAAAGCTCTGTATCTTTATGTAAAGTAAGACTATGGCTCTGTCCAGAGTGCTTTTGAATGTTTAAGTGTATAGCATTTTTGGCTTTACTGGCATCTGGGATTTGAGGATGATTCTCAAAACACCACCGTTTCACCCATTTTGTCTCTTTGGCTTCATCCCATAACGCTTTAGCCGAAAGCTCCATAGCTTCTTGGAGTGGGTACTTGTAGTAGGTGATGCTTACTCCGTAGCTCATGGAGAGGGTGTCATCATCAAAATATGTTCTAAACTTTTTATCTATTTCATTGATGAGGGTAAATATATTATCCTCACCGCAAACAACAGGAGCGAAAAATACCAAATCATCTCCCCCTGCAACGATAGGTAGTCCTCCTCCACTCTCTATGATACCAGCAGCATCACGAGAAAATTTAAAAATATTATCTGAGAATGATTGTATTTCTTTTTCATCACTTCCTATTTTTTCTAGGTATTTTCCAAAGGCATCACCATCAGCATGGACTATGGCTATGTATTTGTGATAGGGCTTGAGTGCTTTACCAAAGTCTGTTTTGAGTGCAGCATAAATATCTTCTGCATCATCTTCTAGTGACTTCTCTGCTTTTGCTCTAGCTTCCAGCTTGTCTATAGTCAGACAAAAATACTCTTTTCTTTTAGCCCATTCTTTAGTGTGTTCCCATGCTGCTATTTCAGGTAAAGACTTAAAGCATCTATTTTTTTCATTATCATCTGCATCTGTAAAAAATGCAAAGTGCTTGGTGAGTGCTAGATTGGCTACACGAAAGAAGTAGAAGAGATACTCTTTATCTTCGTGGAGAGCAAGTCTAGGTTCATACTCTATGGTATCAACATATTTGGAGAGTTCTAGTATAGGATTGTCGTCATCTTTTAGCTCTACTTGGGCTATATAGCTATGAAAATAGCCTTTTATGAACTTTTTAACTTTAGTTTCCTCATATCTCAATTTTACATATTTCTTGGACGAGGCATACTCAAAGGCTTGTAATACAACATTTGTCAAATCATCAACTGCTTTTTTAAAAGCTATGTTAACACATTTGGCATGTTCACCTTTTAAAATCAATCTATCATGAAAAAGCCCTACTCTATTACCAGAACGTATAAAGTCTGCATTGGCACTAGGCACTACAAAATGTTTTTTCAGGTAGTCCTTTTCTGTCTCTTCACTTTTTTTATACTCTTCCATGAGATAACTGCGTACATTTATAATAGTTGTTTGCATAATATACGAAAAAATATAACTCGCTGTCCATACGGCACGGGTATTGTCGGCTATTTGCATGGTGTCGTAGATGGGACCTATGGAGAGGATGGTGTAGGGGTTAGTTTTTGGCATTGGGGATCCTTTCAATAGAATCAAAAACTTCAGTTAACTTTGTATAAATACTTGTGGGATTATAATAATTGTTTATATTTAATGTATTTGGTGGATCTACATAATACTTTTCATCTATATGTTGACTAAGTGTTTTTTTTTCTTTAAAATCAAAAATAAATTCCAAAAACTTATCAATTGAAAAATTATCAGGTGGTGACAACTTCTTAATGTTCTTTTTATCATCAGACAGATAAATTTGAAAAGTGCTTTTTAAAAACTCTTTTGGTATATCATTTGCCCAATAATATACGTCGTATCCATCTTTAGTTTGGATAGGCTTAAAGGTAATTGGTGACTTAAATCGTGTTATTTTTCTATTTTCATCTGCTTTTAGTACTGTTGCACGATAAGAAAACCATGACTGTTCAACTGACAATCCAAGTAAATCTCGCACCAAGTACCCTTTACTGGTATAGCACATAATATTAGGATATTCATGGTCACTCATCTCCTGTTTTCTTTTATCATTAAAAAAATATTTCTTGATTGCTTTCTTGTCCCACATCCATTTTTTCTCCTTAGCATATAGCCATAGTAAAGATTTGCCATAAAAAATAGATACTTGTTCATCATTATTATCTTTTTTGTACTCATTGATGCCACTTCTAAGCATTTTATAAAAGTAATTAATTTTGTCAAATGCATCTTTTTGAGAGCTTGCAGTAAATTTATATAAATTTTTAGGGAGTTCTTTAAGTTCATCATCTAAAACCACAAAACTTCCAAAACCTTTAGATTGTCGTGTTCCAAAATTTGTTTGAAATATAAAAGATGAAAACCACTCTTCAATAGCTATTTTTAATTTCCCATTAAACACAGTCATATATATTTTAAATTTTTTAGATTGAGATTTAAATTTCTTTCTGTTATTTTCAAATTCTTTCGTTTCTTCTTCTGTTAAGTAATTTGGTTTTCTTCCTGCAAAATACAAACTACTTCGCAAATCAGCACTATTATCTACACTGTCAAAATTCGGCTCCACCCTCACCTTATAATCCAAAGCCCCATCCTGCCCAACTATCAAAAAAGGTTTATAATCAACTCCCTCTTTTTTAAACTTTTCTATCAAAAACCTATCCAACTTAGGTTTCAACTCCGTAGCCCTTAGCGTCGCACCCTTTTGCTCTGCTTGGAAGTGGATGATGGGGGTGTGTTGTTTAAGAGTGAAGCAGAGTCTGTAGTCTGTGTGTTCACATTTGTTTTGTTCTGACATTAGTTTTCTCCTCTACTCATGATATATTTAGCGATACAAAAACCAACAACAGCACCAATCCCAACCCATGCTATATAAGGTATAGTCATAAACTCTTTCGCACCAGATAACTCAAAAAGAGAAACAACAAATGTTGGCACAAGAAACAACCCACCAAAGTAGGTGAGTGTGTTCATCGCTTTACTTGATTTCTTCTCTGCTTTCAAATTGGCAAAGTTAAACAACTTCTCAAACTTTCCATCTAGCTTATCTACATGCTCACCTATACGCATCTGCCTTATGCCTATGTCGTAAAGCTCTATGCCTTGGTCTTGGTGGGTGACTTCCTTGAAGTAGAGACGGTTGTAGTACTTTAGGTAGATGTCGTAGAGGTTTTCCAGTTTTTGGGTGTGCTTGTCTATGTCTGCCTTGTTTACAGGTGATACAAGTGCAGCTATCTCATCTGAAAACCTCAGTATAGAGGTACGATTAGCTAGTAGTAGTGTAGCCATTTGAAAGTACATGGTGTTCATGTGTTTGACTATCATTTCTGCCTTGTTTTTCTTTAATTCAGGCAAACTTGAACTCAAAAGAACAAAAGAGTAACGAGTGATACCATACAAGGTGTTGTACCCAGACCACCTGTCATAAGTTGCATCTTTTAGTAATACTTTTTTCATCATACTATTTTCTACAGTAGCCCATTTACCATCTACAAATACATACCTGTACCAGTCATCATCCTGTTTATAGTTGTAGCATGTTGCTAAGTTAGCAGAAATGCCATCATTACCATACCAAGACATCACAAACATCCTATCATCTAGTGAGGGTTGTATGTAAAACCTGTCATATTTTTTCGCATCTTTAAAATACTTTTTATCCTCAAAAAGCCCTCGCCCTAGTACTTGCATGATGTGATTGCCTATCTCTATGTCTTCATAGTGAAAGGTTTTAAAATCTTCCGTAGCATCTGAACCTATGCGAATGGAGTTGGGTAAAAAGCTTTTTTTAGTTGTATCTGTTCTGTTTTTTTCATCATTCCCTATGAACTGAGGGTAAACTCTTCTTCCATAGTCGTTGATACGAAGTATGTCTTTGAACTCTTTATACTTATAGTTCTCTAGCTCTATAGAGAGTATGGCTACACCTGTATGGAAGATTCTTAAAGAGACACCTTCTATCTCTAAGTCATACATTGTGCTACCTATGACTTCTCCATCCTTAGTATCGAATACATTTATGCTATAAAGTTCACCTTCATACATATTTTTACCATCTTTATCTTGTTTTCTAAAAAAACTAGAAATTGGAGCTTGGGAAAACTCCTCTCTATTATAGAGTGCGTCTTTCGCATAATCATAAAAGTAGGAAAACTCATTATAGGCTAGATGTATTTTCTCTGAGTCATTGTGAGTAGCGTACTTTTCGTAGTGCCAATTTTCTTTTTTTAGTATATCTTTAATGTTTTCGAGGTTTATTCTCTCCTCTATTGGTGTGTTATAGTAAAACTCATATTCATGTATCTGCCCATGTGCATTGACTATAGGCTTCTTTGCATAGTCAAACCTAAAGGGAAACATAAATACATGCGAGCTGTATAAAGGTCTATCGTTCACTGTACTGTCTATCATTTTTTCCATCCTTTTGGCATTTATTACTTTATCTTTGATACCCAAATATCCTGTATCGCCACCACCATAGTAGTAGTGTTTTTCTTTTATATCAAATTTCTCACATATACCTTTTATATACTCTGACTCAAAACCATAAAACACAATCTTATCATCGTTATACACGATGCTTTGAGCAGTTCTATTTTCTTTAGAAAAGTCAAAATACAAGCTATCAGTAATAGCTGAAAAGTGAGGTGTGCGTGCATAGACGATTGATATATATTTTTTTATTACTCTTTTTTGTACATCAGCTTGAGCTATGCTTTCGTCATGTAGTATAATATGTTGTGCTTCTTTATCTCGTTTCCTTATGTCTACTATCTCGTCATCTGTAGCCCCTATGCATTTCATTCCCTCGATGTATCTGGCATCATTTGCTGCTATGTGTTTCTGGTCTTTTGTGGGTGTGATGTTAAGTAGTTTGAGTATTTGTAAAAGTGAAGCTTCTTTGTCATTGTGCTTTTTTCCGTGATGGTCTATGATATGTATATCATATGTCTTAAGAAGCTTCTTTTCTACTTCATCATTTTCATCTATGTTTAGCTCTACGGCATAAAAGGTTTTGCCTGGGTTAGCTTCTAGTTCTTTTTTGTAGGCAGTAAGACTAGAAGTGTCCCATGCAAGAGCATGGTCTTTGACATCATGTTCTTTTAGTACCCTCTTTATCTCCAGCATCTCCAAATCTTTTCCACCAAGTAAAAATATGGACTTGTCTTTGTCTATCTTCATTTTCCCTCCTATGCATAAAGCATCTCACCTATTTTACTACATTTGATATATATTATCAAGACCCATAGCCAAATTATTGAAAATTTGACATATTGTGCATGAGGGCATTGACTATAGACTAAAACCTACGCATCGTGTGCAAGGCTTGATGCCTGCTGTGTTTTCTTTAAGTAGAGCATGGATATTATAGGGTAGTTTTTTGTGGAGGTTGTTAGATACGAGGAACTAAATCATAAGTTTGCATCATGGTCACAGTACTGTATCTTGTTAAACCGCGTAATAAGTAGCTTTGTGGTGATGCACAACCAAGGCCGTAGTGCTCTGCTCTGGATGTATCTGGAAGGTCTCGCTTAGCTCTATGTCGAACTCTTCTGGCTTTAGTAAATCAAATATCAACCTGCTCTGCTCTAGATCTGGGCAAGCTGGATAGCCAAATGAGTATCTGGCTCCATGGTATCGCTTCATCCGCACATCTCTCAGACTTGCACCCTCATCATCTTTGAGTATGCCTAGATCTATGCGAATCTGCTTGTGAGCAACTTCTGCTAGAGCCTCTGCAAGTTCGACTGAAAAGCCATGCACCATGTTGTATTCTAGATATTTACCTGCATCATAGAGCTCTTTTTCGTAAATGCTGAACTTGTTTCCTGCACTCACGCAAGTGAGAGCTATCATATCATGCCTGTCATGCCTGAAAAAGTCACTGAGTGCCCTATATGGCTTGCGTCTTTGCCTAGGGAAACTAAATGTGCCTATGGCTCTGTCTTGAAGGCTCTCAAACGACTCTATGCTGGCATTAGTATCTATATTCCAACCCTCCGACTCATCAAACAACAACAAGTCTTGATCGTCACTTCTGCAGGGATAGTATCCATATATAATCGTAGGATCAAAAAGTCCGTCATCTATAAACTCTCTCTTGAGGCGTTCGTAAGTAGGATAAACTTTCTGCTCCATAAGCTTTTGATATTCTTCTTTACTCATGCCTTTTGCCTTGTATCCCCAGTGCATCTTTATGACTGACCTCTGATTGACCCAGTCAAATATCATGCTTAGATCCAGATCACCCTTTCGCATCACTCTTCTACCCCAAAATGGGGGTGTAGGTATCTCTATGTCACGATCTGGCATCTTGATCTCTTTAAAAGAAGGGATGACTAGCTCTTTTTTATTCTTTTTCTCTACTCTCTCTTTCATATCGCCTGCCAGTCTAGTGTCAAGTCCTACGCTTGGATCCTCATTGTACTTCTCTATACGGCCCATGGCTATAACACCATCAAAAGCATCACGACAGTAAAATATAGGTCCCTTATATATAGGTCGGCAAAAATCATCTACAAATCCGCGAGTCAAAGCGGCACCGCCTAGCAAAACAGGTATCTCTATACCCATTTCAGCCATAGATTCCAAGTTGTCTCTCATAACAGCTGTTGATTTTACCAACAATCCTGACATGCCCAGTGCCTGCACTTCGTTGGCTTGCATAGTTTCCAGATATGTTTCTAGCTGCACCTTTATGCCCACATTGATAACTTTAAATCCATTATTGGAGAGTATAATATCTACTAGGTTTTTACCCACATCGTGAACATCACCCTTGACTGTACCTATAACCAAAGTCGTTTCTGTCTCTTTTTCCTGTTTTGTGAGATAAGGATTTAGATAATCAACTGTGGTTTTCATAGTCTCTGCAGATTGAAGCACAAATGGCAACTGCATCTGTCCTGAGCCAAAAAGCTCACCCACTACCTTCATAGCATCTATCAAAATCTCATTGACTATAGTATCAGGATGTATGTCGTGGCGTGCCTCTTCAACTAGAGGTATCATACGCTCTTTGTCTCCATCCATGAGGAGTTTTGCTATTTTTTCTTCATTTGACATAGTCTGATACTCTTCGTCATTATCCTCATCTTCGATATTTACATCAGAGAAATGATCTATAAATTTAAATAAAGATTGGTCATCTGGAGAAAAAAGTAACTCTTCACAGATAGCCCTATCATCATCACTCATTTTCACCAAAGGTACTATATGTTTGACATTAATAATGACTGTTGTCAAGCCTACCTGTAAACAATGGTGCAAAAATACAGAGTTGAGATACCGTCTTGCATTAATAGCAAGTCCAAAAGAAATATTGGATAAACCTAGAGTAGAGCCTACTTCTGGATGCCTCTTGTGTAGCTCCCGCAAGGCATCTAGTGTCTGAATAGCCGCATCTCTATACTCTAAATCACCAGAGCCTACAGTAAATGTAAGTAGATCAAAGATAAGATTTCTAGGATCTATACCATGCTGGTTGACAGCCATGTCATACATTCGTTCTGCTTGGGCTACCTTGTCCTCTTTTGTCTTTGCCATACCTTTTTCATCAATAGTTAGGCAGACTAGTGCTGTACCAAACTTCTTGGCAAGTCTACAAATATCATGAAACTTCTCTTCACCATCTTCAAGATTTACAGAATTGATAATAGGCTTTCCTCCTATGCACTTCAAGCCCTCCTCCATAGTCTTGACTCTTGTGGCATCAGGCATCAGAGGAAGTGCTATCTTCTGATTGTATCGCTCCATGACTGCACGCATATCCACTGCACCATCTCGCCCTGCAAACTCCACATTGACATCGAGACAATGTGCACCATCGCGTACCTGTGCTTGCCCTACCGTAAGAGTACCTTCATAATCAGAAGCTATAATAAGCTCTCTAAATGCTCTAGAGCCAGTAGAGTTGGATCTCTCCCCT
>JAAXPZ010000008.1 GCA_012329065.1 Sulfurovum sp. | reverse complement strand
TAATATTTTTATCATCAAAATATATAGATGGTCTATATTTTAAAGGTGAATTATTTAGATCTTTGATAATTTTTTTTAGGTCTTTTGCAAATTTAACTGAAGCACTTTGTTTATCTTTTTTGATGTAATTAGTTATTATTTGCAGTCTCAGTTTGAATTTTCGTGATTCAACAATTTTCAACTTTCCAACTCTTTAATTAGCTCATCCATTGAGGTTTCAAAGTCATATGTAAGCATTTCTCCACTCTCAATATCATCCATTGTTTTCTGTAAATCTTTTTGTCTTTCATAAAAATATTGGTCAAGTTCTAGGTTTTTATCTTTTTTAACTATAACATTGTCTTTTACAGTATCAATCATTTTCATAAACTCTGTCATAAAGTCATCTTTGACTTCGATAGTTAATGTTTGCATAGTTACCTCCAATAGGTTTTGTTCTAGCTATTATAGCAAATTTTTAAGATTTTTGTTTTTCTCTGAGATTTTTGTAGAACTTTTTTTAAAAAGTTATGGAATCGGTAGTTAAAGTTACGAATTTTTGACGATATGTAATCGTCAAAAATGACCTTTTCTTTTTTCTTCAATGGCTTTGAAGTCTATGGATACAACGGCGAGAGTCTAGGAAGTCTAGGGGTCAAAGTCTAGGGGTCAAAGTCTAGCAAGTCTAGGGGTCAAAGTCTAGGGGTCAGGTAACAATCACAATCTAATCTTTTTCTGCTATACTCTCCAAGAAGGAGTATGAATGCCAAGAAAACCACGTATTGAAATAGCAGGCTATTATCATATTATCAACAGAGGTGTAGAGCAAATAGTCGTCTTTAAAGAAAAAGATGATTATGAATACTTTGAGGAACTGATGTGCTTTCATGCCAAAAGCTACGGTATCACAATACACAATTATTGTCTTATGAGAAATCACTATCATCTGCTTATAGAAATACAAACAGAAAACCTTTCAAAGTTTATGAGACAACTTAACATGAGTTACGCCATCTACTTTAACAAAAAAAACAAAAGAGTAGGACACCTATGGCAAGGAAGATTTAAATCATGGTATGTCACAGATGAAGCGTATCTTTATACACTCATGCTCTACATAGAACAAAACCCACTCAAAGCAAACATGGTAAAACAACTAGAAGAGTACCCATACAGCTCATACAAGAACTTCTTAGATAGTGACAATGTCCCTGAGTGTCTAAAACAGTCATGGATAGTCCAAAACTATAAAGATGATACAGACGCTATAAAAGCATTTTTAAATACTAGCGTGGATAGCTCCCAACTAGAAGAGATGAGAAAAGCAGCCAGTCTAGTAGAAGCTCCAAATAGTGATAAGAAACCAGATGAACCTAAACTAAAAAAACAGTTCTCAAAAATAAAAGAGTTGAAAAAGAGAAATGAACAGATAGTCAAAGCTTATAAAGAAGGTTACTCTCAGCAGATGATTGCTAAAGTATTGGGTATATCACAGCAGGCTATTTCTGCTGTGGTAAAGAGGAGTAGAAGATGAGTTGTAATTGTTACCTGACCTCTAGATTTCTGACCTCTAGATTTTGTACCCTCTCTTGCCTGTATTGCGTAGTATTTCTTTGGAAACGCTACCTTGTGGGCGCCTAATGTTTTTGCAATAGCATTGATTGATGTGTCTTTTTGTAGCTCTATATAGATATAATATCTCTCTTCAAGACTGCAATGTTTATACGATATTTCTACCCCTTAACTCTAGTAGTTGATTGTTTTTGGGAAGGTTTATTTGATGACGAAGAACTTAAGTAGCACTAGAATTTGATTCTGTTCTTGTGTATAGAAATAGTATAACATATCTATATACTTACTGTCGTACTATCATGGATGTTTTCCTATACATTAAGAATAAAAACTATACAATCTAAAATAATAAAACTTGGAGGCATTAAATGAAGAATATTATTTTTGGTTCGATGGTGAGTACGATATTGATTTCGCTAACTGGCTGCTCAATATCTAGCTTTAATCCTTTTGACGATAGTAAAAGCAGTGGGATAGCAGATCTAGATAAAATATATAATGAGTATAAGACTTTTAGGCCCAATAAAGCAATGGCAGTGATTATAAGTGCTGACAAAAGATTTGCCTCAGGATATTCTTTTGAATTTACTTCTCAGGACAAAGCTAATACAGAAGCATTAAAAAGATGTAACACTAGCAATACTAAGTCTAAAAATAAAATTAGTGGAGAGTGCAAGTTATACGCTATAGGAGACAAGATAGTCTATTGAGTAGACTATCTCCAAATACTATTTCATTTTTATACAGACTCTTAGCACCCGCCGCCACAACTAGTAGCTGAAAAGTCTGTTGTACTTTGAGTGCCCTCTTTTTTGGTAAAAAGTATATGTGTTGTGCCATCTGGCATCTCTTGGTGTGAGTGATTAAATTCATTCTCTATCTTTGGATATAGCCCCATAGGTGCACAATGATTTACCATCAGCAACTGTTCATCATCTCCAAGTATAGCTAATCCTGCCATAGCATTAACCATAGGATGACCCTCTTTTGTGGTGTCAAATTTATATGTAGTTACGCCATCTACTGTACCTTCTATAAACTCTACCGTAGCATTATCTACAGTCAATGGTCTTGCATTTTCAATATTCATTCTGTTTGCCTTTTTAAAATTTTTATCATTTTAACACAACACAACCAAAAAACAATTGTCTCAAATCAAGATAAGAATTAAAACTATTGAACATCATTGTAAATACTGGCAAAGTCACACTCAAGTAATCTCATTCGGATATAATTATCTATACGAAATATTTAAGGGCACCTCTAACAATAGGTAATACCCCCAATGGACTTTGCAAATGTAAGGTTGTGCAAAAGATTTATAAGTCCTAGCCATAGCTAAGACGCCTTAAATATTTTGTGCAAGATTGCGTTTGCAAAGTCCACCCTGCGGGCATCACCTATTGCTAGATGTGCCCTTAATCATTTTAATAATAATCAAACAAATATAGGGGGCTGGGCAATGAAGTGGACTGCTGGGATTTCAATCTTACTAAATTTAGGGGTTTCTACACACTGTTTTGCATCTGAACGCAACTATATTGTACCAAACATCAGAACCTTTGAGAAGACAACAGAGGTATTCCGAGAGATGGATGGCTCAAAGACAAAATTTGTATTTGAAAATTATAGATCTATGCAACCTATTGCTATACTCAAGATAGATGCTGATCAAATCGCTTCCATGCATAGAGGAAATATTCTCAAGATAACTCACTTAAGCGATAAAGAATATTTGTTAAGAGTCGAAGAGAAACATTACTTCAAAGACAGCATCACTATTCGCTACAAATGTCAAAATATAAGTTCGGAGTGCAATGCCACTGCCACGGTTGGCACCACAAACACATCCATGACTATCCAAACTCCTGAAAATAGGTATGAAATGGAAGCAAGGAATGATGTGGCATACTTTTATCTAGTCAAATAATCCCAAATTGTGAAATAGAATAGCATCACTTTTTGGGCAATACGCTTTTTAGATAATCTACAAATTGTTTAGCATTTGCACCGCCCACTACCGCATCTATCATCTTTCCTTTTTCGGTTAATACATAGAATGTAGGTACAGCGACGACACTGAAGCCTTCTACTAGCTCATCTTTGTCTACATCCAGCTCCACTGACACAAAATTCCTGGAGAGAAAACTTGCAACTTTTTTTTGTGTGAAAACATCCTGCTTCATTTTATTACAAGTTGGTCAATGCTCTGCTGAATACATCATGACAATTGGTTTGTGAATTTTTTGTGCTTTTGCTAGAGTGGCACTATAGTCACCAAGCCATCCTGCAGCAGCTTGAGCAAACGATGCTGATAGCACAATAACGAAAAATAAAAATAACTTCTTCACTGTTTCTCCTTTGATTTTTGCAAGTATAGCCAATCCACTGTGCAGTAAATGTGCAACAAAGGATTTTTGATATAATGCCACATAAGCTCTCTGAAGGAAAAACGATTAAGCCTTATCTCGTCATGATCATACCTCCCCTACTTTGGGCAGGTAATTTTATCGTAGGAAAAGCTGTTGCAGACCAGCATGCTCCTATAGGTCTTTCCTTTTGGCGATGGCTTCTTGCAAGTGTTATTTTTCTTCCTTTTGCTATAAAATCCATGTGGTTGCAAAAAGATATTATCAAGAGAGATTTTTGGCAGATATCAGTCTTGGCACTTTTGAGCGTAAGCCTATTCAACTCTTTAGCCTACATTAGTCTACTATATACAACTGCTACAAATGCAACCTTACTGAACTCTTTTATTCCTATATTTATTCTTCTTATCACTAGTATATTTTTTGGAGAACAGATATCATTTAGGCAGATATTAGGTGTCATTATCTCCCTACTGGGAGTTCTTGTGATATTGGTCAAGCTAAATATGCAAGTATTGGTAACACTTGAAATCAACAAGGGTGACCTATGGATGCTGTTAGCAGCCTTAGTCTGGGCACTTTATTCTATATTGCTAAAATACCTCAGACCAAAAGAGCTGAGCTCAGTACCATTTTTAGGCATACTATTGCTGCTAGGGACTATCATGATATTTCCTATATGGATATTAGATCCATTTCAAGAACAAATCATACTCAACAACAATATGATTATGGCATTCACCTATATAGCTATATTCCCATCCATCATCTCTTATCTTGCTTGGAACTATGGTATGAAAAAATTAGGGGCTTCTGTCGGAGGGCAGTTTATTCACCTTATGCCTCTTTTTGGTGCTATAATGGCTGTATTTTTTCTTGGAGAAACTATAGAACTCTATCACTTAGTTGGAGGGTTACTGATAGGTACTGGTTTATGGCTTGGGGTTTTTGTCCGAAATTTCACTAAGTAATGCGATAACCATATAGCTTCAATAAATTTAAGGACACTTATTATTAGAGGTGCCCTTAACTCATTCGCAATAATAAAATATCTTCTTGTTCCAGTATGTCCAATAGCTTTTCCACATCATTGTCACTCTCGAATGCCGTTGCAGGTATGTATGGATATCCCTCTCTTCTCTCCAGTAAAAAACCTTTTGGATGAACAATCACTTTAGAAATATGACTCCACGGAATCATGTTTCCATTTATATTGACACCCTCTTTGGAAAAAGTAAATTTCATAGTTGCATTTTTGATGTGTTCTTTCTTAAATTGACTTTTGAGCCTACTTTTATAGAGTAGACCTCTAGCTACATACCAGTAAAGAGATAGTATCACACCAATATAAAGCATAGAGTAGTCCCCAAGTCCAACTGCTCTAAATGAGCCTAGTACCATGAGAGCTATAAAAAAATATCCGTAGTATTTCTTATATGTATGAGTCGCCTTGTATTTATAGGCAATCTCTCCTGCAGTAGCAAATGCCTGCTCGTTCCATGAAAAAGAAAGTGAGATGCTCACACTGAGTACCTATGCATATTTACACAATGTGATTTATATATTATATTTTTCATTTTATCCCTCTATGGTTTTGGAATTATAGCATTTAGCACAGTATAATATAGATTAAAATATAATGATAGCCAGTATCTTATAATTTCAGTTAGTATCAGGAGATTGCCTTGAAAAAGTATACTTTAGTTATTTCTATTATATTTTTATTTGGTTGTGAAGGTGGTGGGGGTGTATTCCCGAAGAATGCGGATGCAAAGAATGATTCAATAATAGTTCCTATGAACCAAAGCAGCAATATCGATGTATTGTCAAATGATGGAAATTATAGTCTTGAAAAAAAGATAAAAAGTGTCACAAGCTCAAACAACGCAAGTGCAACCATTGAGTCAAACAAGACCATCACCTATACTCCTGATCATAATTATACGGGCACTGACACATTCTCTTATGTTCTCGAAGTTGGCTTCAGCGATAATACCGATATAGCGACTGTATCTATAGTGGTTACTGGTCTTAGCTTACCTGTCAATAAGGCTCCAAGTGTAAATGCAGGAGCTGATAAGCAATTGTTGGTCGGTGACACAATTACTATTAGTGCTGAAGACAATGATAGTGACGGAAGCATTGAAGATAGATCATGGAAAGAAGGGTCAAGTCTATTATCTGCCTCGAAATCTTTTGAATACGAAGCTACTATAGCTGGACGGCACACACTAATATACACTGCTACGGATAATGATAGACTATCAAGTAGTGATGAGATGATTATTACAATAACCGAACGAGAGCCTCAAACAGATGCACCTGTAGCACTTGATGATACTATCCTTCTATGTTGTGATATATGGAATAATGCTTACTTTACCCTCAAAGCAGAAGATCGTAATGGCGATTCTCTAACTTTCATAAAGCTATCTGATCCAAGCTATGGTACTTTGGTGTTTGAAAATAATGGAACAATGATTTTAAGAATAGATACCCCTCAAGCAAGCAAAGATTGTTTCGATGGAGTGCCGAACAGCTTTAGATTTAAAGCAAATGACGGAGAAAACAACTCAAGTCAGGCAACTATTACATTTGAGAAAATGCCAAGCTGACTACTATACATCATGGTAACGATGCAAAATACACTTTATGCGTAATATTTTAGCCTTATTCTGCTTATCATCAAGTACAAATACTGTCGCAACAAACAAAGCAATAAGCACTATAGACAACGCAACCATTCTGAATCTTTTTTTAAGCCCCCATATCCATCTTTGATGCTACTATTATGCGATGGATAATACAATAGACAAGCAGTATGATATTGTCATAATAGGAGGAGGAGCTACTGGTGCAGGTATTGCTCTAGATGCCTCATTGCGAGGGCTTTCTGTGATACTGTTTGAACAAAATGATTTTGCAGAAGGAACCAGTAGCAGAAGCACCAAACTTATCCATGGAGGAGTAAGGTATCTTGAAGCGGCAGTTAAAAGATGTGATAGGGCTCAATATAGTCTAGTCAAAGAAGGACTCAGAGAAAGAAAACTTTTCTTGCAAAATGCTCCTCATTTAGCTAATACTATCGAGCTAATCACTCCCTTATATCGATGGTGGGAAGTTCCCTATATTTATGCTGGACTTTTCCTGTATGACATAATCTCAGGCAACGCTACTCTAGGCAAAAGTAAAATATTATCTGCCAAAAAAACTCTTGCGCTCAACCCAGCGATTAGCCCCAAAGGGCTTAAAGCAGCAGTCAGCTATTATGATGGAACATTCAATGATAGCAGGATGACAATAGCATTACTTCAAAGTGCCCAAGAAAATGGAGCGGGTGCCCACAATCATCATAAGCTCATATCCTTCCAGAAAAAAAGTGGTAAGATAGTTGCTGTCTCTATATGGGATAAGCTAAGTTCTAAAACCTTCTCTATAGAAGCATCGATAGTCATAAATGCTACTGGGCCTTTTATAGATGAAGTTAGAAAATTAGATGAGGCTGAATGTAAGCAAATAATACAAACAAGTAGTGGCATACATATCATTGTAGATAAAAAATTCTTGCCGTCACCTAAAGGCATTATGATACCCAAAACAAGTGATGGCAGGGTTCTGTTTGTGCTCCCCTATCAAGGCAACTGTCTAATAGGAACTAACGATATAGTGTGTAACATAAGTGAACATCCTAGAGCAGAAGAAGAAGAAATTTCTTACCTATTAAAAAATATTAATGAATATCTTAATATTCATATTTATAAATATGATATTCTTGCTACCTTTGCTGGTATTCGTCCTCTACTGAAGCAAAATGAAGCAAAAAGCACAGCAACAATAGCTAGAGAACATATAGCAGTATTCTCAAACTCTGGACTTATGACCGTGGCTGGTGGCAAGTGGACTAGCTATAGATCCATGTCAGAATCTACTATAGACCTTGTACTACAGAAATTAGGAAAGACCACGCAGAGCCACCCATGCAAAACAAATCAATACAGAGTTGTAGGGAGCCAGAAAGATATCACGGCTACAAACATAGAAAAACATCTAAAAAATCTATACGGAGACCAATCTTATAAGGTCATAGAGATCGCCAATAGTGAAAATGCTTCAGCTAAATTACATCCCAAAAATGAAACAATGATAGCAGAGCTACTCTACTGTATCCGATATGAATATGTCAAAAAACCACTAGACTTTATCGTAAGACGGATCAATCTTGGGCTCAAAAACAGAGCGATGTCACTAGAGATATTGCCTCGCGTTTGCGATATTATGCAAGATGTACTCAGGTGGGATAAAGACACAAGGGATACATTAGAGTTGGAAGCTAAAACTTTGCTTACAGAAGGAGTATAAATTATGTCGAAAAAAAAACCATACCAAATCAGAGCTAGGCCAAACATGAATACTATCAACTTAAATACAATTTTTCCAATTCGACACAAAAAGTTTCAGAAAAATGAAATATTTGACATCGCTATTATCGGTGCAGGTGTAGTGGGCTGTGCTATATTTAAAGAGTTTTGTGAGCAGGGTGCCAAAGCCGTGTTGATCGAAAAAGAAAATGATATATTAGAAGGTGCTAGTAAAGGCAACAGTGCCTTACTCCACACAGGCTTTGATGCTCCAGCAGAGAGCTTAGAGCTTGCATGTGTTCAAAAAGGTTATGATGAGTTCTTGAAGCTCAAAGATGAGCTGAATCTACAGATATTGCACACCAAGGCAATGGTAGTCGCATGGAATGAAGAACAGCTAGAGAAGCTAGATGGCATATTGAAAAAAGGACTTGGAAATGGCGTTCAGGAGCTAGAGCAGATAGCCTCATCAAAGGTGCTCTCTATGGAGCCAAATCTATCAAAAAATGCACAAGGTGCTATCATAGTACATGGTGAGGCGGTCATCGATGCTTGGAGTGCCCCACTTGCTTATGTCAAAAAAGGCATATCCTGTGGAGGAAAAACAGCTTTTAGTCATGAGGTTACAAATGGAAAGCACAATGGTGCATATTGGGAGCTGGATACAAAACAAAATCCTATTAGGGCAAAAGTTGTAATCAATGCAGCTGGTCTATATGGAGATATAGTTGAAAAGATAAGTGGAAATATCGACTTTAAAATCATTCCAAGAAAAGGACAATTTCTTATCTTTGATGAGACAGCATATGACCTAATCAATTCTATCATACTACCTGTGCCAACTAAGAGAACCAAAGGTGTTGTCATCACTAAAACTGCTTTTGGTAATCTTCTGGTAGGACCTACAGCTGAAGACCAAGATAACAGAATAGATAGCATAACCACAAAAGAAACACTGGAAGATCTCAAACAGAAAGCATACACTATGCTACCAGCACTTGAAGAACATGAGGTCACGGCGATATTTGCTGGACTCAGACCTGCTTCAGATGAGACATATTATAGAGTCAAATTTAATGATGAGAAAAATTGGATTACTGTTGGTGGCATACGATCAACTGGACTCACTTCTGCTCTTGGATTGGCAAAACATGTTTATGAGCTAAATGATACAAAATATAACTCACCTAAAGCAAGTAAAAAAATATCCATTCCAAATATTTCACAATTTAGCAGTAGAGATCATCAGGTAGCTGGATATGGGCGAATCGTGTGTCATTGTGAGATGGTAACAGATAGGGAAATCAGAGAGGCATGCGTAGGAGATACTCCAGCAGGAACAATGAGCGGACTCAAAAGGCGTACCAGAGCTATGATGGGTAGGTGTCAAGGATTCAACTGCATGGCAAGCGTAGCAAGTATATGTGAAAGTGAGGTAAAGAAATCATGTACCAAAATGATATAGGAGAGCCTATTGAGATAGATATTGCTATCATTGGAGCTGGGCCTGCAGGAATAGCTGCTGCCATAGAACTATCCAAGCTTGGACATGACAAAAATATGCTGGTCTTTGACAGGGAAAACCAAGTAGCCATGACATCCAGACACTGCGATCATCAGGGGTTTGGACTGATGGAATTCTATAGACCTATGACTGGTTTGGATTATGCCATGACTCTTGAGAGAAAAGCCAAAGAGCATTCCGTGGCAATCAAACTCAAACATTCGCTAACTCATATTAATGGTGATATTCTAACATTTAGTACCATAGATGGAGAGATCAAATACATAGCAAAAAGAATTCTATTTGCTATGGGAGCCAGAGAAACTACACGGTCTTCTATGGCAATAAGTGGCGGCAGAAGTCCAAATATTATAACCACAGGAGCCCTGCAAAGATTTGTGCACATTCACCATCGTAAGCCTTTCAATAAAGCAGTAATCATAGGAAGTGAGATAGTATCATTCTCTGCTATTATGACGGCAAGAGAGGCAGGCATAGAGGTCACAGGAATCATCGAAGAAGAAGATAAAATCAAAAGTTTTAGTATACTTAGCTATGCATCCAAATATCTACTAAAAACGCCAGTTCACACATCCACAAAGCTTCTAAGCATAAACACTGAAGACAAAGAAGTAAAAAGTATTACTATTTCCAAGAACAATACAGAGCAAACCATAGAATGTGACGCTGTGATTTTTTCTGGTGGCTTTGTTCCTGAGAGTTCTTTGCTACAGAAGCATTTACATGACTTCAACCTACTTAACCGCTCTACAGATATAACACACAACTTCCAAACAAAAGATAAACGGTATTTTCTAGCAGGTAATGTGATCAGAGGTGCACTAACGGCATTCAACTGCTATTTCGAGGGCAAAAAAGCTGGAATAGCAATACATAAATCGCTACAAAAAAATGATATTCCTATCACAGTCAAGATAGAGATAGGTGGAGCTATAGGGTGGTGTTATCCTACTCTCATAGAGTGTAACAAAAAGCAGAAATACCTGTGCAAGATAAGATTCCCAAAACATACAAAAGGTGTACTCAATATTCTGCTAAACGATAAAGAGGTGATGAGACAAGAGATAAGTGCAGTACCATATCTAAGTATAACAGTTGACTGGTTCAATATTCCTATCAAAAAATCCGATAGGCTGGAAGTGACATACAAAGAAGAGCAGAAAAGTTGAAAACAATTCAAAATGCTAGACACATAGACTATTTTTGGCTTATGTTGCTATCAGCCATATGGGGCAGTGCTTTTGTGGGTATAGAGTATGCCTTGACTGGATTCCATCCATTCCAAGTGGCTTTTTATAGGATATCAATAGCTGCACTTTTATTGTTACTGTTTATCCTATTCAGAAAGTTCTCCTTCCCTAGAGATAAAAAAAGCTGGGTCATGCTTATCGTGCTAGGACTGCTCAACAATGCTATGCCCTTCTATCTCATCTCATGGGGTCAACAGTATGTCTCAGCAAGCACTGCTGCTGTATTGTTAGCAGTTGGGCCGTTTATTGCACTGATTACATCTCATTTTGTCACGCATGACGAGAAAATAAATATATTTAAACTTATCGGCGTTTCTATGGGTTTTATTGGCATATTTATCCTCTTTGGGGATGATTTCTTTTCTGGCGATATATATGGTCTTTATGGCAAAGTTGCCATGCTCATAGCTGTCATGGGTTACATAACATCTGGCTTTTTGATAAGGAAATTACATCACATCAATACCCTCGTCTGCTCCTGCTCTATGTTTCTCACAGCGTCACTAATGATGTTTCCTTTTATATTACTTGTGCCTCCAAGCAGTATCTCGCTACTCTCTTATCCGTTCTTGACCATCATATACTTAGCTATAGTACCCACCGCCCTAGCCTCACTCATGCGGATTAATCTAGTTCAGAGAACTGGGGTACAGTTCATGTCTCAGGTATCATATCTCATTCCTATGTTTACCATATTTTGGTCATGGCTATTCTTCAATTCAATACCAGAAATAAATGTATGGGTAGCACTTGTCTTGATATTGGGTGGATTGTTTATACGGAAGATTAAATGAGTTTCATATTAAGACTATTTTTATCCAAATCTGTTATATTATCAGTTCAACACTCTCGGGGTGCTATTAACCCAAAATAGCTGAGAAGACAAAGCCTACCCGCTGAACTTGAACCAGGTAATTCTGGCGTAAGGAAGAGAAGCTTCGTTGCAATCAAATTTTATTGCACAAACAATCTCTCCTTACCATAATAACAAAGTAAGGATAAACTATGAAAAAGAATTTTCTACTACTCACACTTATCATGGCAGGTGCATTATATGCTACCGAGAAGCCAACACTCACTGTCTACACATATGATTCTTTTGCCGCTTCTTGGGGTCCAGCTCCAAAGATCAAAGAAGCTTTTGAAAAGGAGTGCAACTGTACTCTAAATTTTGTAGCCTCTTCATCTGCCATAGGAACCCTACGAAAAATACAGATGGAAGGCAGCAGAACCAAAGCAGATGTCTTGCTGGGGCTAGATACAAGTATCGCTCTTACTGCCAAAGCGACAAAGCTTTTTGAGAAGCACTCGACAGATACTAGTAAGGTAGTGCTTCCAAAAGACTGGAATGATGATACATTTGTGCCTTTTGATTATAGCTATTTTGCATTTGTATATGATATGGATAAGCTAAAAAAAGTACCTACTTCCTTTGAAGAGCTAGTATCTATGCCAAAGGGTTTCAAAATAGTCATACAAGATCCCAGGTCTTCCACACCAGGCCTTGGGCTTCTATTGTGGGTTAAATCAGTATATGGAGACAAGGCAGCAGAGTATTGGAAACGACTATCACCACATATCCTCACTATTACCAAAGGTTGGTCAGAAGCATATGGACTGTTTCTCAAAGGTGAGGCAGACATGGTACTGAGCTACACAACATCGCCAGCTTACCATATCATAGCCGAAGAGAAGACTAATTATCTATCAGCAGACTTCAAGGAAGGACACTATGGGCAGATAGAGGTGGCAGCTATGCTCAAGAGCTCTAAAAACAAAGAACTGGCACAAAAATTCCTACAATTTATGCTATCTGATACCTTTCAAGATATTATCCCTACTACAAATTGGACATATCCAGTAGTCAAAACCAAAAAAGGTCTCCCAAATGGCTTCTCTACTCTCAAGGTTCCTTCAAAAATGATACTAATGGATAGTCAAAAAGTAAAAGAAAATAAGAAATTATATGTTGATGAGTGGATTCAAGCAGTCGCAAAATAAGTATGCTACACAAAGAGATATGGAGATTTAGAGCCTCTGTTATCCCAGGGCTCACCATATCTATAGCCCTACTCTCTTTTGCAGTTCTATTATTCAGTTTACTTTACAATTTTTCGGACGCCGCTCCAATCTCTATCATAGACGATAGAATCATGGGACTTGTGAAGTTTACACTATATCAAGCTAGCATATCCACTGTACTATCTGTATCTGCTGGGACAGTATTGGCATGGAGTCTCACACATCAAGCAAATTTCAAGGGACGAAGCCTACTTATTGCACTCTTTTCATCTTCTCTTGTACTGCCTACACTCATAGTGGCTTTTGGAATGATTACTATTCTTGGCAACAACGGTTGGCTAAACAGACTATCTCTATACCTCTTCGACTATTCATTTGGAGGTTGGCTCTATGGTCTTGCAGGTATTTTGATAGCTCATGTCTATCTCAATGCATCATTTGCATCAAGAGGCTTACTGCATAGCTTTGAATCTATACCCAAAGAGAAATATAGACTTGCCAAGAGTCTAAACTTCTCCGCATGGCAGAGATTTTGGCTTGTGGAGTGGGTGGCTATCAGAGTAACGATAGTAAGTATGGCTGCTACTATATTTCTGCTCTGCTTTACCTCTTTTGCCATAGTATTGCTTCTTGGAGGATCACCGTCGAACAACACACTAGAAGTTGCCATCTATGAGGCTATTAAGATAGATTTTGATATTCCTTTTGCTCTCAAACTTGCTCTTATTCAGCTTAGCATATCTATAATGCTCGTTCTCCTATCATCTAGTTTCAGAGTAGGATCAGGAAATCTAAAAACCTCCAATAGCCTCATAACATGGAGAGAACCAAAAAATAGAGGCTTGCTCCAAAGAGCCATTATAGCTCTATCGACAATTATTTTTATATTACCACTTATTGCCATAGTTGCAGACGGTATACAAGCAGACTTTATAAGAATTGTCACAAATCCACTCTTTATAAGATCGCTTAGTATCAGCTTGGCTATTGCCACAGTCTCTGCCTGTCTGACTGTACTATTTGCCCTACTTCTCAGCGATGCAAGACGCAATTTCATCCTGCCATTTAAGATCTCGGACTCTAAGTTTAGCAAGACACTGGAATTAATGATAGCTTTTTCAGGGAACTTATATCTAGCTATCCCCTCACTCATACTTGGTTTTGGATTCTTTCTTATATCACAGAGGTTTGAAGCACCTATGATTATTTGGGCGATGATAGCGGTACTCACTGCCAATGTTTTGATGAGTCTACCTTTTGCCCTCTCGATTATCTATCCTGCTATGCAGAAAACTGCTTATAGGTATGATAAGCTGACCCTCTCTCTTGGGCTTAGCACATTGGTACGATGGAGATATTGCGAGATACCATATCTCCGCTCATCCATAAGCTATATTTTTGCTCTATCTTTTGCATTGTCACTTGGAGACCTAGGAGTGATTGCTCTCTTTGGGAGTGATGAGATCACTACACTTCCTTGGTACTTATATCAGCTTATGGGATCATACCGTAATAGTGATGCAGCAGGAGTTGCACTAATACTTCTAGTCTTGGTTTTGGGTCTCTTTGTTATAATACCAAGAATATTTGCAAAGGGAGAGAATGCTCAATATAGAAAATCTGACATACAGCTATAAAACTGTCGCCACAATATACACTTATCATTTTGCCCTACAGATGTCTTCTGGCAAAATTATCGGAGTACTGGGTGAAAGTGGTAGCGGTAAGTCAACCATGCTTGATCTGATCGCAGGGTTCCTAGATGCAGATAGTGGATCTGTTAAGCTTGATGATGAAGAATTACTCGAGCTACCTATAGAAAAGAGACCAGTCACTATACTTTTTCAACAGCATAATCTTTTTGAGCATCTTTCTGTGCATAAAAATATACTACTAGGCATAAACCCAAAAGGGAAAGCTAATAAAGAGCAGCTAGGTAGGGTCAAAGAGATACTATCCCAAATGAACCTTTCAAAACATGAACAAAAGCTTGCCACAGAACTATCAGGCGGACAACAGCAGAGAGTAGCACTAGCTCGTGCACTGCTTCGCAACAAGCCTATACTCTTACTTGACGAGCCTTTTACTGGACTAGATAGAGAGACTAGGCTACAAATGCTTGATCTAGTCAAAAAGATAACCGAAGACAATAACCTACACACCATTATGATCACTCATGAAATAGAGGATTGTAACCTACTTGCTGACCAAGTATATAGCATGAAAGATGGTATTCTAAAACTTGATAAATCATTCTCCAAAGAAGATTAAATATCAATTCACAATCTTAACTGGCGTACCTTTTTTGGCATATTTAAAAATCTTTGTGACCACATTGTAGGGCACACGAATGCATCCATTTGTAGCTGGGTATCGTTTTACATATTTACTGCCGTGGATACCTATACCTGAACTGGTTAGTCTCATCCAGTTTTTGAGTGATGCACCTATATATTTGGCTGAAGGCCCTTTGTATTTACGCCTATCTCCTCTCCAAACCATTTTACCATTACGATAAAGTTTACCAAATATCGTAGATCGTTTATCAACAATCTTTTCTGTTATTTTAAAGTTTCCACTTGGGGTACTTTTGTTATATACTTTTCGAGTATTGGGCTCTAGTTTTCTAATAGCTCCAGTGGTGCATGGGGAGTCAATAGCCACTTCACTACCCACGAAGAGTTTTATACGCTGAGTTTTCTTATTGATCACAATTTTCGTCTTGATTGTGCTTGCTTTTTTGAGTAGCTTATCATTACGGTACACAGCAAAGCTTTTGGGATATCCTTTGCTACGCTTAAAAGCCGCGTAGCTACCAGCTCTTACTCTCTTGCTGGCTCCTATGTTGCCACTCAGTGTCGCTATCTTACCAGTTCTAACTTGCCTAAACATCTTGGGTACTTTAGGAAATAATAGTCCTGCTGAGAGCTTGTCTAGTAGTCGCTTGGAGCCCTTTCCAATCCAGCCATCAACCTGTATCATTCCATAAATTTTCTGCATTTTTACTGCTGCTGCCATAGTGTTTTTGCCCCAATTGCCATCCATGTCCAGATCAACGCTCATATTTTTATCAAAATTCATAACTATCTGGAAGTTACGAACTTCCTCGAACTCATTTGGACATTCCTGTCCTTCTGCTTCTTCACATATATCACCAGCTCTAGAAAAAGAAAATGGCTTGAGGTCATAAACCTCATCCAGCTTTTGCCTTGTTTTTTTGCCTACCCACCCATCTGCTGGCTCAATCCCATAATGTTTCTGAAAAACAATGACAGCCTCATGAGTATTATCTCCCAATATGCCGTCCATACTGATGACTCGCTTAAGGTTTCTATCCGATGCTAGAGACAATTGTAAGTTTTTTATAGCTTCTGAATCATTTGCACAATAGTGATCAGTCGCTTCTTTACAAATATCATCTTGAGTAGAAAAATAGCCACCCCCTGAAAGCAATGAAGAAAAAAGTAGAAAAACAACAATAGTTCTATTCATATAATAATCCGCCGTATATAATTATACTATTTTATCATGAGATACTTAAGGACACCTCTAATCAATCTAAGTTCAAATAATATAAGATTTCTGCCTCATTGAGTATCTTGATGGTATTGGTGGATCCAGGCACTCCTGCTGGATATCCGATAGCTGTGATATATAATCCATTTTTATCAAGTCTACCTGCATCATCTAGTGCGACAAGCATAGCCTGTATAAGCTTAGATGGTGACAAGATTGGTAGTTTGACTATAGGTGTCACGCCCCACAACATACTTAATTGGTTTAGCAGACTTTGTGTATGCGTAAATGCATATATTTTTGTCTTGGGTCTAAATCTGGATATTTTCACTGTACTTCTTCCTGAACTTGTCAAAGATAGGATACCTGTAGCTCCCAGTTTGTCTGCGATATTGACTACAGAACGCTCGATGATATTGCCTTTATCGTATGATTTCCATATTTCTTTTCTGCGACAAGGATAAATCCTCTCCGTTTGCCTAATGATACTACTCATAGTCTCTACAGTATTTACGGGATTGTCACCTATAGCACTCTCCTCTGACAGCATGACCATATCAGTACCATCCAAAACCGCATTGGCAACATCAGAGACTTCAGCCCTGGTAGGACTTGGACTTCTAGTCATACTCAAGAGCATCTGAGTGGCTGTGATGATCGGCTTTGCTTGCTCGTTAGCTTTTCGTATGAGCATTTTCTGAAGAGTGGGAACCTCATAATAAGGCACTTCTATACCCAAATCACCTCTTGCCACCATCAGCCCATCTGATACTGCCAAAATCTCATCAATATGTTCTATGGCATCAAACTTCTCTATTTTTGCAATTATCTTGGCGTCATATCCATCTAGCAAGTTGCTTACACTTAATATATCATCTGCATTTTGCACAAATGATATGGCAAACATATCTACACCATTGGCAACACCCCAAGCTATATCTTCTCGATCTTTGCTCGTAAGTACATCAATTCCTATCTCAGTGTTTGGGAAATTAACCCCTTTTTTGGAACTTAAAAGACCATTGTTTTCTACTCTAACCTTTACATTTTCCCCTACGGATACAACTTTAGCTCGTATGGTTCCATCGTAGAGATATATATACTCACCCTCCTTAACTCTTTTTAGAATATCTGGATAATTTATGCTTACCACATAGGAATCTATACTAACCTGATAACCTATTACACACTCATAGACAAAAGTTATCTGATCTCCTTCTTTTAGATCAAACTGTCTATCTATATCGCCTATTCTTAGCTTTGGGCCAGAGATATCCTGAAGCACTGCTATTGTAACCTGAAGTTGTTTGGATGCAGCTCTTATGATATTCAATGTCTCAAGATGCTCAGCATGACTACCATGTGAAAAATTAAGGCGGAATATGCTTACTCCCGCCTTCATGAGCTTTGTTATCATCTTTAAACTATTGCTTGCTGGACCTAAGGTAGCCACTATTTTGGTACTTGCACTCATGATGTCTCCTTTATAAAAAATCTGTAAATATACTCCTTGCCCCATAACCATACAAACGCTCTTGGTCTTTAGGGTCGTTCACTGTAAAAACATTTACCATAATTCCAGCATCTGATACCTTCTGAACAACTCTTCTGTTTGCAATTCCTAGCTCCGGGTGATAACATGATGCATCTAGGCTTTTTAAATACTCAACAATATTTTCTATATTTTCATATATTTGCAAGACAGCAATGCAAATATTTGGATTTACTTTCTTTACTTGGCGAAGATAAGCATGATTAAAAGAAGAGATTATCACCATATCTACCATATCAAGGTCATGTATTATATCCAATACTTTTTCTGTAGCTAGAGCATCAAACTTGGTACCGCTCATATCCTTAAGCTCAACATTTACAGGCATATTATTTTGCTTTAAAAAGATGAGTACCTCTTTTAAGGTTGGTATCTTTTGGATAGGAGATTCTTGCAACTCTTGTATAGAAACAATATTTTGCGAGATAGTTCCAAAAGGGTCACTACGAACAAACCATGATGAAGCATCTAGGCTTTCTATCATATCATATTCATAATCTACGATATTATATGGGAAATCAAAACAATCTACTGAGGCAACATCTGTAGTTCTATCAAGCGTATCATCATGTATGACAATAGCCATACCGTCTTTACTAAATCCCACATCAAGTTCTATAAGGTCACACTTTCCTAAGCTTTTTTTAAATGACAGCAGTGTGTTTTCTGGATAGCAGGCACGATATCCACGATGTGCTACAACCAGTTTGTTTGAGCTAAACTGATCCATAAAGTTCATCCCGAAAACCTTGACTCGTCCTTGTAATACATCTTCTCATTTAGATACTCATGGTGGTGTATCCGTATAGTACCATGCTTGTTTATCTCAATAATAGCATAAGTCGCCTTTTCCTGATTTGTAAGATGCTCAGAGTTACTGTGAGGCTGATAAGAGACTTGAAAGGTAGTACTTCTAGTAGAGTGAGTAGCAATACCTTTGTATGTAGCATGCATGATACGATGCAGATGTCCAAAAGCTATATGCTTAACACAATCATACTCGACAAGAAGATCCCAAAAGGCATCTTTTGTCCTGAAATTTGCATTACTGTCCATCTCGTAGAGTCCTGACTCTACTGGATGATGATGCATGAAGAGTAATACATCCTTCTTTTTATGCTTTTTGAGTCTCTTTTTTAGCCAGAGTATTCTTTCATCACAAAGCATACCATAAGACTCTCCCTCTACTAGGGTATCTAGAAACAACAGTATACGACCATCTATCTCTGCTTCATACTGTACGAACCCATCTTGTATAAAGTCGGGGAAATGTTTTCCAAATTGTTGCCTGCTATCATGATTTCCCACCAGTAAGTAAACTGGAATTTTGGATTCTTCCAATAGCTCTTGCAATACCCTGTAGGCCTTTATAGATGGCTCATTGACCAAATCACCAGTGATTACGATGCAATCTGCATCTTTATGTAATCTGCCTATACTTTTAAGTGCCCTTTTAAGTCTATATGCAGGGTTCAGTCCATATAAATTGTCCCCCTGTGTCTCCAGCAGATGGGTATCTGTCAGATGAATTATCTTCACTATTTTTTCTTTTTTATAAATACACTGGCAGTTGCAACAATCGTGATAATAAGTATAATCATAAACGAAACTGCATTTAGTACTGGTGTGGAACTAAATTTAATTCTAGAATAGAGATCAACTGGCAATGTAGGATCAGAGCCTATCAAAAATATCGTTGTGTTGAAATTTGCAAAACTCATCAAAAATGCTACCACAAATGCACCGATAATAGCAGGCTTAAGGAATGGAATTGTGATATACCATATAGACTCTAATCTGCTTGCCTTTAGACTTAATGCAGCTTCTTCAAGTGCGAAGTCAAACTTTTTGAGTCTGGCAGCCACAAGTAGCATTACATAAGTGGCACCAAAAGAGAATTGTCCCAAAACAACAAGCCAAAACCCTGGACCAAATATCTCAAGATCTATGCCAAATTTTGTATCCAAAATCCCCCCTACATAGGTTGAGCCAAGCAGAATAGATATACCAAGTATAACACCGGGTATAACTAAAGGAGCAATAGCAAAGAAGTAAAGTAAGTTCTTAAATCTAAAGTTATACTGTTCAAACAATAATGCAGCAATTGTGCCCACAACAGTAGATAGTCCTGCCATCAAAAATGCTGTCTGTAAGCTGATCCATATACTCTGAAGAAGGTCTGCATCGCTAAAAAGACCTTTTCTTGCTGTAGTATCAGCAAAAAACCAATCTAATGTAAAACCTTTCCAAGGAAGAGTAATTGATGTTGTGTCATTAAATGCCAATACAGATATCGCTATAAGTGGCAAAAGTAAAAAGGCAAAAAATAATGCGATATACAGTCTATACCCATATTTATATACAGGTGAGTTTGGAAGTGATTGTATCATATTAATTTTCTACCTTTTCTAATTTTTGTCCAGACAACCTAAGGGCTGCCCATATGGTAGCTGATGATATTATTAGCAACAGAAAGCCAAATGCGGCACCTTGATTCCAGTTAAATGTTGACAAGAACTGATTGTATATCTGCTCTGTAAACCACAATGAACTCTTGCCTCCTAGAATATTTGGTGCGAGATAGTCACCAATAACTAGCATAAAGACAATAATTGAACCATTAATTATACCTGGCATTGAGTGAGGTATAACAATAGATTTAAAAATAGTAAATTTACTAGCGCCCAGATCACTGGCAGCCTCTATCTGTGCATCATCAAGGCTCTCCAAGGTCGTCATGATAGGTATAATCATAAATAACATGGACATATACAAAAGACCAATAATCATACTAAAGTTGGTATAGAGCATAGTGATGGGTGTATCTATAATTCCTAAAAATATCAGTGACTCATTTATTGCACCCTTGTCACCCAGCAGTATAACCCAACCATATATTGTAACAAGCTCTCCTATCCACAGAGGTATAAGCAACATAAGCATCAAAAATGCAGCATGTTTGGGGCTTATAACCTTCACAAGATAAAATGCAACAGGAAAACTTACTATAAATGCCAACAGTGTAACACCAATGGCATATGCAGTTGTATAGAGAAAAGTCGACCAGTATATTTTATCCTGAAAGAATATAAGGTAGTTTTCAAGAGTATAAGTATCTTCGCCGCTATTTGGCTTAAATGAACTAAAAAACAGATCTACATGTGGCAGGATAATCAACATCACAAGCCATAGCAATACTGGTATCAGCAGAAAATAAAATGCTTTTTTATTATCCTGCATACCCTACTCCTTGTAACATTTGATATTATCGTATGCTACACCGATTTTGATGACATCACCCTCTTTGAGTGTTTGAAATTTTGCATTTTGCTGAAGTGCGATAAGCACTTCTTCTCTGCTGTCGACAAGTACTGACATCTTGGTGTTTGCTCCATCAAAAAGAATTGTTTTAATCTCTGCCTCCATAACTGCTATATCTTCCATATCTTTGCTTGGCTCTAGCATAAAAGCTTCTGGACGAATATACATTACATCTGGTGTAAACTCAAGGCATGGTCTACTGATTCTCATCCCACTTTTTGTGATTATCTCTTTGTCTTCTTTTCGAACTATCTCAAAGCGATTGTTCTCACCAACAAATCCTGCTACAAATGCAGTTTTTGGGTTTCTATATAAGTTTTGAGGGGTATCTACCTGCTCTAAAAAACCTTTATTCATGACAGCCACCCTGTCACTCATCACAAGAGCTTCAGACTGATCATGTGTGATATAGATAAATGTAGTACCTATCTCTCTTTGTAGCTCTTTTAGCTCAACTTTCATATGCTCTCTAAGTTTTCTATCAAGTGCACTTAGTGGCTCATCAAGAAGCAAAATAGATGGCTTCATAACTAGGCTTCTAGCAATAGCAACCCTCTGCTTCTGCCCTCCTGATAGCTCATTGATCTTCTTCTTTTCAAAACCTTGAAGCCCTACACGCTCCAGCATAGATAAAACCTCTTTTTCTATCTCTTGCTTGTTTAGTTTTTTTCTTTTTAGACCAAAGGCTACATTTTCATACACATTCATCATTGGAAAGAGTGCCAAAGATTGAAATACTATATTGACTGGTCTATTTTCAGGAGAGACACTCTTCATATTTTTACCCTTGATCAGAACCTCACCACGAGACTCTTCCAAGAATCCTGCAACTATCCTCAAAAGTGTCGTCTTACCACATCCAGAAGGGCCTAATATAGAAACAAATTCACCCTCTTTGACAGAAAGATTGACACTGTCTGCTGCAGTAAAATCATCAAAGAATTTTGACATATCTTTGATTTCCAGTATATTACTCATACATAACCCTTTTTGTATCTATAGTATTTAAGACTCCGTAAAACCCTAAAAACTACACCAAAGAGCTGAAGGCTCTTTGGGAACAATTAGTTTGCTGCTTTGATTCTCTCAAGTGCTTTAGACTCAATCTCTTCAAAACCAGCTGGTACTGGTGGATGCCATTTGATGTTGTCTATATCAGCTTTAGAAAATGATCTTGCAAAATTTGCTTTGATCTCGTCATTTAGGAACTTCTCTGCACCAAGTGATGCTGTACCATAACCTTCTTTATTTGTAAAGAACGCTGCATTCTCAGGCTTTAGCATAAAGTTAATAAATTTGTAAGCACCTTCAATATTTTTAGACTTTTTAGGGATTGCATAAGTATCTATCCAGCCAAGTGCACCACTTTTTGGTGCTACAAAATCGATATCAGCATTAGCCTTGTGTAGCTGCCAGCCGATTCCATCCCAACCTGATTGAACTACTACATCACCGCTAGTAATGTTGGCCTTTTGAGTGTCACCACTAGTCCAGTAGTTCTTGACCATTTTTTTACTATCTATCAATTTCTTTGTAACTTTTTCAATCAACTTCTCGTATGCCGCTTTGTCACCATATAAAGAGAATGGATCTTCACCCATACCAAACGCTGCACCTATAAGAAGTGGTCTTTTAAGTCTGTAAGAAATTTTACCTGTATACTTAGGATTCCACAAATCAGACCAATCACCTGCTTCAGGAGCCTCTTTCTTGTTAATTATAAGACCAGTTGTTCCGTAACACATAGGAACAGCATATCCTTTGCCGTCAACTGCTGTATTTTTCTTAACAGCATCTAGCATAGAAGGGATAAGCTGAGCAGTATTCACCTTGGCATAATCTATTGGCTGATAGATAGGGAATTTTTTCTGCACAAAGCTGATTCTGTCTTGGCTTGGCTGTGCAAGGTCAAATCCACCACCCCTAGTAGCTCTAAGCTTTGCGATCATCTCTTCATTGTTTGAATAAGTAATCTTTAGCTCGATGCCCGTCTCTTTTTCAAACTTCTCTTTTAGCTCTGCTGGCACATAGCCCTTCCATGTGATAAGCCTAAGAGTGTCTTGTGCCATAAGCACACCTGTGGTAAACGATAGTGCCAAAGCACCCAGTAAAATCTTGTTCATTCTTGTTCCTTCTGTAAATGTTATCATTTTGATACGCTATAAGTATAGTGACTGTTTCTAAAATATACAATGAGGAACCCTATAAAGTTACTAGTTGGTTACAAAATAATTTCATTTTGATACTTTTATATTATAGTTAAGTTTACATCTATAGTGCTATAATATAGCTATGAAAGGTTTTGTGGTAGCACTCAGACGTGCCAAAAATGAAGACAGTATCGCTATAGTCCTAACAGACAAATCCGCTAGAAGCTACTATAGATTTTTTGGTGCTAGGCACTCTATATTGCAACTTGGTCATTTGATTGACTTTGAGGTCGAAGGAGAAGATGGTAGATTCTTGCCTAGACTCAGAAGTCTCTCGCAGATGGGCTTCAAGTGGCTCAGAGATCGAAACAGGCTCATGCTCTGGCATAATTTTATCAAATTATTTGAACCTCACCTCAGAGATACAGAAGAGCTCGATAGGTTCTATTTCGATCTACTTCTAAAAGCAGCAAGAAAATGGGATAAGCAAAACCCTAAGCGAATTGTTTGTGAAAGCTATGTAGAGCTATTGAAGTTTGAAGGTCGTATCTACCCTATAGGCAAATGCTACATATGTGAACAAGACTTGGGGGAGTCAGTCTCGCTTATGACATCTTTTAAACCAGCTCACCCTGAATGCATTTATGCCTCTGCTATAAACAAGAGTAAAATAGACGAGTTTTTCAGAGAAGGGAAAACTATCTATCTAAATGATAGCGAGATAGATATTCTTTATTCTGTTGTCATCAAGGGACTATAATGACACAAGTAAACTATTACACAAAAGATGGTGCATCGTTAGCAAATAGTATTAAATCTCCTGGATAAGTCTGTTCCGCTAGCATTTGCTCCATTGCACTCTTTATGGGTAGCTTTAGAAGCTTTTCATCATCTATATATTTTTTAAATATCTCATAATTCAAATCACCAGTTGCAACCACCAGATCAAAAACCTCGTTTGCTCGTTTGGCTACTTGCTCGTTGAACTCGTCATCCACCTCGACCAATCCTGGAGTAATAAGAACTTTTCGCCCCCCATGAGTAGATACCAAATCAAAAGCTGTCATCATGCCATCTATATTGCCATTATAGCTATCATCAAGTATAAGCTTTCCTCCTGCATCGATACGCTGGAGCCTATGGTCTACTGCTTTGAGTGTAGATAAACCCTGTTGTATCTCATCATTAGTCAGACCCAATACTCTGGCTATTTTCACAGATACTGCCAAATTTACTGCGTTAAACGCCCCAAGAATACTTGCACTATATCGTACGCCATCGAGTGTAAAACTTGTGCCATCGAGTGTCGCTTCTATATCTTTAATATCATCACCAAATATATGTACATAATCCTCTGGCTTAACTTGAGCACTCTCGTGCACCCATGCTTCCTTGAGTCTATCTGATTGAATAATCTCCATTTTTGTGTTGCGTATATTTTCTAGTGTTTTGAAGTACTCTATATGTGCTGGACCTATCTGACCCACTATGACATATTGTGGATTTACAAAGGTGCTTATCTCAGCTATATCACCTTTGCCTCTAGCGCCCATCTCTACGACATATATCTCTGTATCCTCAGGCAGATCTTCGTTTATATCCCTAACCACTCCACCAAAAGTATTTACTGATCTAGGTGTCGGGTATGTGCGGTATTTACTAGAAAGCAAATGTGCAATGAAATTTTTAATGCTAGTTTTTCCATAACTCGCCGTGATTCCAATAGTAATCATATCTTCCATATCATCAAGCTTCTGCTCCGCTCGTCTCCTATAATTGCCAAATAAAACCTTTTCAATAAAGTAGGATGCAATATAGGTCACTATTAATGGAATCAATACAGATAAATTATGAAAAGTAAACGAGATATATAGAGTGACAAACATCAGAAGAACCGAAAATCGTCTGACTCTTCCTGTCCACACTAATGGCTTGTCTAGCCCTTTGTGCCACATATATATCATTATCACATATAAGATAGCAACGATATACCCATATCCGCCAAGATAATTTGCACTGAGATAAAGCACATAAGGTATTACAAAATAAAGAAGATGCCACCATGGCTTGGTATGGTTAAAAAGTACTCTGCTTATCTTATAGATATACCACTGCAAATTGGTAATAAGATAGTATCCGATAGCTGCCAGAAAAAGCATATGCCCTGCAACATTCATAAGATTCATAAAGCAAACCCCTTTGTTTGATAAAAATTGCTTACATTATACTGTGTGCGGGCTGTGAACAAGACTAATTATCAATCCATGCAATGCTGTATGATTTTCTGCTCAATAAAATCTGCATGTTGTAAGAAAAAATAATGATCTCCGTCTAATGGATAAAACTCACTATCTGGAATAAGTGCCGCGATCTTCTCACCTGTGCAAAGAGGGGTTGCTGTGTCATCTATGCCCCAAAAGAGCAGTCCTTTGCTCCGACTTTTGGAAAATTCTACTTCAAAATCTTCATCTACCACATTTTTAAAGGTCTCATACATCTCATGACTCATGTTTTTGGCATCTGGGGCGACAAATAACGATCGAATCTTTTTCATGCCTAGAGGTTTTAAAAACCTAACTGTAGCTATCTTGAGCTTGATAGACCATGGTTTGTCAGTCACAATACCAGCTGAAGAGAGAAGCACCAAACAAGGTACTTGAAGCAGTGTTGCAACCTTCCCGCCAAATGAATGCCCCATAGCGATCTGTACTGTCGCTCCAAGTTCACCTAAAAACAACTTCATTATTTCTGCATAATCACTTGTCGTTAAAACCGTATCATTGTTACTTTTACCAAAACCCGGCATATCCACATAGATATGTTTATATCCTGCAAATCTTTTGGTAAAAGCCTGTTTCATCAACTCTTTATTGCTACCCCAGCCATGCAGAATCAGTATACTTTTTGACAAAGAAGTATTAACGAGAGTATAGCTGATATCGAATGTATACTCTCTATATAGGACTCTTTTGCTAGCCATTTGTTATGGTGTTCCTCTTAGCTTCTGGCTAGAATCAAATCCATATACATCATTGAAAAACTTAAGCGTTCCTCCCTCATCAACATATGCCGTAAGGTAGACGATTTTCACTGGGATGTGCTGCTTTAAATTAATATAGTTAGTTTTCTTCGTATTTGATCGCTTATTGATTGTATCAAAACCATGTGAAGTATAGTTATTAGATACATGTTTAAGTAGCTTTTGAGGCTTAGATAGTCGAATACACCCATGACTATAAGCTCTATGTTTTTTCTTAAATAAACTCTTTGCTTGTGTATCATGCATATATACAGCAAAACGGTTAGGGAACATAAACTTCACTGTTCCTAATGCATTTCTTCCAGAAGATTTCTGTATTAGCTTATGAGGTAAATTTTTCTTTTTGTATGCTTTAGTCAAATACAGCTTCCAATTGACACTCCTTGGATCAACATGAGGAGAATTTATATTATAATCTTTTCTAACTACCATGTTTTTACGCTTCAGTATATTTGGATTGCGTATAATCTTTGGGATGAGCTCATCTCTGGCAATATTATCTGGCACATTCCATGTAGGATTGAGCACAACATATTTGAGCGTTGATGTGAATATCGGTGTTTGCC
Source organism: Sulfurovum sp. (assembly GCA_012329065.1). Classification (GTDB taxonomy): domain Bacteria; phylum Campylobacterota; class Campylobacteria; order Campylobacterales; family Sulfurovaceae; genus JAAXPZ01. The sequence continues at coordinate 9,949 of JAAXPZ010000008.1, read as the reverse complement.
ATTTCTTGTTTCCAACCACAACTGCAAACTCCATCTTTTTGCCACCCATTTCGAAAAGTCTAAACTTATACTCTGGTACATTGATTAAAACAAAAGTACTCCAACTGCTCGGCTTCATCAATTTTGTTCGTTCGATATTCAGCTTGACTTTTTGTAGTTGCTTGCTATCGCCACCTGACCTCATGCTGTGATAATATAATAGCAATCTATTAAATTGAGGTGAAGTTGGGATATAAGGCTTTAGAATATCTTCTATAGACTTACCCGACTGAAGCTGAAGCATAATACTGCTTGCTTTTGCACTCTGCATCTGTATCTCATAATGTGTTTTTGTTTTTCCTGCTTTTTTGGCTCGCTGAGATGCCTTGAAGGAACTTACGCTTATACAACTGTTTGCCAGATTTTGTACATATCCCACTAGTAGTTTATTGAAAAGTTTGGGATTTTTATTTTGAAGATATTTTTCATATATTGGTCTCAGTTCACACAAAGAAGCATATTTATCTGTTTTTAGTATTTCTAAAAGCTCACTTTGTTGTGAATATTTCCAACCTGATTTTGATAAATATGGATCTGTAACTACACACCCGCCTAAAAAAAATGTAGCTATTATCGCCCATAAAATCTTATATTTCATAATCTGTTTTTCCTTTTGATGCAACAAAATAAGCTGTATTTTATCTTATTTTCTTTAATAGTAACCAAAAAGTTAATAAATAATTAACAATAAGTTAATAAAAGGTATATTTTTTTGCTTCCACTCCCACATCTGGAGGTATTTTATTTTCCTCAAAAAAATCATATCCTTCTTTAAGATTTACCCAAAATTGATACCATTTATTTCGAGAAAAAACTTGTAGTTTTTTGTCATCCATTCTAAATGGAAAAGCATGCACTTTCACATGCCTTTGCCCACGCAATAGTGCCTGTTCAACCAATTCATATATCTCCTCAATCTTATCATCCGTCATCGCATAACAGCCAATAGATACACAATCTCCATGTACCATCAAAAAACTACCTGTTCTCTTATGAATTCTATCGTATCTGTTGGGATATCCCAAATTAAACGAGAGATGAAATTTACTATTGGGGTTAAGTCTGCTTTTGGTGACATAATAAAACCCTTCTGGACTCTGCCTATCTCCCTCCTTTAGCTTGGGTCCAAGATCTCCAGAATAGGCACATATAGGATAGGTTTGAATCAAATGGTACTTCTCAGCACTCATCATCCACACCTCAAGTTCTGCTTCCTTTTTAAATATACGAATAAAAATCGAATCGCCAACTTCGCCATCTATTCGCTCTATGCTTTCTGCCATAGTTTCTTGAATTGGTTCTTGTTGTCTTATATTGTCAATAGTGTTCTTCATCCACGAACCGTCTTTACTTGGCTTATCTTTTTTTTCAATACTAGGTTTCTGCTCTTTATATTCTTTTTCTGTAACTACTTTACGGTTTTCTTGCTGCTTCATGCCGTTACTGTCTTTAAATAAAGGAGAAAATATATTATAGACCAACAGTAGAAAGATTAGTATCATGAACGATATAGTGATTATCTTAAGCATCATCATCTCCAAAGCTATTTGCACAAGCAAATGCTGACGAGAAAGCCCACTGAAAATTATACCCTCCAAGCTCCCCTGTAACATCCAGTACTTCGCCGATAAAATATAGATTTGCCTCCTTAAGGCTCATCATGTTGTATGGGTCAACTTCATCTGCCACTACACCGCCACGAGTAACTTCTGCTTTTGAATAGCCAAAAGTACCTGCTGGAGCGAAACTGTAGTTTTGTAAAACCTTTAGTTTGCCCAGCTCCTCAGTAGATACTTTTTCTGCTGCTCTGTCAGTAACACCGAGATAGTCTAAAAAGGCTTTAGCAACTTTTTTTGGAAGTGGCAACAATGTAGAGAGCTGTTTTTTGCTTCCCTTTATACTATCTAGTGAAAAGTTAGGCAAAAAATCAATCTCTATATTCCCTTTTTCCCAATAGAGTGATGCATTTAAAATAGCGGGTCCACTAATACCCCTATGTGCAAAAAGCATATCGCCACTATGCACCTTATCGTCTACCGAAACGCTAACAAAAACAGAAGAACCGCTCAACTCCTTGAAGAATAATTGCTCTGATTGAAGCGTGAAGCCGACCAAAGCAGGTGCTGTTACCGTAGTTGTGTGACCAAAACTCTTTGCAATATCAAGTCCTATGGATGAAGCACCCAGCCTAGGAAAACTAAGTCCGCCTGATGCCACCACGAGACTCTCTGAGTATAGCATGCCTTTATTGGATTTGATCGCGAACAAGCCATTTTCTTTATGCACATCAATAACTTTTGTATCTAATAATATCTCAGTATCTACGACCTCTCTTTTAAATATATCTATAATATCATTGGCAGAGTTTTCACAAAAATACTGACCGTCTTTTCGCACAATCAATTCCAAACCTCTGCCTGCAAACCACTCCAGCACCTGCTGCTCGTCAAACCTACTCAAAACACTCTGCACAAACCACTCTATGCCAAGATAATTGTCACTACTTACAATCTCGTTGGTTAGATTACATTTTCCACCACCAGATATAGCTATTTTGGCACCAATATTTTTATTGCTGTCAATGATAAGCGTATTGCTCTTAGCTTGCAAGAGTGAAGCAAACATCAGTCCTGATGCTCCAGCTCCAATTATAATAGTTTGATAGTTTTTATTCACAACATCATAACCTTTGCAATTTTTTTAGCCCCTCTTTGACTAGAGTTGCCGTATCTCCACTGCAACCCGATAGAGCCTTTTCTATTACTGCTCTCTTGAAGCCTAGGGACTCAAGTGCCATGACCGCTTCGGTATTGGATGAAGTTATACTACTATTCTCATCTCCATTTACAATAAAATCTGCAAGCTCTACCAGGATACGACTAGCCGCCTTTGGACCTATACCTGGCACTCTCTTCAGCATAGAAACATCTTTGGAGGCGACTATTTTGGCAAAAGTTGGAGGAGTAAATGTGGAGCAGATAGCAAGTCCTACCTTGGGGCCCACACCGTTGATCTTGATTACTGTGTCAAACATCCTTTTTTCGTCATGATCTATAAAGCCAAAAAGTAGATTAGCATCCTCACGGATTACCTGCGTAACAACAAGTTTGACAGTTTGTTCTTTGATAGCATTAGAAGTATTGATAGATACCTGCACTTCGTGTATCAGTCCATTAACATTTATATGCACAAATGTCGGCTCTTTTCGCTCTATTTTTCCCTCTATTCCTACTATCATATCCATCCTTTGTAGTACAATACCATAAGCAAAGTATATCGAGGTTTTTTGGGAGTAGGTAAAAATATGACAAATTGTCATATTTTTACTAGATTAAGGGCAAATCTTAAAGAGCAAATTTTGTTTTGAGTTTAAAGAAATAGTAAGCAGTTTTATAGTGTAGATATATTGCTGGTATAAATAACAAAAAATACCATACTGAGTATTTCTCAACTACACCATTCATCACTAGTCCAAACTGGATCACAAAAAATATCATTACTGTCAATGCAACACCAGGACAGATAAGTGCGAAGCTAGGGACCGATTTATTATCTCCATGCACAAATGTCTCAAAATAACCAACTTTTTTCATAACCGAATATCCTAATATTCCAAATATCAGCTGGAAAGATATCACGAATACTGTCAATGTAAAGAAGCTTGCTTTTGGGACTTCAGAATCAAAATGATGATCCAACCCAAAGTTAATACGAACCAGCGTGATGCCAATAAGTGTCAATATAGGAATTATAATCCATAGTGATGGAGATGCCTCTTTGGATATACCATGTCTGAACATACTTTTGAAACCTAGTACAATCTTGATCAAAAGCAGTAAGAAAGAGATGGATAGAAAAAATATGGCTCCTGCTATTCCTATAGCATTGATTGTCAGATTATTACTCATGGCTCCAGGGGCTGCCATACCTACAGCAATCATTGCAAAAGTAAAGATAGACAGCATCTGTGCCAAAGAATTATTTTGAGTAAAATCAAAATCTCCCGTTACAAGAAGTCTAGATAAATATTCATAAAATATCTTCAAAGCCAAATATCCAACTGCCGCAAATCCTAAAAATGCAAACGGGAATAGATACTCGACTACACCCCAAAGTCCTGGTATAAAAACAGCACCAATGACAAAAAATACATTTATTGTCATAGCTAGTGCCAAAGGCATAGCCATTAGAGTTACCTCAGAATTTCCACTTTTTAGCTTCTGATATATTTCAGTTTGCTTAAATGCCTTGAACTCTTTCAGATTCCATAGAACCAGTTTGATATGCAAAAAGGCGAAAATCAATATTGCTATCAATGATAATGCTGTCACTATAGACAGCCAATCACCCTTAATCAATGCAGGATATACATAGTCAAAGGTTGCCATAGGTGTACCTTTATGCTCTATCATAAAGTTAATATACATAAAAAATGATACCGAAAGTCCACCAGCTCCAAGTGCTGCCAGCCAATATAGCGGGTTATATGCAGGTCTTTTTTCCATAAGTTTTCCTTATCTATTATATATTTTTAGTTCAATGGATTCTATCAAAATATGTTTACTAAAACCTTAAACTGGTAAAGTTATTAACATTTAGATAGAATAACTTTAAAAAAAGCGAGTAAAATGAAGTTTCGGTCGTTTTTTACCAATAGTGCTGGTATTATGCTCTCTCGCATTGCAGGCTTTATCAGAAACCTACTTATGGCATCTGTGCTAGGTCAGACCATATATAGCGATATGTTCTTGGTTGCATTCAAGCTACCAAATCTATTTCGCCGTATTTTTGGTGAAGGAGCATTTCTACAATCATTCCTGCCGTCTTTTGTAGCATCCAGAAACAAGGGTGTCTTTGCTGTCTCTATCTTGAGAAGATTCCTGCTCTTTATTACCGCTTCTTCTGTCATAGTGGCACTTTTCCCAGAATTTTTTACAAGACTGCTAGTCATCGGCTGGACTGATGTACAAGTGGCTGAGACTGCACCTATGATGCAAATTACATTTTGGTATCTAGCTCTTGTATTTATAGTTACTTTTCTTGGTTCTTTACTGCAATACAAGGAACACTTTGCAACAACAGCATTTTCAACTGTGTTGCTAAACTTTGCCATGATAGCAGCACTTTTTATCTACCGCCATGATGACCCAAAACAGGTAGCCATCGCTCTAGCTGTCTCTGTGATAGTTGGTGGAGTCATGCAAGTAGCTCTGCATCTATATAGTGTCTACAGATACAAACTCATGCCCCTTCTAACGGGTGGCTGGAAATACAGAAAACAAAAAGATGTAAAAGGTGAGAACAAAAAATTCAACAAACTATTTATCCCTGCCATATGGGGAAACTCAACCCCACAAATTAATGCCTTTCTAGATACCTGGCTAGCATCTTTTCTAGTTTCTGGATCCATCTCATCTCTATTTTATGCCAATCAGGTATTTCAGCTTCCTCTTGCTATCATCGCTATAGCGGCTTCTACTGCCCTATTTCCATCCATATCCAAAGTATTATTGAACGGTAGAGAGGAGGAAGCTTATCACAATCTAGCCAAAGCATTCTGGCTTATGCTGGCAGTACTAGGTGTCTTTGCCTTGGGTGGCGTGATATTCTCTGAAGCTATCACTTGGCTACTATTTGAACGAGGTAAATTTACAGAAGCAGACACAGAAAAGACCGCTCTTGTGCTATCAATGTACCTTGTGGGTCTCATCCCGTTTGGTTTAGCCAAGCTCCTATCCATGTACCTATATGCCTCACACAGGCATATGAAAGCTGCCAAGATAGCTACTGTTTCACTTGTGTTTAATGTAACTGCTTCACTTGTATTGATGCAATACATGGGTGCAGCAGGACTCGCGCTTGCAGGTAGCATAGGTGGCTGGATACTATTCTCTCTGACTCTCAGAGAGGTTGGATTCAGACATGTATCACAAATACTTTTTTCTAGAAATACTGCTTTGCTTCTTGTTGGTATTGCGATTTTGGGAGCTCTCTTTTATGAGATAAATTTATGGCTTATGGAGTGGATACGCGGCTGATATGTTTTATCGTACCACCTCGGCTGATTCTAACTTATCGTGAACTCTCATGTTTATTTTACCCTACTGGCTTTTAATAAATGGTTTTAAATGATACTAGTCACCATTGTTCGTTATTTTAATCATTTCACAGAGATGCTTAAACAGATTTATAATTTTTTATTATCGGCAGAATAAGCTTATTACGCTATAGTAACGAACATGATTTAATAATTGTGAAAAATAAAAAAGAGGGGGTTTTTATGAGTATATCGAAACTTTTAATGGTAACTATAAGTATGGCAAGTTTGTTGATGGCAAACCCGCCAACTGTAAAAGAGAGTAAAAAAACAAGTGGAGGTGCTATAACAGTAGGCAAACCACAAAATGAACTTGTTCCTATTATTTTGGGTGGGGCGATGATAATGAAGTTTAGCTCCGAACTTAATGTAACAAGCAAACAATCTGAAGCGTTTTCCAACAGGATCTATATGAGTATGCTTCCAAAGATTGCAAAACTGATGAATAGAGCCATGGAGCTTGAAAATACTGTCAGAAAAGGTATGTACGATGAAGCTAAAACTGTTGAAGAGCTAAAGCCATACCTTGATGAGATAGCTGATCTCAAAAAGCAGGCTACGATGCACAGGATTAATATGTATCTCACACTTAGAGATATATTAACTAAAGAGCAGTACGACAAGGGAATGAAAATTTTAAAAGCCAAAGCCAAAGCCAAAGCCAATAAAGGCAAATGAAAACTACATATCATGTCTACTTAAATCCTACAATGGGGACAGTCGCCATAGGTTTTGAATATTGCCAATAATAAAGGGTACCTCTAGTAAAGTCATTTTGGTATCGATTTTTTTAACCCGAATTATGAGACCACAGCACAATAGAATTACATCATTCGGGTTTAATTGCCAATTTCTACTTTACAAGATATAATTACGATACATTTTGTACAAGGAATATCTACATGGTTATATATGACTCTGCCAAGAAAACCAAAGTGCCCTTTGTGCCGATACGAGAAAATGAAGCATCTATTTATGTATGCGGGCCCACTGTTTATGATGATGCACATTTGGGGCATGCTAGGTCTGCGTTGAGTTTTGATCTTTTGGTTCGCACGCTCAAGGTATTGGATTATAAAGTCAAACTAGTGAAAAACTTCACGGATGTGGATGACAAAATTATCAACAAAATGAACGAAACAGGGCAAAGTCTAGCAGACATCACCAATCATTTTATAGAGAGATATTTGTACGAGATGGATTGCCTAGGAGTACTAAGGGGAGATATAGAGCCTAAAGCCACAGAAAATATACAGCAGATGAGCAATATGATACAAAACCTCATAGACAAAGAGTCTGCTTATCTTACGCCATCTGGTGATGTCTATTTTGATACCTCCAAGGACTCTCACTATGGCAGTATCTCTCACAAAGTTACTGAAGATGAAGAAAACCAAAGCCGCATCAACCACAACAGCGAAAAACAAAATCCCAAAGACTTCGCTATGTGGAAAGCTTGCTCCAAAGATGATAGCGTCTGTTTCGACAGTCCATTTAGCAGAGGTCGTCCAGGCTGGCATATAGAGTGTTCGGCTATGATAGATAGGTATTTTGATGGAGATGAGAACTACCATATAGACATCCATGCAGGAGGTGTAGATCTGCTGTTTCCCCACCATGAGAATGAAGCAGCCCAGAGTAGATGTGCCACGGGTAAAGAGATAGCCAAATACTGGATGCACAACGGATTTGTGCAGATAGCTGGAGATAAGATGAGTAAATCTCTAGGCAATAGCTTCTTTCTCAAAGATGCACTTAAAATATATGACGCAGAGGTCTTGCGTTTTTATCTTATATCAATCCATTATAGAAATGATTTTAACTTCGTTGAGGAAGATCTACTGTCTGCCAAAAAAAGGCTTGACAAACTATATAGACTCAAAAAAAGAGTGGCATTAGGCAAGGCATCGATTCCAAACAAGGATTTTAAGCAGTCTTTGCTAGATGCAATGAGTGATGATCTCAATATCTCCGTAGCACTCTCTGTCATAGATGAGATGATAGCGTCTACCAATGAAGAGTTAGATAAGAATCCAAAAAACAAGGTACTTAAAAAAGAAACTATTGCCAATATCGAACTTATCGGACAACTATTGGGTGTTGGGGGCAAAGAGCCGTATAGCTACTTTCAAATAGGCATAGATGATGAGGTAAAAAGCAAAATAGAGGCATTACTTTCAAAAAGGGATAAAGCAAAAAAATCTAAAGATTTTGAAACTTCAGACAGTATCAGGGATGAATTAAATGCCATGGATATTGCTATCATGGACACTGCAGATGGCACAATATGGGAAAAAATATAAATTATAGTGCACCTGTAATATTCTTCTATATTCCCGCAAAGACCAAGATGTGCATGAGCTTTTGTTCTTTAGTAGACAATGCTTCTAGTCTCATCTCTTCTTTTGGTTCTGAAAACAATATGTTCTCTATATTGAGGACTTGATACAATATTACTTATCAAAAAGTTCCTTTTAGGGTTTGTAGCTTTTAATGATGTTGTCATCTTTGTTACACTCAACATCAAATATGTGATTACCACTTACAAATCCTTTACCTCTTGCCCATTTATCTGTAAACTGCCCTGAGTTTACGAGGAAATGCCCTTCATATAATACAAATAGCTGTGATGAGAAAGCTTATTGTCGTGACTCACTCTTTATATAAAAGTGGAGAGATGTATAACCCACAACTGCACAAAAAGACTACAGGGATGCGATCAGAATAGACGCTTAAAATATTTTAGTAAACACTGGTATTATTGTTGTGTTTTTTAGGGTTTTTTAAGGTGGCAACTGACCCCTTTTTTCCTTTTTTATTTATTCCCTTTAGACTATTTCAACCAACTTTTATACTCAGCATGTGAGTCTTTCATGTCTTCAAAAAGCCACACCATACGGTCGCAAAACCACATTTTACCGAACCAAGATATAAGCCCTCCTGCAATTGCAGGAAGAAGCATATTCAAAAATGCGCCAATAATTCCAATTAAAAACCCAATCCCCGCAATAATAGAAAGAAAATTTGCCCATTTTATATGGTGAGCAGGGATAGGATATTTTGAGCGATTTAACCAGACTCTTTCACCAAAAGTCACTTTAGATGCCCAGTTGTTAGTGCTATCAGGAGGAGAAAACAATCTTGGGTTAATCCACAACCAAAAAACAGAAATAGAAATAATAATTAGACTCCACCAACCTAAAGAATTTATGCTCCAAATTGACATAAATATGACAGGTATGCCAGTAACAACTCGTGTCCATACACTCTTTGGATTAGCATGTCGTTCCCATGTAGCATCGTCCATCGACATTAATTTGGTAAAAATATTCGTATCTGTATGATTCTTTTTTTGGATCATATTTTCAAGTCTCCTGAGTTCAAGGCAGGTTGCTTGTTGCATCATCAGAAAAATTCAAATTTATATCTTCTTTAATGTCTTTACTGTTAATGATTATTTATTGAAAAAGGGTAAAATGTAACTTCGACCTAACGTCGCAAATCACCGGCGTGGAACGAAGCGCAGCGTAGTGGAACGTCCGAGTGAATTTGTCTTGTTATATCTATTTTCTGGTTTCAGCCTTAGTATAAACAATACCACGTTCTCTTTTGCCAACCGCAATAATATAAACTGTAATTTCTTTGTCATTTACTTCGTAGACCAAACGGTAACCAACGGAACGAAGTTTTATTTTATATGTATCTTTAAAGCCTCGTAATTGACTAGCTTTATTGCGTGGATTTAATAACCGTTCTTTTAATTTTTTCTTAAATTGTTTTTGAATAGGTGGGGGCAACTTTTTCCATTCTTTT
>JAAXPZ010000004.1 GCA_012329065.1 Sulfurovum sp. | reverse complement strand
GCGTGAGAAGTTTTCTATAGGAGAGTTTGCGACTACCTGATTTGGCATAGTTATGAGGGATTTTTCAAATGTTCGGATCTTGGTAGTACGCATGCCTATATCCTCTACAACCCCTTCTACTCTATCTACCTTTATCCATTCTCCTATACGAATAGATTTGTCTGCTAGTATGGCAAATGAACCAAATAGATTGGCGGCTGTATCTTTTGCAGCTAGAGCAAAAGCAAGCCCTCCGAGCCCTAGTGAGGCTATCAATGCAGTGACATTGATACCCCAAACCTGTAACATAGAAGCAAGCCCTATCCCTCCTATAATAATCTTAGCAATTTGTAAAATAAAATCGCCCATCTCTCTTGCAAGGTCTGGATTGAATTTGGCTGTTGCCTTGTGAAAAAGTTCACGAAGTGCTTCAGCAATAGCCAAAATCGCCCAAAATATAACGAAAACAATAAGAGTGTTTAAGATATTTTTGATTATAAAAGTCTCCTTGAAAATAAGAGCAAAAAAGAGGTGCAACCCTATGATAATAAAAGCAAATCTCACAGGTTCTTTTAATGCAGAGACAATTCTGTCGTCATAGTAAGTTTTAGTATAAGAGGCAAGCTTTTGCAGGGCTCCCATGATTACAAGGGTAAAAAATCTGCGTAAAAATAGAATAAGAAATAAGATCAAAAAAGCAGCAATTAGATTTGCCAAGGGAATACCTAAAAATACTTTAGAGAGAAAAGGAAAATTGCTATATAGTGGTATAAGCATATTTTGAACCGTATGCTCGATACCCATATCTAGCCCGTCAATGAGATTAAAAGTGTTTGTACTGTTTATGTCGGGCTGTTGTTTTTCTGTCATTTTTATGCTTTCATTGTTTTTTCATAACATTATAGTAGAATATGTTATAAAAATATAAATACAAGCGAGATAGTTTTGATAAAAGTATTAATAATGATATCGATATTTCATATTTCTCTTTATGCGGATTTAGCTTATTCTGCTAGTGGCACACTTGTCGGTAAAATTATAGATATCAAAGTTAAACATCATAAAAATGCAAGAAAGTACAGTATTAAGGTAGATATGAAAGCAACTGGTATTGTCAAGCTAATGTCAGGTGGGCAGATAGAGCAGCATACATCTCACGGAAATGTAAAAAATGGTGAATATTATGCAAAAGAGTATAAAATAGATAAAACATATGATGGTAAAAGATACATAAGAAGATATCTGTTTGATTACAAGAAAAAGAAGATTATAAAAATATCTATTAAGTGGGAAAAAGGTAAAAAACTTTATGAAAATAAAGAAACTCTCAGCTATTTTGCACATAATGATATCTTGACGCTATACCATAATATCTTAAGATTCAAGAAGAAAAATAAACCTGGGCGATATACTATTGCACTCGCGGGTGCAGAAAAAGAAGGTGGTAAATTGACTTTTACTCTCCCAAGTGCTGCTAAACTCAAAGCGAAACAAGATGCCTTGGGAGTCAAAAATCTTGAAATTATCAATCTCTATATGAAGAGAGCCTTTTTGTCGGGAAATAATGGTAACCTTGTATTTGGAATAGACAAAAAGGGTATCATGCAAAAAGGTATGCTGACTAATGTTAAGATGCTTGGCAAGGTAACGCTCAAGCGCATCAAATAGTGTTGTCTGCTATAATGCTTTTACAAAAATAATTTTATGGAGAAAATGATGAAGACTATAGAGGGCAACTTAAGTGTAGACAAGAAGAAAAAGGTAGCGATTATCTCTGCTAGATTTAATCATTTTATTACAGATAGGCTTGTGGAGGGTGCCAAAGATGCATATGCTAGGCATGGTGGAAACTCTGATGATTTGGATCTCATACTGGTCCCTGGTGCATTTGAGATACCTTTTGCATTAGATAAGGCATTGGCTTCTGATAAATATGATGCTGTATGTTGCTTGGGAGCTGTTATCCGTGGTGCTACACCTCATTTTGACTATGTGTCTGCAGAAGCTACTAAAGGTGTGGCAAGCGTAACCCTCAAGTATGGCAAGCCTGCGTCTTTTGGTGTTTTGACAGTGGATAGTATAGAGCAAGCCATAGAGAGAGCAGGTACTAAAGCTGGCAATAAGGGTGCTGAAGCAATGACAGGCTTGATCGAAATGATCAATCTGTATAGCGAGCTTGATTAATGGCAACACGGCGACATGTTCGTACGGCAGTGGTAGGTCTACTTTATGCTTACGATTTGGGCAATACTGACATATCAAAATATTCTGATGAGATTCTCGAAGAGGATAAAATACGCAATAAACAACGAGAGTTTTCATATAGACTTTTTGACGGCACAATAGCCAATCTTGAAGATATAGATAGAGAGATACAAGAACATCTAAAAGAGTGGGATTATAATGGTATTGGTAAGGTAGAGAAAGCTATTATGAGATTGGCGACCTATGAGATAATGATAGAAAAAACAGAACGAGCCATTATTATCAACGAAGCCATAGAGCTAGCCAAAGAGCTGGCTGACGATAAGGCTCCGCAGTTCGTCAATGGCGTACTGGATGCTGTAGGAAAATAATGTGAGCGCCATAAATATAAAAAGAATGACAATTGATGAAGCCGTAGATCTTATTGATAATGCTGATTTAAAAACGCTAGGCAAGATGGCACTAGAGAGAAAAATAGAGTTGCACCCTAAAAAAGTGACTACATTTGTTGTAGATCGCAATATAAATTATACAAATATATGCTGGGTTGATTGCAAGTTCTGCGCTTTTTATACTCACGAGAGAAAAGAGGATGCTTATATCTTGAGTTTTGATGAGATAGACAAAAAGATAGATGAACTAATTGCAATAGGAGGAACACAGATTCTTTTTCAAGGTGGAGTACATCCTAAACTTGAGATTGAATGGTATGAAGATTTAGTGGAACACATTCATCAGAAGTATCCAAAAATAACTATACATGGCTTTTCTGCTATCGAGATAGATTATATAGCAAGACGATCAAGACTTAGTATAGAAGAGGTGCTTTCTAGGCTTCAAGCAAAAGGACTCAGCTCTATACCAGGTGCTGGTGCAGAGATACTCTCCGATAGAGTACGAGACATTATTGCACCCAAAAAGCTGGATAAGGACATTTGGCTAGAAGTACACCGTGAGGCACATAGGCTAGGTATCAAATCTACAGCTACCATGATGTATGGTACAGTAGAGACTACTCGTGAGATAGTAGAGCACTTTGACCATGTGAGAAAACTACAAGATGAAACAGGCGGGTTTAGAGCATTTATAATGTGGTCTTATCAGAGTGACAATACTCAGCTAAAAAGAGAGCTTCCTACTATTGAAAAGACATCCTCAAACTTATATCTTAGATATCTCGCAGTTGCTAGACTTTTTTTAGATAATATACCAAATATTCAGAGTTCGTGGGTAACCCAAGGTAGTTATATTGGTCAGATGGCACTACTTTTTGGTGCAAATGATTTAGGAAGCACTATGATGGAAGAAAATGTAGTTTCAGCTGCTGGAGCGAAAAATGAGATGAATCAAGAGGAAATGGTTCGACTTATCAAAGATATAGATGAAAATCCCGCCAAACGCAATACCGCATACGATATCCTGGAGAGATTTTAATGCCAGCAGAACTTTTAGAGATAGTAGTTGACGGTGTTGGTGTACCGACTATATTTGAACAAGACAAAAGACTACCTTTGGTTTCTATGCAGCTTATATTTCGAGATAGTGGATCTTTGAGTGAGATAAAATCGGGTCTTGCAAAACTATCTAGTAATCTACTAAACGAAGGTACTAAGGAGATGGGTAGTGTAGAATTTTCTACACAATTGGATAGCAGGGCAGTATCACTACATGCTTCTGCTGGAGCTGAGACTTTTGTCATCTCTTTAAGTTCACTCAAAAGCGAGTGGTCATTTGCACTAACTATGCTTAAAAAACTTATAGATGATCCAAATTATACAGATGAGGCTTTTGAAAAAGTTGTTGCCCAGAGTGTTGGTTCTCTTACGCAGAAACAGAGTGATTTTGATTTTGTAGCTAGTAATGGACTTAAGTCTCTGCTTTTTGAAGGAACAGCTAGAGAGCATCCCTTTTCTGGTACAGTAGAGAGCATCAAAAGCATAACTCTTGAGGATACAAAAAAACATATTTTGGAGCATTTAAGCAAAGAGAATCTTATTGTGGTTGCTGGCGGGGATGTCAACACTAATGAAATCAAGAATATGGTATCTGACATTGTCAAATTATTTGATATCGTGACTGTGCCAGCTATAAAATATACTAGTAGCAGGAAGAAGCCCAAAGAGCAATACCTCGAAGCCAAAACAGAACAGGCATATATTTATTTTGGAGCACCATATCATGTGTCCTATGACAGTGATGATGCATATCTTGGAAAAGTAGCATCTTTTGTTTTGGGCAGCAGTGGTTTTGGAAGCAGACTGATGGAGGAGATACGCGTCAAGAGAGGTCTTGCCTATTCAGCTTACGCCAATCTGAGCAGTACTAGAACTAGTAGCTATTTTTCTGGACATTTGCAAACAAAACTTGATAATGCAAATCAAGCCAAGCTGGTAGTAGGAGAGCTTCTAGATATCTTTGTGCAAAAAGGTATCACACATGAAGAGCTACAGAGTGCCAAACAATTTTTGTTGGGTAGTGAGCCTCTTCGTACAGAAACCTTACAGCAGAGACTAGGAAGAGCTTTCAATGAATATTATGCAGGCAAAAAATTGGGATATAACAGTATAGAGCTTGAGAAGATTAGCTTAATTGATCTGGATCAGATCAATAATTTTATTCACCAAAGAGAAGAGATAGCAAAACTCAGTTTTTACATAGTTAGTGATTCCATGACAAAATGACATATTTTTGACCTATACTTTGAAATAAATGTATAATACTATATGGAAAATGATAAGGAAAAATTTAAAAAGCTCAAAATAAGCACTCTTTTGGACTTGGCACTGATTGTACCAACTTCTTATAATAATACTACTCTATCTTTGGATTTAAAGGTTGGAGAGTTCGGAACATTCGAAGCTACTGTAGAAAATGTAAATACTCATAATGGCAAATTGAATGTCACATTTTTTCTCCCTAAGTTTTCCAAAAAAATATCATCCATATTTTTTAGAGCTACTCCATATCACTATCAGCTATTTACAAAAGAAAGTAAACACTATATACAGGGAAAGCTGGAGCAATACAAAGGATATCTGCAGATGTCACAACCAAAATCTATTAAAGAGATTGGAAAGATTATCCCAAAGTATAAATCTGTGCTTAAACAGAGTGAGCTAGTGGAGCTTGTGTCTAAGTATGTGAATGAGAAAAACCTATATGCTGATGGGTTGGATAGTCTAGAGGTGGTTACAGTGATGAATCTGCACTTTCCAAAAGAAATATCTCATATCATGGAAGAAAAGCACTTCAAGCAAAGAGTTATTCAACAACTAAAATTCATTGAAGCGTTCAATCATGTCAAGAAACTACGAGGAAAAAGGACAGACTATCCTGCAGTTCGTTTACTTGATGGAGATATATCAAGTTTTACATCAAGTTTACCGTTTAGTCTGACCAAAGAGCAACAAACTGTCATTGAAGATATCCAGAAAGATTTATCCAGAGAAGATAAGGCAGCAAAACGGATGGTTGTGGGTGATGTTGGCTCAGGCAAAACAATGGTTATCTTGGCATCCGTGATGATGGCACTTCCGCATAAAAGTATCTTGATGGCACCTACTTCATTGCTTGCTCTTCAACTATACGAAGAGGCACAAAAGCATCTATCGACCTCTGTCAAGATTGTTCTTGTGATGCAGGGGAGGGACAGTGATGACTATACAGATGCTGATTTTATCATCGGCACTCATGCGTTGTTGTATAAGGATGATTTGCCAGAAGCATCTTTGGTCATGGTGGACGAGCAACATAGGTTTGGAACCAGACAAAGAGCAAGCTTGGAGGCTCTGGTCTCAAATGGTGAGAAGAGACCACATTTTTTACAATTTTCTGCCACACCTATACCAAGAACACAGGCGATGATGCAATCAGAACTACTTGATGTAAGCTTGATCACCACTACACCTTTTGAGAGAGAGCTAAAGACTCAGATGATTGGAAAACAAGACTTTCCTGCATTGCTAACACACATCGAAAAAGAGATATCCTGCAAACATCAAGTGCTTATCATATATCCCCTAGTAGAAGAGAGCGTTGAAGTACCATATCAATCCTTAGAAGAGAGTAAAGGGTTTTGGAGGGAGAAGTTTGACAATGTGTATGTCACTCATGGAAAAGATAAGCAAAAAGAAGAGGTCCTGTTGGAGTTTAGAGAAAAAGGAGATATGCTTTTGGCTACAACTGTAGTAGAGGTTGGTATCTCGCTACCAAGACTCACATTAATAGTTATCGTAGGAGCAGAACGGTTGGGGCTTGCTACACTTCATCAACTCAGAGGTAGAGTAGGGCGAAATGGACTCAAGAGTTGGTGTTACCTTTTTTCTCATTTTCCCAAAAGTGAACGATTGCAAAGATTTTGCGAAACAGATAATGGGTTTGATATCGCTAAATTAGATTTGAAATTCAGGGATAGTGGAGATATACTTGACGGTACAATACAGAGCGGTCAAAAATTTAAATGGTTAGATATGACTGAAGATGAAGAGGTGATAGAAAGAGCAAAAAGTAGAATTGTTGGATTGTAGAGATATATTCTATATGTCAAAATGTGGCAGATATAGAATCTGCCCTTACGGATGCAGGATTAATATAATCCAAATTTTCCATCAGCTCTTTTGTATATCACTCGCATCACTCCCTCATGATCATTAAATACATGAAATTGTTGACTGGTTTGAGACTTTAGGAGTTCGATAACTTCATCAAAATCCATTGGTTTGTGAAGCTCTAAATCCATCGGTACAATCTCAGGGTCAGCCTCCCCGTTGCTGATCTGTTCAGATACTGCCTCTGCTTCGCTACCAAGCTCTTTGAGGCTTATGTGTTTATGATTTTTTATTTTGTCGGAATGTCTTCTTAGGTTTTTCTTGACTCGTTCTGCTGCTAAATCTATGGCAGCGTATACATCTTTATCTTTTTGTGTGATGACAACGGTATGTTTGCCTTTGAGGTTGACTATAAACTCTACACTGAAACCTTTTTTGCCGTTTTTAACATCGCCTGATATTATAACTGTCGCTGATATGATTTCAAGATTATATTTCTCTAGCCCATCGATTGCTCCGTTGATATACTCTTTGATTGGTTCTGTTAGTTCAAAATGTCTTCCTACGATACTTCTGTTCATCGTTTATCCTTTTTTCCTAATATACCAAGAGTTTCACTCCTATAGAGCTCAACCTTAATGGTAGATTAATTATATCCAAAGAAAAGTAATAGAAGGTAAAGTATAATGGATTTTTTGGAAACAATAGTGTGCTATAATGTTGACAAATTTTAGATTAATACAGGAAAAAAAATGTATAGTATTCGTATTTTTATTAGCATTTTATTTTTACTCTTAGTGCTTGGTTGTGCCACTGAAACAGTGATAGCCATAGATAAGCCAAAATCTCTAAAAGTGAAAAAAAATATGACTATATTTGAAGCTATAAAAAGTAACAATCTGGAGCTAGCAGACAAGCTGTATCTTGACTACAGAGGAAGACATCCAGAGTCCAATAAGCTACCAACCATGATACTAAAACTTTCTAAAGCACATATGGATGCTAGGGAATATTTGTTGGCTAGGTATTATGCGGAGGCTTATATAAAAGGTTATCCTTATGGTATCAGGGCAGACAAAGCATGGTTTCTTAGATCCAAAAGCTTCTTTTTAAGCCATAAAGAAAATGATAGCTCACAGGAGCTTGCAGATAAGTTTAAGATGGAAGCAAAAACTTTTATAAGCAGTTACCCTCGCAGCAAGCATAAAAGAGAGATCGAACAAATGCTCAAAGAGTCGCAAGAACTTATTCGAAAAAGAAATGAAGAGATAGCACTAACTTATGAAAAAATGGGGAAAGATAAGGCAGCTAAGTATTATAGAGATAAGATAGATAAGCCTACAGAGTAGATGTGTATTCTAATATCTCTGTATTGTTACCTCTAAATATAACTCTTTCCTGTTTTTGGCTTAGTTGATACTCATACATAGGATCATAGTATCTAGTAAGTAGCTTTTCTATCCAGACTTTATGTAGGGAGGGATTGTTTGTTTTTTCCTGCTGCGTCCATGCGTGATTCAATAGCACTGTAAGTTCTCTATAATTCTTATCACCTAACCTTTTGCGTATCCGATAAAAATTATGCCGCATGACATCTATCCAAGAGTGTTTTGTATGTCCATTGTGAAAAGCAGTGGAATATTCAGTTTGAGACATAATGATATATTCATTATAGGTGATATCTATGCGATCGTTTAGGCTAGTTTCCAATAAAATAAGACGAGCTGTCTTGATATACTCAAATAGCTTATTTGGTATACGACATCTTCCTATATTTTTGCTTTCGTCTTCCATGAAAATATAGCGATATTCTGCGGCATATTGTTCTATGAGTCGATAAGCTAGAGCATTTTCAAAATTGATTTGTGTAGGTTGTATAGAGGCAAAATGACCAAATGATGAGCCCCTATGATTTGCAATCTCTTCTAGGTCAATGCTCTCTTTGATCTTTTGAAGAAGGATAGTTTTTCCTGACCCTGTATGACCACCAATAATTATGATTTTCTTTTGTTTTGGAATATTATCTAGTTCGTCGATAAGATAGTTTCTAAATGCTTTATATCCGCCACGAAGTCGAGCTACATCGAGACCAGCATCTCCAAGCCATTTCTGAGCTATTTCAGATCTCTGCCCACCCCTAGAGCAGTATATGAGGGTATTTGGATTGTTGTGTATATACTCTACCCATGCTTGAATTCTACTATCCTTAATGGAACCACTGATAAGCTGATATCCAAGCTCTAAAGCTTTGCTGTTGCCAGCCTTTTTGTATAGCTTTCCTATAAGATCCCGCTCTTGATCATCCATGAGCGGTAAGTTTATAGTGCATGGAAATGCACCTTTTTCAAACTCAATAGGTGCTCTGACATCGACAAGAGCCCTATTTTGGAGTACGATATTGCGGAAATCGCTAATCATGCGTAATTTTTGATTCAAAATAATCCATTATTTTTAGTTAGCTATGCTGACAAACAGTATTATACACTAAGTTACACCTCAGTCCAAAATGCGTCATCTTGTAGTCATGATGCATAGTTTGGTCTATTTTTTAGTTATAATTTAAAAAGTAATATGTGGAGGAAAATGATGCCAAAGAAATTAATATTTATGATAGGTGCACCAGGGTCGGGAAAGTCAACATATAGTGATAAAATCAATGAGATGCATCCTGAGGATATAGACAGTATTCATGTTGGTGATCTGTTGAGAGACGAGGTTGAACAGGGTACTACTATAGGCAAAATAGTGGGCATGTATATTGAAAAAGGTGATTTGGTGCCAGGAGAAGTGATTATCTATGAGGTGTTTGGTCGTATTAGGAAGTCCTCTAAGAGTATAGTGCTGATGGACGGATTCCCAAGAGGACTTAATCAGATGAAAATACTTGCAGATGCTTTAATTTACGATAAGGGCATAGAGTTGCTGTCTATTATAGAGCTAAAGGTAAGCAGGGATGTTGCTAGGCAGAGATTACTTCCTGAAGGCTTTACTGAAGACGAAGAAGCGTTGTTTGAACATAAAATGGAAACCTATGAGAGTCTGATAGGGAAGATTGAAAAGTTCTACGAAGATAAAGGGCTACTTACAGTTATTGATGCACAAAGAGATCAAGATCAGGTGTTGCAAGATATAGATAACTATCTGAAAAAGCTGGTTGAATTGTATTAGCTGTAGTTTTTAATTAATTCACAAGTAAATACAAGGTTTTATCTGCTAGTGTACGCTTAAATATTTTATACAGTATAAGGATGATTATGCAATTAAGTGATTATGAAAAATTCCCCACCACTCTTCCTATCATAGCTGAGGACGAGTTCTTTTTTTACCCCTTTATGATAAGCCCAATATTTCTTACTTCACAGGAAGATATCGACGCTGTTACAGATGCTATGGAGAACAATTCTCTACTTTTTGTAGCATCAACGCAGTCTGGTAAAGAAGGAGATAGAAGCTTTGAGTCCTTGTATAGTATGGGCGTAGTAGGCAATATCATGCGTAAAGTTCAAATGCCTGACGGAAGAGTAAAAATACTTTTTCAAGGTCTTGCTCGTGCCCAGATAGTTGAGTCAGTTAGTCAGGAGCCTCTTAAAGCGATTATATCTACTGTTGAGAATGAGCATTATGACGAAACACGTATATTGGCACTTCTTGATATGCTTAGAGCCAAGATGAAGCAGTTGTCTCAAATGAATAGCACAATTCCTGCTGATTTAGTTAAGACTATCGAGGAAAATAGTGAGCCTTATCGTATTGCTGATCTTGTCTCATCGATGTTAACAATACAAAAAGAGGATGCCTATAAGCTATATGCTGATAATCAGATTGAGAGTAGACTTCTTGGCTTGATAGATATTGCTATTGCAGAGATAGAGTCTCTTAAGGTACAAAAAGAGATACAGAGAAAAGTACATACTAAAATAGAGCAGACCAATAAAGAGTATTTTCTCAAGGAGCAACTCAAAGAAATACAACAAGAGCTAGGTACAAATACACAAAGAGAAGAGGAGATCACAGAGTTTAGAGAGAAGCTCGATGTGATTAAGCCACACCTAGAAGAGGATGCCTATAAAGAGATATCAAAACAGCTAGAACGATTGACTAGGATGCATCCAGATAGTGGTGATGCTAATGTGGTACAAAGCTATCTGGAGTGGGTATTTGAGATGCCATTTGGAGACTTTAGCAAAGAAAGTCTCAATGTAAAGAAAGTAGCAGAGGAGCTAGACAAAGACCACTATTCACTAGAGAAACCTAAAGATAGAATCATAGAGTACTTTTCCGTGAAAGAATTAGCGGAGCTCCGAGGTAAGAAAAATAAAGATGAAAGAGGTGTCATACTTTGTTTTGCAGGTCCTCCAGGTGTAGGTAAAACCTCTTTGGCAAACTCTATTGCAACAGCACTCGGAAGACCCTTAGTGCGTATTGCTCTGGGTGGACTTGAGGATGTAAATGAGCTGAGAGGTCATCGCCGAACTTATGTCGGTGCTATGCCAGGACGAGTCGTGCAGGGTCTAGTTGAGGCTAAAAAGATGGATCCAGTGATTGTGCTAGACGAGATTGACAAAGTGGGCAGAAGTAGCAGAGGTGATCCTACTGCAGCACTTCTAGAGATACTAGATCCTGAGCAAAATGCACATTATCGTGATTATTATCTTAATTTTCATATCGATTTGAGTAAAGCAATTTTTATTGCAACTGCAAATGATGTAGGGCGTATACCTTCAGCTTTGCGAGATAGGATGGAATTCATACCTCTAAGTAGTTATATGCCAAATGAAAAATTTGAGATTGCACAGAGGTACCTCATGCCACAAGAGTTGAAAAAACATGCACTCAGACGCAATGAATTTAGCATAAGCGATAAAGCTCTTAAAAAGCTTATAGAAGAGTATACTAGGGAACCTGGCGTTAGAAATCTTCGTAGAAAATTAGCTTCCCTAATGCGTAAAGCAGCTAGAAAAATTTTAGAGAATCCGAGAATAGAAATGATTCAGGTCACTGCAAAAAATTTAAAGATATATGCAGATAAAAAAGTATTTGAGATTTCCCCTTTAGAGAAAGAACCTCAAATCGGAATAGTAAACGGTTTGGCATGGACAGCGGTTGGGGGAGATGTGTTGACCATAGAAGCTACTAGAATCAAAGGCAAAGGTACTTTGCAGCTAACAGGCAGCCTAGGTGATGTAATGAAAGAGTCAGCACGCATTGCTAGCAGTGTTGTTAAGATATTAATCGACAATAAAATAGTAGAGATACCAGAAAACATTATCCCAAAAAGCATTAAAGAGAAAGAAGAGTCAACTGGAGTCGATGTGAGCGAAGTATATAAGAGGTATGATCTCCATCTTCATGTTCCTGAAGGAGCCACACCAAAAGATGGACCAAGTGCAGGAATTGCTATGGCAACAGTGATTGCTTCAATACTCAGTGATAGAAAAGTAGATAATACAATTGCAATGACAGGAGAGTTGACATTGACTGGTAAGGTATTGCCAATAGGTGGACTAAAAGAGAAGCTTATAGCGGCCTATAAGGCAGGTGTAAAGAGAGTTCTTATACCACAAAAAAACCTAGAAAGAGATCTGGAAGATATTCCAAGTGAGGTACAAAAGCACTTAGAGATTATAGGGGTAAGTTGCATAGAAGAGGTCATCGAGACTACACTACTATGAGTGTAAGTCTTATTAGAGGTGTTTTAAGTTATCCACTCTTTGATAGCTGGAAGAAGCTCACCTTCTTTGATGGGCTTAAGTAAGAAGGCATCTGCGCCGTGATTAAATACTGCTGTTCTTTGTGTGTCATCGGTAGATAGCACTATGACAGGAATAGAGTTATTTGCTTCATCAGCTCTAAATATCTTCAAAAACTCTTTTCCGTCCAATATGGGCATCATAATATCTAACAATATCATATTAATATTTTTGTCTTCCCTTAATATGCTAAGTGCTTCGGAGCCATTTTCTGCCTCTACCATACTACCGACAATATCCGTGTGCTTTTTCAATAGTGTACTAATTAGCTTTCTGTTAATGAAATCATCATCAACGATCAAAACATTGAAACTCATCTATTCTCCTCGATTGTTTTAATAATATTATTTATGCCTTTGTTTTGCATAAGTGATTCAACTTGATAGTAAGTGATACTATCTTTTAATTTGCTACCTTTTGGTTCACTAGTAAAAACAAAAGCTGTATCCCATTTATTTATAGCATTCATATCAGATGCATCCAAAAATACTTCATCAGTAAATACAGCTAAATAGTCTGTTTTGCCTACATACTCAGCAAATGCATCTTGGCTTAATGCAACATCATAAGCATAACCCATAGAATCAATTATTTTCGATAATATTTTGCTACTTAGTGTAGACTGTTTTGCAATGAGTATTCTTCTTTGAATGGAGGGTTTATTGTTACTTGCAGGTTTTGCATCTATAGTTATTTTATTCTTATTATTGATAGGGCTTGTGTTGTTGGTCTTACTCTTTTTGGTATCTTTGTCAGAAATAGGTTCTTCTGTGACTTCAACAGTAAGCTTATCTGAAATAAATTTGTTGAGTATATAAAGGAGTTCCGTCATTTTAATAGGCTTTGAAATGTACTCATCAAGTCCTTCAGCTAGGAATCTTTCTCGATCTCCTTGTAGGGCATTAGCAGTCAGTGCTACTATAGGAACATGCTTTTTATTTTCATCTTGTTCGTATTCTAGAATGGCATGTGTGGCCTCTACACCATCCATGATAGGCATTTGTATATCCATGAATACTAAATCATACGCTTCATCTTTTCTCTTTTCAAAACCTTCCAGTCCATTATTGGCAACATCTACATGAAGGCCTATGCCTTTAAGGATACTTACAACGAGTTTTTGATTGATCAGATTATCCTCAACAACAAGAATTTTTCCACTAAATTTATTTTTAGTAGACATAACAGTTTTGCTGACTTGAGTATCTGTTGCAAGTTGATCTGTCTGCACTTTAATCATATACTCAAGTTTACTTGGGAGTAATGGTTTGTAAACAATACTTTCTTGGGCCACTGAGTATTTGGTAGCAATATTTCTTGATGTAATATTTGTCATCAAGACGAGTCTGCTTTTGTCAATACTATTTAGGGAATTGAGTAGTGCATCGTCAATTTCGTCTATATCTAGCATTATCAAGTATTGTTTGTTGCTGTCAAGTGATATAAGATTTTTGAGATCACCAATAGAGCTAAAAGAAGATAATTTTGAACCGTAATAATCTAGATATTTATCTAAGTATACATCAAATACTCCGCGTTTATTCATGGCGTATTTATAGAATGTAAAATTAGAAAATCTGTCTTGCAAGGTTGGGATGGCGGAAGGAATCTCTTCTAGCGGTAGGCTAAAAGAGAAGATACTTCCCTTGTCTTTTTCACTTTCTACCTTTAGCTCTCCGCCCATTAGCTCAACATATTGTTTACTAATGGTTAGTCCTAGACCGGTGCCACCATACTTTCTAGTAGTATCCAAGTCAGCTTGGGAAAATGCTTGGAAGACTTTGGATAGTTGTTTTTTCGTCATGCCTATTCCAGTATCTTCTACGGTAAATTGAATTATACTCTTAGAATCCTTTTTTGATTTTTTTTCTACATGTAGTGTTATCTCACCACCGCAGTTTGTAAATTTGATGGAGTTATTGAGTAGGTTAGTTAGAATCTCCGTAAGCTTAACTGAGTCACCTTTGAGTTCGCGGCTTATATGGGGATCACAATAGTAGTTCAGGTCAATATTTTTTTCTGCAGCTGTAGCTGCAAATGTTTCTATTGTGCCCTCAAATTGCTCATTAGCATTAAATATGCTGTTCTCTACCTCTATATTGTTACTCTCTATTTTCGAGAGATCCAATATGTTATTGATAATGCTCAGCAAATTCTCAGAACTTTTTTCAATGATAGAGACAAACTCTTTTTGCTCATCATTAACATCGGTATTTTTTAATAGTTCTGTAAAACCAATGATTCCATTCATGGGTGTTCTAATCTCATGTGACATGTTGGCAAGAAACAAGGACTTAGCTTCATTTGCTTCTAAGGCAATAGTTTTATCTATTTTTGCAGTTTCTATCATGCCTCCCAAAAAATCATAAGCATTTTGGGTTCCCTTTGAAGTGCTAAGATTAATACTGTCTTTTAATGTCCGCATCTCTGTGGAAATATCATCTTCGCTAAGGTCTCTTGCAGCTTTTGCTATTATGTTCTCTAATCCCTCTGCGTTTCTGCCAAACAACTTGGACGATCGATAAGCATATATTACTAAAACAATACTTAGTAGCCATATCGTAATTGTAATAGGCAGTATGAAACTTTTGTATTCAGACAATAGTGCGCTCCATGAGCTTATTTGTGCATAAACGGTGTAGCTGACAATCAGTAAAGAGCTTGATAGTATAAAAAGCACTATTGCTGGCATAAGTACATTGATTTTAACCTGGTTGTTTATTTTCATTTTATGTCCTCGTGCTACTCTTGATTCATTTGAATAGAGAGTGCTTTTAATTGACCCGCAAACTGCTTGATGAGTTCAGGTACCCGTGAAATATCATCATTAAATTGAAGACCGTATAGTGTATCTGCCATAGGAGTGATGCGTAGGTTGCTTGATGCACCTTTGAGCATATGGGCAGTCTTTTGCAATGTATCTAAGTCTTTGTCTTCATATGCCTTTTGAAGTACAGGTAGATTCTCTTTTCCTTGGTTGATAAAATCAATAATAAATTCACCAACAAGAGATACTGGAAGCGTAAGATCATCTGCAGCCTCATTGATACTGAAGTCAAATGGTAATGCCTGTATATGATCAAGGTTGATCCCTTTGCTATCTACGAGTTGCTGAGAACTTTCTGGGTTCAATAAGCTATCGTGTGGAGCCTCTTCCTCGATAGAGACAGTGTCAAGAACTTCTTCCTTGTTTTTGTCTAAGTTTTTCATTTCTTCCATATGAGTTATTTCTGGAGTGGAAATGATATCCAAAGCAGGCATTTCTGTATTAATATCGTTGACTCCTGATACAAGCATCAAATAGTCATTAACGATGCCGTCTTTTTCATCAGATGTTGCGTCTGAGAGTTCAGAGAGTTTTTCAGCTATGTGTGGGAGATGCAGTAGTAAAGAAGCTTCTTTTAGGATAGATATGGCTTCTCTGCTTGCTTTGAGGTCATTGTTTCTTAGGTCAGGCTCAAGCTGGGATGACTCTTTTTGAAGGTCTTCCAAGAAGTTAGTATATTCATTTTGCGAAACACCGATAAGAGCAGAAATTTCCCCGATGTTGATATGATGTTCTATTTTACTGGACACTTCTGTACTTGCCGATTCGTCAGAGAGTAATTCTTTTTCCTCTAATTCCGCATCTTCTGACTTGTCTTCTTCAATGGGATGACCAAGCAGTTCTTCGTCTAGCTCTTTAGTATCAGGGAATAGTTGTAAATTGTCATCTTTGTAATCTTCTATCATTTTATCTATTGGAACTTCTGGATCATCTTTGAGGGAGATGAGAGGATCATCGTTATCGATATCTAGACTCTCATCTGCTGTATCTTTGACCTCTTCACTTTGCTCTAGCAACTCGTTGATTGTCAGACCAGCACCTGTGAGTCCTGCTAGCCCTGCAAGTTCTTTGGCAGAAAAGGAGTCATCTTCTTTTACTTCTTCTTTCGAAGTCTCTTCGACGACTTCTAGGGGCTCATCAATTTCTATCTGAGCTAGATTGATAATGCCATCGCATTTTTCATTGTTTTCATCAATAGCTACAAGCTCTTCTGACTCTTCTGCTTCAGGTTCTATCTCTTTCTCTTCATACTCTGCTCCAATAGACAGTAGCCCAAGCAATTCATCATCAGAAATAGTCTCTTCATTTTGCTCTTCATCTTCAATAGTATCTTGAATTCTATAGAGATAAGCATCTCCCAAAAATGTAGAAAGAGATACTTTTGAAAAAGAACTATTTTTTTCGAAATAAGCTATGGATAATTCAAGCTCATCTAATTGTACTTTTCCGTTTTGTATGAACGAGGCTATCTCATAAATGCTTTTTGCCCCTACCTCTTCTAGAAAATCCGCATCTGCGGCGATAATGTAGTTCTCGTGATTGACAATAAAAAACATAATTACACTCTCCTTGTTGTATAGCTTTCACAATTCAATAAATATACACATTTTACGCAAAAATAGCTTAAACTGCCGCCGTAATTAGGGATTATATCTATAAAAGTATAAAAAATCTTTATAATCTCATTTTTTAATATTAAATAGAGAATTAAGCTTTTTTTGACAAAATTTGGGCAATACTTTTATTTGTGACTGAAGCAATCTCCTCATGCCTTGCTTTTTCTATCATATCAAAACTCCCAAAATAATCTATAAGTTTTTTGACAGTTGCTTTGCCGATTCCTTTTTTGTTCAATAGCGATATCTGCGTATCTTCTCTGCGTTTTAGGTTTTTGTGATAGGCAATAGCGAATCGGTGTGATTCATCTCTAAGCTTTTGTAGCCACTGTAGTCTTTTATCTGAGCTTTTGAGCTTCAATATTCCTTCTTGGCTATAGATAATATCTTTTGCTGCACCTTTGGCACGATTTGCTTTGCTGTCAAGCTTTTCTTTTGCTATGGCAACTACATCAAGGTTTACTCCTATAGTTTTCAATAATCCTACTGCTAGATTAAGATTGGCTTGTCCTCCATCAAGTACCCATAGGTCAGGTGCTGGATTTGTATCAAAACTGCTTATTCGTCTTTGCAGCATCTCTGTCATTTGTCCGTACTCGTCTTTGGCTGCGAGTTTATATCTGCGATAGGAGTCTCTTTCCCATATGCCTTCATTCCATACTACCATAGCACCAACAGT
Source organism: Sulfurovum sp. (assembly GCA_012329065.1). Classification (GTDB taxonomy): domain Bacteria; phylum Campylobacterota; class Campylobacteria; order Campylobacterales; family Sulfurovaceae; genus JAAXPZ01. The sequence goes on along the minus strand of JAAXPZ010000004.1, from coordinate 44,252 downwards.
AGCTACACCCATCATGTGGGAGTTGTCAAATATTTCTACTCTATGCGGCGACCGCTCCAGTTCAAGAAGATCCTTCATATTTGGCTCAATGCCCATAGGTTTTTTTAGACTATTTTTGAGAAGCTCTTGTCCGTTACGAAGTGACAGTTCTACAAGTCTTTTTTTCTTACCTCTTTGCGGAGAACTGATTATTATTTTTTTGCCAATTCTTTTGCTTAATATCTGAGAAAAGTCTGACATGGAGTCAAATGACTCAGCCACAAGAATACTTTTGGGAACAGAAGGGTTGTGGGTACTATAGAAGTCTAGCAACACTTGCCTGTATGCTGCAGCAATATCAAAAATTCCGTTTCCCCTAAATAAACTACGTGCTGAAGATACCAGCTTGCCATTCCTGATAAATAATTTTACGATCACGCTTTGTTCTTTAGTATTTGATATAGCGATAATATCTATATCTTCACTATTTGCCATATCGATACTTGAGTTTATTTTCAGAGACTTTATCTGCGATATTTGGTCTCTGATTTTGCCAGCCTCTTCATATCTCTCGTTTTTAGCAAGAATACTCATACGCTCTTGAAGTTTTACTGTAATTGTTTTTCTGTCATTTATAGCCTTCTTGACCTGAGCTATAATTTCATGGTATTGCTTGGAAGTAATTTTTTGCTCACATGGTGCCAAACATTTTTCTATTTGATAAAAAAGACAGGCTTGTCCTCCCCTAAGACAACTCTTTTTTTGTACCAATTGGTATATCTCATATATGGCATCAAGCAGTGCTTTTCCACCATTCGGAAAAGGCCCGTAGTAGCGTATTTTATTACCTTTTATCACCTTTCTAGTGAGTTCAAATCTTGGAAATTCTTGTGACTCATCAATATAAATATAGGGGTATGTCTTGTCATCTCTTAGTAAAATATTGTATTTTGGTCTGAGCTGTTTGATCAGTGAGTTCTCTAGTATAAGTGCGTCTTCTTCGCTATCGACTACAATATACTCTAGTCGTACTGTCTCTGCAAGCATCTTGATGATTCTAGGATTTAATGTTGGGTTTGGTTGTAGTGAAGGCGTAAATCTCCAGTAGCTTTTGACACGATTTTTGAGGTTTTTTGCTTTGCCTATATAGAGTAGTTTGGAATGTTGATCAAAATACTGATAGACACCACATGAACTAGGTAGCTTTTTGATACTTTCTATCATTGCAGTGAGATTAGTCTGTTTTGGTATTTAGATTATGTAATATAATCTCTTTTGAGTGAAGAAATTTTTCTCTCAATTTTTCATCATCAAGCATTATCTCAAAATCACCACTAGATAGTTCGCTGTAGTGCGGCACGGTGTTTGATTCATTTTTTTCTTTTGGTTTATAATATTTGGAGTTGAAGAGTACAACTTCATCTGCGATATGCTCTTGACACTCTGGAGCATGCTGACGAAGTGTGGCTAATAACTCTTTAAAGAGTTCTTTATTATAATTGAGCTCCATTTTGTAGCCTGGATGAGAAAGAGCTATAAAAAGTGTTCTATTTTTAATATAGATAAATGCAATTGCATTTTGAAATTTTTTTGGTAGCAATGCCATAAATTTTTGATAACATGCATGCTGTACAAGGGAGCCATAATGAGACTGCTTACTAAGAGAGGAAAGAATCTGTTCACTGCTTTTCATGTTAGTATTATAGCATTAATTTTCTGTAGTTTTTTTCTACAAGGATGTGGATACAAGACAAAGCCAGTTTATGTGAGCTGTATAGTAGATTCATCGTTGACTACTGATTTTGAGAGTGCTGCAACAAAAGGACACAATTGAAAAAATATGATGTACTAATCATAGGTGCTGGTATTGCAGGGTTATATGCAGCTATGCGACTACCTGAAAGTATGAAAGTTTTGGTGGTTTGTAAAGATATTCCTTGGGAGTGTAACACTTTTTATGCACAAGGCGGAATAGTCACAGCACTGGATGCTGAGGATATCTCCTTACATGTAGAGGATACTATGAAAGCAGGAGTTTATCATAATGATCAGGAGGTAGTTGAGATAATGTCTCGGACTTCTTTGGAGACTACAGCAGACATTATTGACCGAGGTATGGAGTTTGACAAAGACGACAATGGGGATATTCTCTACACAAAAGAAGCAGCACACTCTATAGAGAGGATTGTTCACGCAGATGGTGATGCTACAGGTCGATATATGCATTACTTTATGATGGTCCAAAATAAACACCATATGCAGAAAAACACACTAGTTTATGATTTGTTGATTGAAGATGGTAGATGTTATGGCGTAAAAGCAATGGTTAATTATGAGCCAGAGACTATCTATGCAGAGCATATCATCATAGCAAGTGGAGGCATAGGCTCACTATATGTGCTAAATACCAACTCTCGTACAGTCTCCGCAGATATACAAGGTGTTTGCGTAGAAAAGGGCATAGAGCTTGCAGACATGGAATTTATGCAGTTTCACCCTACAGTTTTTATCGACACTCCGTATGCCAGAAAACTCCTACTCACAGAGGCACTTCGTGGTGAAGGGGCTCATGTGGTTGGCGAACAAGGAAATAGATTTCTTTTTGATTATGATGAGAGAGGTGAGCTTGCTGGTAGGGATATAGTGGCTCGTGGTATTTTTGATTACAAGAGGAAAACTGGTGAGAATGCTTATCTGGATTTTTCTATGTTTGAAAAGAAATGGTTTAGAGAGAGGTTCCCGAATATATCTTATACATTTGAGGGTCTAGGGTTTCATTTTCCCAAGGATAAGATATCCATATCACCTGCCTTTCATTATGCTAATGGCGGCATCTCTACAGATCCACAAGGATCAGTATATGGAATACAAGGACTGTATGCCATAGGTGAGGTTGCTTGCACTGGAGTTCATGGTGCGAACAGACTAGCATCTAATTCGCTGCTGGAAGGAATGGTTTTTGCCAAAAGAGCAGTTGAGTATATCTTAGGTCAGGAAAAACATAGTGAAAAAACACCTGCATTTGATAAAGATTACGATAACATTCTACACCGAGAAAATGACAAAAAATATAAACATCAGCTTAGAGAAATTATGTGGAAAGATGTAGGTATTATTCGTACATGGGAAGGTATGATCGAGGCAAAAAACTTTATTTATGATATTAAAAATAGAGAGATAGGCAGATTATTGGAGCTTCGTTTAAATACTGCTGCATCGATAGTAAATGCCGCATTGTCGAGAAAAGAGTCTCTTGGATCACACTATGTTGAGAAGTAATATTTTAAAAACACCCTTCAATATACAAGAAAATAAGGAAATATTTTATGAAACAAGTACCTATTTTAGTCCTAGACTTTGGTTCACAGTACACACAATTGATCGCTAGAAGACTGAGAGAGTCAGGTGTATATACTGAAGTAGTGCCATACAGAGAGTCCATAGAAGATATCAAGGCACGCAAGCCACAAGGCATTATCCTTTCGGGTGGTCCAGCTTCAGTTTATGTAGAAGATGCCTATAGACCAGATGAGGCTATTTGGGATTTAGGTCTCCCTATTTTGGGTATCTGTTATGGCATGCAATTGATCACGCAGCATTTTGGTGGAGAAGTGGTGGCTGCAGATCATCATGAGTATGGAAAAGCGAAACTTAGGATAGAGCAAGGTCAAGGAATCTTCAACGGTATTAAAGATGATGAAGTTGTATGGATGAGCCATGGAGATAAGGTGGAGAGATTGCCTGATGGCTTCGAGATCATTGGAACTAGCGAAAACTCTCCTTATGCTGCGATAGCGGACCAAAATCGAAAAGTCTACGCCTTTCAATTTCATCCAGAAGTACATCATACAGCAGAGGGAACTAAGCTCCTCAAAAATTTCGCTAAACATATCTGTGGTTGTAGTAGTACATGGAATATGGGGTCTTTTGCCAAAGAGAAGATAGCTCAAATCAAATCACAAGTAGGAGACAAAAAAGTACTTTGTGGAGTAAGCGGTGGCGTAGATTCATCTGTCGTTGCCGCCATGTTGCATGAAGCACTTCCAAATGATCAGCTTATTTGTGTCTTTGTGGATCAAGGCTTGTTGCGTAAAGATGAGGCAGAACAGGTACAGACTATGTTTAAGCTACTTGACATCCCTCTGATCACAGTGGATGCAAAAATAGAGTTTTTGAAAGCACTTGAAGGAGTGAGTGATCCAGAGACAAAACGCAAAAGAATTGGTGAAAAATTCATAGAAGTATTTGATAGAGAAGCAAAAAAGCATAGTGATGTAGATTTTTTGGCACAAGGGACACTTTATACTGATGTGATAGAGTCAGTTTCAGTCAAAGGGCCGTCTAAAACTATCAAATCTCACCACAATGTAGGCGGATTGCCAGAGTGGATGACTTTTGAACTAGTAGAGCCACTAAAAGAGATATTCAAAGACGAAGTCCGCAAGTTAGGCTTGGAGATAGGTCTGCCAAAAGATATGATAGGGCGACATCCATTCCCTGGTCCAGGTCTTGCTATCCGTACTATGGGTGCTGTGACAGTAGAGGGATTGAGACTTATTAGAGAGTCCGATGCTATAATGCAAGAGGAGCTAAGAGCCACAGGATACTATGATAAGGTATGGCAGGCATTTACTGTACTTCTGAATGTTCAGTCAGTAGGAGTAATGGGAGACAAGCGTACTTACGACAACACTATATGCATTCGTATGGTAGAGTCCGTTGACGGTATGACGGCAACATTTGCTCATATTCCTCATGATGTGTTAGAAGGCATAAGTAGAAGGATTATCAACGAGATAGATGGTATCAATAGAGTAGTTTATGATATCTCATCCAAACCACCAGCCACTATCGAGTGGGAGTGATTTGGCAAAGAGTGGACTCTATTGGAGACTAAGCTCTTTCTGTAAATCTGAAACTATGCAGTCAGAATTTAATAAAAACTTCTCATTGGTAATTATGATAGTCGCTTTTATTGCCCTAGTATACGGTACATATAAAGCTATTCTTATCGTAGATAAACGACAGATTTCTACTGGTGGTGGTATCTATGAAAATAGAGTCACTACAAAGCGAGACATTGTCGACTTGGCACACAAACTAACGGCAGAATGCACAAATGATTTGTGTCGAACTCAAAAATTGCTTGATTATGTGACTAACATCCCTTATAAAACAAGCACATTTCAGAGCAATTCTCCGCAACGAACTATACAGTTGAATTATGGTGACTGTGATGATAAAAGCAACTTGCTTATATCCATGCTCCATGGATTAGGCATCGAAGCTTATTTTGTGCTTGTGCCTAAGCATATATTTGTGATAGTACCTTTAGAAGATGATAGGCTAGATGGTGTACCTTCGCTTATGGTAGATAATCGGAAGTTCTATATTTTGGAAAGTACCGCCAAGGACTCTAAAGTTGGCTACCCACTCAAATACAAACTTAGCGAGATAGATACAATCATAGACCCTTTTAGTAATAGAAAGATGGTTTATAGCAGTATAATACTCTAGGTCAATACGCCTGATATTGAATCAAGCTCCGCAGTACTTATTTTTTAGCAAGAAGCTCTTTTGCTTGCTCTATCCACTTCTCTCTTTTGACGCGTCCTACAAATGATATATTTTCATCTGCCCATTTTATATTTTCTTCTGTCCAGAGTGCGATTTGCTGAAAGTGATATATACCTTTTTCATTGAGAATAAGTTCGATCTTTTCAGCTATTCCTTTAATCTGCGTAAGGTCATCTTTTTTGCCATCTTTTGGTTCTGTTAGTAGTTGAGGCATCGCAGATGCTATTTTTGTAGGCTCTTTTTTGGTTTCAGTTTTGGTTTCTACATTGTTCTCAATTGTTATCTCAGCTTGTACTTCTTCTTTGGCTTCTGCCTCTGCTTTAGTTTTTGCGTCAGCTTCTTTTTTGGCTTTCATCGCAGCTTGCTTGAGTCGCTTTTTCTCAGCTTTGAACTCTGCCATCTCGTCACGACTTTGGGCAGCTCTTGCTTCAAAGGCATCCCATTTCCTATCAAGATTTTTTGCTTCTGTTACTTTAGCCATAAAATATCCAAGCTTCACATCTTGTGGAAGAGTAGAATCTCTTCCTAATGGAGCCAATCTTGTTTCTGCCTGCACAAGACATCCTTCATCAGCTTTTGGGCAGACATCTACACAGGCGTGACAATATATGCACAAGTATGGGTTGTAGCTATATTCCCTAATGTTCTCTGCCGCGTTTGTAATCTCAAAAAGAATAGCACCAGGAGGGCAAACATCTTCGCAAAGATCACAAAATATACAGAGGTCTTCTTGATAATATATAGTTCCCCTATAGTCCTTTGGAGAAGGGGACGGGGTATGAGGATAGCCGATGGTAGCAGGCTTTTGTGTCAAATTTTTTAATGATTCTATAAACATTTTTACCATAATAACTCCTTATCTTGCCGTACATGAGAGACATGGATCGAAACTAAGTACTATAGGCTGAGCATCCGAATATAGTGAGCCTACAAATAGCTCTCTTAGAACAGGAATATTGGAGTAGGTTGGTACTCTCACTCTCACTCTTTCCATGACTTTTGTACCGTTACCTTTAATATAATAAAAACACTCTCCTCTAGGTGCTTCAACTCGAATAAATGTTTCACCTTTTGGTTTGCCTTTGACCTTGACTTTGATATCACCTTCGGGCAAATTATTAACAGCATAGAGAGACATATCAATAGAGTTAATGACTTCATCAAATCTCACCATATTTCTAGCCCAAACATCACCTTCTGTTCGAGTTTGAAGTACATATCCAACTTCCCCATAAGGTAAAAAATCAAATTCATTTCTAGCATCCATTCTCAGTCCGCTGGCTCTTGCAATGGGTCCAGCAGTATTGTACTCTTTTGCCATATCATAAGTAATTGTTCCTACATTTCTTGTTTTAAGCCCCAAGGTATAGTCTGTTTCAAAAAAGTCTCTCATTTTAAGAACATTTTTACGAAGTTCTACTAATTTTGCATTAATCATCTTTATATGCTCAGGACTCAAATCTCTACTGACCCCGCCAATTTGATAATAGTCATATTGAACACGGTTACCTGTAATTGCTTCTAATATCTCGGTGGCATTTTCTCTATATTTTACTACTTGCATAAAGAGATTTTCGTAACCACAGACTTCTGCAACATGTCCATTTGCCAAAAGATGAGAGTGCATTCTATCTAGTTCTGTGACTATCAAGCGAAGATAGTCAGCCCTTCTGGTTGTCTCCACTCCTAGGAGCTGTTCTACACCATGTATGTATGCACCAGCATGAGTGATAGAACAGAACCCACAGACTCGTGCCAACAAAAACTGCACATTATTGAAATTAAACTTTGAAACGGCAGCCTGCTCTATACCTCTATGCACATACCCTACATCCACATCAACTTTAGTTATGATTTCATTTTCTGTCTCAAATACAAAACTCACTGGCTCTGGTATCGCTATATGTTGCGATCCGAAAGTTACTGTTATTTTACTTCCCACTGTAAGACTCCTTTAGTAGAGGTCCTGTTGGTGCTTCTGGCTCCAAGAACATACCTCGATGAGCATTTTCCATATTTAGGTCAAACATGTCAGCAAGATCCCACTCGCTAACCCATGCACAAGGGTACACATCCATCATGGAAGGAATATTTGATTTGTACTCAATATTTTCAACCCTAAAAATATGCATTATATTCTTGACTTCATACTCTGAGAAGATCCAATCAATTGTTAATGTTTCTCCACTATCGATAGCATTTATTGTTATATAGTGATGTTTGTCAACATCATACCAGCCCATAAGGATATCCTTTATGTTGCCCAAGGTTACTTCGTGCATAATTAATTCAGGATTAATCATCTATAGCTCCTATTTTTTTCAGTAAATCATCTCCGTGACCTACGAGATATTCTTTTTCTTTAGTTTTTCCTTTCCAAATCTCAACACCTTCTATAAGCCCATCTATGATAGCTTCTATTCTAGGCGTACAGCCAGGTATCCAAACATCTACTGGAACTATGCCGTTGACACCATTTTCTACATGGTATAGGTGCCTAAATACTCCGCCACCATGTGTGCAGGCACCCATTGCGACAACAACTTTTGGTTCTGGCATCTCAAGATAGAGTCGTCTCAGTACATTTTTGCATTTTAATGTCACTGGACCAGTTACCAATAGTATGTCTGATTGTTTTGGATTTCCTCTGTTGAGCATACCAAATCGCTCTATGTCATATTTGGGTCCAAGTGCCGCTAGTATTTCAATATCACAGCCATTACATCCACCAGTATTGTAGTGCAATATCCATGGTGATTTTGATCTCATACTCATGAATTACCTCCTAGTGCTAAAAAGAAAATGTTTACTATGGCTAAAGGAATCAAAATAAACCATGCAAATTTCAGCATTTTTCTATAATCAAGCCTTGCCGTAGAATTGTCTATTGCCATTATAAGCAAAAAGGTAAACACAACAAGTAGACCACCTACAAAGTAGTTGCTACCGCCAAATAAAAATACCAGAAAGAAAACATATACATATTCTATCCATCTACCCGTATAGACTGCTTCATAAAAAGGCCCACTGTACTCAATATCTGGACCGCCTATGATCTCTTGATGTGCTTCTGCTATATCAAAAGGAGACTTGTGTAGTAGCATAGGTATAGTTCCGACCAAAGCGATGAATACTAGCGGTAGCTTAAGAAGAGGAATTGTATCTGCTGAGAGTATCATTCTGTAATCAAAACTTCCTGTAACAAGATAGAAAGCGACAACAACAAGTATAATCACTGGCTCATAAGATACAAGGTGTATAAGCTCTCTCATGGCACCCATGATACTATAAGAGCTTCTTACTGAAAAAGCTCCAATGGTCAGAGCCAATATGGAGATAATATGAAAAAAGACTGCAATCAGCAAGTCGTTACCAAGCATAAGAACAGCCATTGCAAACCATGTTGATATAAAAAAGACTATGCCCATAAACGCATGAAATGAATGCACCATCATTGGTCTCTTTTCCATAAGTTTCACAAAATCATAAAATGGTTGCAGTAGCGGTGGGCCTATTCTGCTTTGCATTCTAGCTTTTACTACTCTTTCTATGCCGTACATAAATCCACCGATGATTGGAGCAAATAGTGTAAAAAGTATAGCCATCATAATAGTTGCCCTCCTAGTATAAGTACAAGTAAAAAGAGTGTTATAGCAAATGAATTGATCCTCTTTTCATATTTAGTAATGAAATCAAAATCATAACTTTCTGCTTGCCTCGTGTATATTTCGCCACAGTTATACGGATGCATCTTATCAACTTTTTTAAATTTTACAAACAGTGGTGCAGCATGTATGAGTAGAAGCAGTACAAGTGCTCCCGCTATCTGCCAAAAGTATAGAGTAGACTTACCTATGACCAAAGAGAGCCCATCAGCATATATAGGTGCTTTACCAGCTATAGGTGCGGCGATCTCTCCAATAAAGTTAGCGATAAATGGTGCTATAAATATTGTTATCACAAGAAGCCACATATAATACCAGACCCCTACAAAAAGAAATGTTTTTGGCATTGGAGTAAAGTCAAATGTTGAAAATCTATGATGCTTGATAGCAACGCCTAGAACCTTGATATAAAGCACAGAGAGAAAAACACCACCAGTTGTTACTAGTAAGATCAAGAGCACAAAACTACCTGAAGACAAGAAGCCACTAGCCTCTTCGATCATAAGCCATTTTCCTATAAAAGTACCAAAAGGGATAAAAGTCATATTTAAAAACGCAAAGAATATAAACAGCATTGTTAGCGGAGCTTTAGTTAGAAGCATATTCATATCTTTTATATACTTTGCATTATATAGCTTTTCAAGTACACCTGCTTCAACAAAGAGGAATCCTTTGGCGAATCCATGAAATACTATAAGCACTATAGATACCGCAACTGCTGTTGGTGTTCCTACGGCTGCTGCTACCATCATAAGACCAAGTAGAGATATAGTAGAGTAGGCCAGTATTTTTTTGAGATTGTCTTGAGTTAATGCAAATATTGCAGCAACAACAAAGACAAAGCCTGTAGTTAAAATAAGCATTTTAGATAGCAGTGTTCCCTCAATAATAGGGGATAATCTAAGCAATAGAAACGGAGCAATTTTAACCATAGTAGCAGAGTGCAGTATAGCTGATACTGGAGTGGGCGCTACCATAGCTCCCAAGAGCCATTTATGAAATGGCAGCTGAGCACCTTTTACAAGAGCAGCTATAGAGAGAAAGCCAATAGCAGCCATGGTTATGTTTTCTTTATCGAGTGCCAGCAAATCAGTAAAATGATAAACACCCATGTCTTTTATCATAAGAATCAAGGATAGTAGTATGGCAACACCACCTATCTGATTCATCCAGAGTGCCAAAGTAGAGTTGTCAACTGCCTCCTTGTCTCCTCTAAAACCAATAAGTATAACTGAGGCAAGAGTAGTGGTTTCAAAGACTGCAAAAAACCACTCTATATTGTTGACACTTACTGCAAAGTTCATTACTCCTAGAAATCCAACGACAATTCCTACAAACTTATGCTTATCCTCTTCAGCATAATCCATGTATTTTGCGGCAAAGATAGCAATAGGAACACCGACTATCCCCACAAGCAAATACATCATAGCAGTCAGTTTGTCTACATATATATTTGCTGTACCAGATACAGGTGCCATGTATACAACAATGATAAGTAGAATAAACTGAACTACTGCAAGCAAGCCAACCAAGAGACTTTTTCTCTGGTATCCTAGCCAAAGGAAGTATGCCAATAGTCCAAAATCAAACATTATTATAAATGTATTGACTATATCAGGAGTATTGATATATATAGGTAGATCAGCAGTATATATCATAAAGCCCATACCAGAAAGCAGAGGCAGCATAAGACAGGATAGTATATATGTGACTGCGTCATTTTTTGCAAACAGCATCATAAATCCAGCCAAAATAGGCAAAACGATACTTAAAACAATCAATGTCTCCATCCAAACTCCTTATAAATTTTACTTATAATATCAGCACAGAGATAAGAAACTTATGAAATCAAAAGAATTAATTTAACAATAAACTATAATTGGGCTATATATTAACAGTTTTGTAACTACTTCATTACTTGGATATAGTCCAAGTTTGATAACTTTAGTCAATACGACTAAGGTATCTTTATAAAAAACTTGAAATTAATATAAAAATATACTATAATCCCAAAAAATTAGACAAACAAGGAAGACAAAGAGATGGCAAAACATCAGTTTCAGACAGAAATAGGACAACTACTGCATTTAATGACGCACTCGCTCTATTCAAACAAAGAGATATTTATCAGAGAGCTGATATCTAATGCCAGTGATGCTATAGATAGATTTAATTATCTTAGACTCACCGACGATAAATTTAAAAATAGTGACTGGAAAGGCGAAATTAATATTAAGCTAGATACCGAAGATAACTCTATAAGCTTCATAGATAATGGTATTGGCATGAACAAACAGGATCTGATGGACAATTTAGGTACCATTGCCAAATCAGGCACCAAAGCATTCATGGAAAACCTCACGGGAGATGCCAAAAAAGACAGTAATCTAATCGGACAGTTTGGTGTAGGGTTCTACTCAGTGTTTATGGTGGCAGAAAGAGTAGATGTTATCTCTAAAAAAGCTGGAGAAGATCAAGCATATATGTTCTCTACAGATGGCTCTGGAGAGTATGAAGTTAAGCCAGTTATCAAAGAAGATAATGGCACAGTAATTTATATCAAGCTCAAGGAAGATGAAAAAGAGTTTTTAGGTAAATGGCATACAGAAGGTATCGTCAAGAAATACTCCAACCACATAGCTTATCCGATCATGCTAAACTATGAAGAGGATGAGACCGAGGGTGAAGGTGACGACAAGGTCACCAAAAGAGTCAAAAAAAGAGAGCAGATCAATGAAGCTACTGCACTCTGGACTCTAGCAAAGACTGAGTTGAAAAAAGAGGACTATGTAGAGTTTTATAAGACCATATCTCATGACAGTGAAGAGCCATTGACTTATCTACATAACAAGGTTGAGGGAGCCAATGAGTATACGACACTTTTTTATATCCCAAAAACAGCACCTATGGATATGTACAGGGCAGACTATCAGCCAGGCGTGAAGCTCTATGTTAAGAGAGTATTTATCACAGATGACGAGAAAGAGCTACTTCCTCCATATCTGAGATTTGTTAGGGGTATTATAGATAGCGAGGATCTACCACTGAATGTATCCAGAGAGATTTTGCAAGAAAATAGAATCCTTGCAAATATCAAGCAGGGAGCTGTAAAGAAAATACTTACAGCAATCAAAAAGCTAAAAAATGAAGACTCACAAAAATTTACAGAGCAGTATAATAAGGTAATCAAAGAGGGTATCTATATAGATCATACTAACAAAGAAACACTGTTAGAAATCGTTAGATATAAAAGCTCAAGTGGAGATAAACTAATCTCTCTGGACGACTATATTTCTAGGGGTGATAGTGAGAAGAAAGAGATATACTACATAGTAGGTTCTGACGAAAAAGTACTTAGAAACTCTCCCCTTCTTGAAGCTTACAAAAAGACAAGTATTGAGGTGCTTATCCTAGATGATGAAGAAGTAGATAGTATCGTCACTCCTATGATAGGTAGCTACAAAGAGTGGACTCTCAAAGATGTTACTACCATAGATGCACCAGACTCTAAAACAGAAGAAGAAAAAGAGGAGACAGCCAAAGAATTTAAATCTCTAACGGACAAGATCAAAGAGGTGCTTGGTGATGAGGTGAAAGAGGTCAAGATTTCTACAAGATTGACAGATAGTCCTTCTTGTGTACTCAAAGATGCCTCCGACCCAATGGCAGGCATGGCTGCAATGTTTGCCCAGATGGGACAGGAGATGCCAGAGACCCCTCTAATAATGGAAGTCAACCCAGAGCATGAGATGGTAAAAAAGCTAAATACTTTAAAAAATGATACTTTGTTTGAGACGATTGCATGGATACTACTAGACACCGCAAAGATATCAGAAGGACTAGAGCCAAAAGACAAGACAGCTTTTGCACATAGGATTGCATCTATCGCGATAGATGCAATATAAATTTTACCCCCTAAGCCTACCGCAACATAGTTGTGCTAGGTTTCTCGCATAAAGAAATTTTCCGCAATAATATAGTTATAATAGGTATGCCTTAAAAAAGGAAATAAATGACCATATATGATTTAAAACCAAAGTTTCAAGCCTTATTAAGACCTATTGTCAACAACTTACATGCCAAAGGTATTACCCCCAACCAAGTGACATGGGCAGCACTTATACTCTCTATAGTTACTGGTGGAATTGTTGCAATGACACAAGGGGCTACATGGACACTATTGCTCATACCTTTTGTGATGTTTGTACGCATGGCACTTAATGCCATAGATGGTATACTAGCTAAAGAGCATGATATGATGAGTGATGAGGGTGCGATGCTTAATGAGCTAGGTGATGTGGTCTCTGACGCAGCACTTTATCTTCCTCTCGCATTTATAGCAGGGGTTTCACCTGTGTTGGTGGTACTCTTTGTGGTAGTAGGACTTTTGACTGAAGTAGCAGGTATACTTGGGGCGGTCATCGGTGGCGTGCGTCGCTATGATGGACCTATGGGCAAGAGTGATAGAGCTTTTGTTGTAGGTCTGTTGGCACTGCTTATAGGTCTTGGGCTTACGCCAGATTGGTGGTCTGATGGGCTTTTACTTATCTCTATTGGTCTAGGTGTACTCACAGTATTTAATAGAGCTAAAAAAGGATTAGTCGCATGATAAGTTATGAAATGGGCTTGGTTTTAGGGTTTATACTACTATCGCTTATGGTAGCAACAGCACTTATTTACATTAAGTTTCCCACCCAAGAACTCAAAGACCGTATCAATTCATGGTGGATTATCATTGCATTTTTTACTCTAGGTGCGATGCTCAATACCACAATGGCGATGTTCTTTTTTGGTTTTTTGTCTTTCTTGGCACTTAAAGAGTATTTCACGCTTATCCCCTCACGGCAGACAGACAGACGGGTAATGTTTTATGCCTATATGGCTATCATTCCTCAGTATTATTTTGCGGGTATTGGTTGGTATGGCATGTTTATCATATGGATACCTGTTTTTCTCTTTTTACTCTTACCATTTAAGCAAGTACTTATAGGTGAGACCAAAGGCTTTTTAGAAAACACTTCACGGGTACAGTGGGGACTCATGATGTTCGTTTTTGGGCTTTCACATCTAGCTTATATGATAACACTAGCACCTATAGGGAGCAATACAGTAGCTGGTGTAGAGTTGGTACTCTATTTGGTGCTTCTAACAGAATTAAATGACATACTTCAATACATTTGGGGCAAGTCTATAGGCAAGAGAAAAATCATACCAAAAGTCAGCCCCAATAAAACTGTAGAAGGTTTCTTGGGGGCATTTGTAAGCATATCTATTTTGGCAGTACTTTTTTCTTTTCTGACTCCCTTTACTTGGTTTGAAGCTTTGATAGCAGGGATGATTATTTCTATGGCAGGATTTATAGGTGATGTAGTCATCTCTATGATTAAGCGAGATATAGGCGTAAAAGACTCTGGTAATATGTTGCCAGGACACGGTGGCATATTAGATAGAGTAGACAGCCTCATCTATACAGCCCCTTTGTTTTTTCATTATGTCTATTACTTATATTATTAGGAAGTAAAGATGTTAAAAAAAATCTTTTTTACATTGTTTGTGCGACCTTTGGTGCTTATAGTCTCTGGTGTGCATGTAGTAGGCAAAGAATATCTACCTAGAGAAGGACCTTGTATCATCGCTGCAAACCATAACAGTCATTTGGACACAATGGTCTTGATGAGTATTTTCCCTCTTTCTAAAATAAACCAAGTTCGCCCCGTAGCAGCCGCAGATTACTTTATGAAAAATAAATATTTTGCATGGTTTTCTTTAAATGCACTAGGCATCATCCCGCTTAAAAGAAGACCTAGTAAAGAAGAGGGGCATCCTCTGCTAGCTGTACAAAATGCCTTAAAACATGGAGATATAGTGATAGTTTTCCCAGAAGGGTCTCGTGGAGTACCTGAAGAGATGAGTACCTTTAAAACAGGTATTGCACATTTGGCTAAAGAATTTCCCTCTGTGCCTGTAGTGCCTGTCTATATACATGGTGCAGGCAAGGCTTTACCCAAAGGTGAAGGGCTTTTTGTGCCTTTTATTATAGATGTACATATCAATAAATCATTGTTTTATGAAGATGAAAATAATAAAGGATTTACTGTGAGACTAGAGAAAACGATTAAGATATTAGAAGAAAACTATACTAAGGATAATAAATGAAATCAATAGAAAGCACATTTAAAAGTTTTGATGAGAGCGAACTTTTTTATAGAGAATGGGAACATGAAGATGTGAAAAGTAATGGACATATACTTATTATACTGCACCGTGGACATGAACACTCTGGGCGTTTAGAAAGTATCGCAGCCAAGCCAGAGTTTGCAGGGTACAAGATATTTTCTTATGACAACAGAGGGCATGGACATACCAAAGCAGAACCAGCTTATGAGTTTATGGATTTGGTGCGTGATTTGGATGCTTTTGTCTCTTTTGTTTGTGACAAAGAGGGCAAGAAGCAAAAAGATGTATTTATCATCGCTAATTCTGTAGCAGGAGTGACTGCAAGTACATGGGTACATGATTATGCACCTAAAGTAAGAGGTTTGGCACTTATAGCTCCTGCATTTAAGATAAAACTTTATTTCCCTTTTGCAAAAGAGTTTTTAAAACTGGCTGTAAAATTCAAACCAAAAATGAATATAAAGTCTTATGTAAAGTCAAAGTTTCTTACCCATGAGAAAGAGGAACAAAAAAGATATGACGACGACACCCTCATCACTCCAAATATCCCTGCTAGTCAGCTCACGACTTTACTAGACACTGCTATAAGAGTAGTAGATGATGCACAGCTCATAGCTACGCCGATACTTGTACTTTCTGCAACAAAAGACTATGTGGTGGACTCAAAAGTACAGGGAGACTTTTATGCATCTCTTGCTTCACCATTCAAAAAGTTTGTTCAACTAGAGGGTTTTTACCATGGGGTACTGTATGAGAGTGAACATCAAAAAGCTATAAATGAGATAGCTTCATTTATGGAACAGTGTTTTGAGAGTGAAGAGACAAGTCTTGTAAAGGAGATGGTCAAAACTACCAAAAAAGAGCAAGATAAAATCGCTTATGGGACTTTGCCACTCTATAAAGAAGCAAACTATTTTATACAGCGTCAAATGATGCAAAAACTAGGCTTTCTGAGTGACGGTATGAAGATAGGGCTGAAGTATGGTTTTGACTCTGGTGTGACACTTGACCATGTCTATAAAAATGAACCCTCTGGTGTCACATGGCTAGGTAAAATGATAGACAAAAATTACCTAGAGAGTATAGGCTGGAAAGGCATACGACAAAGAAAAGTAAATATGATAAAAGCCACAGAAGAGAAGATAGTTTTACTTCAAGAAAAAGGTGAAAAGGTACGCATCTTAGACATAGCAGGAGGACCTGCTAGGTATCTCATAGAAATAGCAGAGAAATACCCTGAGGTTGAGGTGCAAGTACGAGACTACCAAGAGCAAAATGTAGAAGAGGGTAGAGCTTTGGCAAAAGAGAGAGACTTGACAAACATCACTTATACACAAAGTGATGCTTTTGATGCTAACAATTATGATGTGGGTGGCTATAGACCAAATATTGCCATCATCTCAGGTGTCTTTGAACTTTTTGAATCCAATGAATTAATAGGTATAGCTATGGATGGTGTAGCTTCTCTAGTCGAAGATGGAGGGTATTTACTTTATACAGGTCAGCCTTGGCATCCACAGTTGGAACAGATAGCCAATGTTTTAGGTAACCATCAAAATACTAAGTGGATTATGCGTCGTCGTAGTCAATATGAACTTGACTATCTTTTCTCCCAAAGAGGATTTGAAAAAGAGGGTATGCGTATAGATGATTGGGGTATTTTTACAGTGTCTTCTGCGAAGTTTACGGGTAAATAGCTATGTATGCATTTGACCATCACTTAGATGCCAAGGCAGTGAGCAAAGAGAAGTTTGTTTGGATGCTCTATATGGGTATTTTCTTCTTTTTGCTGTACGGTTCTTCCAATCAATATGCAGGACTCACCTCCCCTCATCCTTCTTTTTGGATGGCATGGGAACAACAGATACCATTTATAGAAGCATTTATTGTGCCTTATATGTCGTCTGATGTTATGTTTGTCATCGCTTTTTTTATGCCCTATGCTAGGCTTGAACTTCGTATACTTGCTGCGAGAATTTTATTTATTATACTTCTTTCATGTATGGTATTTGTACTTTTTCCTTTGCAGTTTTCTTTTGAAAAGCCAGAGATACAGAGTTTTACACTTTTGTTTGGCATACTAGAAGCTGATTTGCCTTTTAATCAACTTCCCTCGCTACATGTTGCTTTTACTATAGTGCTTTGGGCTTCCATGAAAAAATATCTCAAAAATAGGTTGCTTAAAGCCTTTGTTGCACTATGGTTCTTACTTATAGTATTTTCAACAGTACTTGTTTATCAGCATCATTTTATAGATATTCCTACAGGAGCTATAGCGGGGCTACTTGCTGTATTTTTGATAAAAGAAGAAAAGCAAAGTGTATTAACACATGGCTTTAGTACACCTCGTTCTTTAAAAATGGCTCTTTACTACATTGCTGGGGCAGTGTTGTTTATGCTTTTGGCTTTTTATATGGCATCGTGGTGTTCATGGTTTTTTCTTTGGGTATTTGCTACACTTTTGCTGGTTAGCATCATCTATGCTTTTGGACTCAATACACTATTAGCAGGCAAAAATGCCAAAGCTTCATGGTGGCAATGGATATTTTTTGCTCCATATTTTGTCGGCAATTACCTATCCTGGCAGTACTACAAAAGAAAATTACCACTTATGCAGGAGGTGAAAGAAAGTGTTTACTTAGGACGCTACCCAAGTACACAAGAATATAAACTCCTAGAGGAAGAGGGTATAGAATTATCTCTTAATCTTGCTACAGAACAACAGATACAAAGAAACGGACTCTCCCAAATAAGGCTACCCTTTTTAGACCAAACTATACAAAGCCCAGAATCTTTGCACCAAGGAGTATTGCATATAGAAGAGCATAAGAATAATGGAATTTATGTGCATTGTACACTTGGACTATCTCGTTCTGTATTGCTGGTATCCGCATGGCTAATATATCAAGGCTGTGATATAGAAGACGCACAAAAGGAAATAGCAAAGGTTAGACCAAGATATGTGAAGTCACCTTATATGGATATTACACTAAAGATGTACAAAGAGTATTTAGCCAACAAGAATAGGAACATAGAAGAAGAGGTGGAATAACCTAACTTCTATTATGCTACAATACCATTATATGCTCCGATATTTTCCCTTTGGAGATTCTAAGTAAAGGTATGAGGATGAAAAAAACTATAATAGTAGTGCTGATTTCGGTGGCATCTTTGATGTTGCTCAGTTCTACTGCAACTGCAGCTTGGTGTAGTGCTAAGTATCTACATGACCCGTGTGCCATAGATGGTTTTGATATTGTACAGACTGAGAAGTTTGTGCGAGGCAAACATAACTGGATGCATGATGTCCACAACTTGGGCAATAGCAATAAGGTGAGTAAAAAGAAAAAAAGAGTAATCAAAAAAAGAGTTAAAAGAAAAAAATCAAAACGATATAAATATGTTAAAAGGTGTCGTGTATCCAAGGTACGCATATAAAAGATATTTTGATATGCCAGTAGTTTCTCCACAAAAAAGAGCCATAGTAGTAGCAAGTATCGTAGCTGCCACGCTTACGATAATGAAGCTTATCGCTGGTGTGGCGAGCGGTTCTGTAGCAGTGCTTGCTTCCGCAATAGATTCTCTGTTGGATATGTTTATTTCAGTATTCAACTTCTTTGCCATCAAAAAGTCAGAAGAAAATCCAAATGATAGGTATCAGTATGGCAAAGGAAAGATACAGGCTATAGCTGGAGTGATAGAAGGAACTATCATCACAGTTTCTGGACTTTTTATTATTTATAAAGGTTTCGAAAAGCTTATCGATGGAGAATCCATCTCCTTGATGACCCCATCCATTTTAGTTATGTTAATATCTATAGCAGTAACTTTTGCTCTTGTACGGTATTTATCGAAAGTTGCTAAAGATACTGGCAATATAGTCATAAAGGCAGATACCCTCCACTACCAGACGGACTTGTGGAGCAACGCAGCCGTTTTACTTTCTTTGCTTTTAGTATGGGTGAGTGATTTTGCCGCCATAGATGCACTTTTTGGTATAGGAATTGGTCTTTATGTTGTCTATGTAGCATATGGGATTATCAAAGAAGGAATAAAGATATTACTAGATCACTCCCTAGAAGGTGAGATTGTTGCGAGAATAGGAGAAATCATCTCTAAGCATCCAAAGGTTACTAGTTATCATTGGCTTAAGACTCGTACTGACGGCACAACAAATTTTGTAGAGTTTCATATCGTTTTGTACCCCGAGATAATGCTCATAGATGCACATAAAATAGGTAATGAGATAGAGGCCCAGGTCATTAAGAATGACGATAAGAAAAAATGGCTTATCACTGCACATTATGATCCTTATGATGATGAAGAGATAGATCAAATGGCTCTATATGGCAATAAAAATAGATAGAGAAATTTACCTTCTCTCTCCTACTGCTAAAGCGGGAGTCATACATATGCCTATGATTACATTTGATACAACTGCCAAACAGATAGATTTTTCTTCTTGCGATACGCTAATGTTCAGTTCCAAACAAGCAGTGAAAAGTGCAGAAGAGATAGATAGTCGGTGGAAGAAATTTCCATCTATTGCTATTGGTGATGCCACAAAGAAAGAGATTGAGGCATTTGGCGGGAAAGTGCTTTATGCTCCGAGTGCTTTTTACGCCAAAGAGCTTGCAGAGGATATCGTTGAAAGCTTATCAGGCAGAAAAATATTATATCTTCGCCCACAAAAAATATCTTTTGATAGCAAAAGTTTTTTGGCTTTGAGAGGAATAGCCTTGCAAGAGCAGATAATTTACGAAACTTCATGTGTATCATATGTTTGTGATGAAGCTCCCGACAAGCATGCTATCATTATTTTTACTTCCCCTTCATCAATTTATTGTTTTTTGAAAAATTTTGATTGGGACAAAAGCTATACAGCAGTAGTTATCGGCAATGAGACCAAATCACATCTACCGCAGTATATTCAGTATGTTACAGCCGATCAACCTTTGATTGAGGACTGTATAGCAAAGGCGAAAAAGCTGTAAATATACTTGCTCAGAGCTACTTAAATGATCAGCACCACAATATTTTCATATATTGCTAACAGCAAATAAGCTATAATATACACACCTGGATGGTGCGATGACTGTAATACGCGGTCCAACATTAAATCACGGAGGACATGTAGGCTCTTGGTGTGTAGACATTTTCGTTTGAGCATGGCTATGCCTGCGAGAAATTGCCTCCTAAAGAGAGACTCTCTCCTCCATCGTTGGCTTATTAGGGCCATCAACCAAACAGAACGCCCATCCGGGGCAGTAGTGGCAACCCCTTGCACGCATAGGACTTCCGAAAGCCTTTCGACGAACGAAGAAGTTCGCCTTCAAGTCTTCCGAAAATCCTCTACGCACAATTGTTGCCACTACTGTAGCAACATAACAAGCAAATTATTTAATTTCATGGAGTAGATATGAAGGTACTAATTATCGGTTCAGGTGGACGAGAATACTCCATAGGGCTTGCACTTAAAAGAGACGAGAATGTGAGTAAGATATATTTTGCCCCTGGAAATGGCGCAACAGATGAACTGGGTGACAATATTGATATTAGTGATTTTTCAGAACTAGCTAATTTTGTCGAGACTCATAGCGTGGATCTGACTATAGTGGGTCCAGAGGCACCGCTTGTTGACGGTATAGTCGACTACTTTAGAGAGAGAAACTTGACTATATTTGGTCCTACTGCAGCTGCGGCACAGCTGGAGGGCTCCAAAATATTTATGAAAAATTTCTTGGCTAGACACAATGTCCCTACAGCCAAATATGTAGAGACAGACTCTTTGGATGATGCGGTTAGCTTTATAGCCACGCTAGATACCCCGATAGTGGTCAAAGCAGACGGACTTTGTGGTGGAAAGGGTGTGATAATCGCAGAGAGTCATGATGAGGCGAAGGTAGCTGCTGCAGATATGCTAGCAGGTAGCTCATTTGGAGATGCAGGAAGCAGTATTGTAGTTGAAGAGTTTTTGGATGGATACGAGCTTTCTGTTTTTGCCATTTGTGATGGCAAGGACTTTGTCGTGTTGCCTGCAGCACAAGATCACAAGAGGCTGTTAAATGATGACCAAGGCCCTAACACTGGTGGTATGGGTGCTTATGCTCCCACTCCATTGGTAGATGATGATATCTATACTAAATTGGACGAGAGGGTAATTAAGCCTACCCTTAAAGGCATGGAAGAGGAGGGTAATCCGTTTACGGGTGTACTTTTTATAGGAGTGATGGTGGTTGATGGCGAGCCAATTATCTTAGAGTATAATGTTAGATTTGGTGACCCTGAATGTGAAGCACTGATGCCACTATTGAAATCTCCATCTTCTGAGCTTTTTTACAAGGCGGCAAAAGCAGATTTAAAAAATGCCAAAATCGAATTTTATGACAAATATGCTGTCGGAGTAGTGATGGCAAGCAAAGACTACCCCTACAAGAGTTCTCCGCCTGCTGAGATAATAATTGATAATATTTACCATGAAGACCTAGAAGCTAGCAGTCATATCTCTTATGCAGGTGTCAGTAGAGATGAAGATGGTAAACTGTATGCAGTTGGTGGCAGAGTGCTTGTGTGTGTTGGGATCGGCGACTCTATAGCCGAAGCAAGAGATCGAGCCTATATGCTGGTCGGGCAAGTGCATTTTGTGGGAAAACAATGCCGTACAGATATAGCTTATCAGGCATTAGGAGGCGTGAAAGTATGAATCCATTGGATAATTTGGCATCAAACTCCAAGAGGGTATTGTCTTATGTTATTGACGATCTTATTATTAGTACACTGTTCATCGTTATCTTTTTTGATCAACTTTCTGGATTGGCAACACCAGAAGATGCTACGATTTTTGTAAAAAACAACTATTGGGTACTAGTGTTGCTTAAGGTGATTTATCATACATTATTTACATGGCAAAACGGCAAGACCGTTGGCAAACATATTGCGAAGATAAGGAGCGTCCATATCGAGACTGGAGAACTTCTTGATCTCCCAATGTCTTTTTTACGTTCATCTGTTAGAGTGCTGAGCGAGGCATTTTTTTATATAGGTTTTATTATAGCTTTTTTCTCTCCAACTAGACAGACAATGCATGATAGGATATCTAGGAGCGTAGTGGTTAATGTTTAGATTGCTTGTTTCTTTATGGATCTTTTCTGTCGCTACATTGTGGGCTACGGTAGAAGAAGCAGGCAAAAGAAAGACAACACTTCAAGCTGAACAAGTGCACGGTGATACGGAAAATCTTTATGCAAGTGGTCATATACTTCTTGTCTATAAAGAGACTAAGTTTATGGCAGATTTTGCACATTATGACAAGATAAACAGTCGCTTGATAATTCATGGTTCTGTCCGTATTACCAATCCTGATGGAAGTAAGATAGAGACAAAAAAGATTGTGCTGGATGTAGAGCGGGATAGCGTGGTATTTGAAAAGTTCTTTTATATGGATAGCAGGAAAACATGGCTCTCCTCTACAAAAGCAGTAAAAGCAAAGGATTGCTATAGATTAAGCCAGGCCATGTTCTCAACATGTGCAGTAAATAACCCTGATTGGTATTTGGGATTTTCTAAAGCGGAGTATAATGCCAAGACAAAGTATATCAAGCTTCGTGATATCAAATTTTATGTTGGTGATACACCGATATTTTATTTTCCGTATTTGGCCTTTTCTACTTCCAAGGAACGAAGTTCTGGGCTTCTTATGCCTCGATTTGGCTATAGTGGCAAAGAGGGGTTATTGTATGAGCAGCCAATATATTGGGCGATAAATCCAAGTATGGATCTAGAGCTAAATCCTCAGATCAGAACAGCTAGAGGCGTAGGCCTATATAGTACATTTCGCTTTGCAGACAGCAAGTATTCAGCAGGCAGTATTAGAATGGGATATTTTGTAGATACTGAGAAGTATAGCACAGAGTATAATCTTGAAAACAGCTCTCACTATGGTCTAGAGGGCATATATAAGAGTAGTAATATATTGGGTAAAAATATACCTGATGGATATTTAGATGCACTGTATCTAAATCTGCTATTGTTTAATGATATAGATTATATCAATCTCCAAAAAAGCAAACTCTCTCATCTTTCAGATTCGCATCTAAAAGAGTCCAGATTTAATTATATGCTTCATAACCAAAATCACTATTTGGGGCTTAATGCTAAGTATTTTCGAGATGCCAAGAAAGATAGCAACCAAGAAACACTACAGGAGCTTCCATCTCTAAGATGGCACAAATACAATAGTAGTTTTGGGCTAGAAGCATTTTCTTATAGTATGGATATGAAGTTGAATAATTTGACTAGGAAAAGAGGCACAACTTCTAAACAGCTTGATATGGATATTTTAACAAGCTATGAGTTATCATTTTTAGACAACTACCTCAAGGTAGAGTTGAGCGAAGGGCTCCATTTGTTTAGGGGGGATTTTGAGGGGATTGTGGCGGGCAAAGATTATTATAGTTCTGCTGTATCAACACACAAGATTAGACTATATTCGGACTTGATTAAGCCTTACAGTAGTGGAATACATACTGTAGAGTGGGCTCTTGGGCTTGAGAAGCAACATTATTTTGGCGATGGATTAAAAGAGTATGGGGATCTAGAGAATGCAACGAAAAAAGATTTTTTCTCCAACGAACCTTTTGATGAAAGCATAATCTTGTCTATCGGGCAATATTGGCATAATAATGATCTATCATTAGATTTAAGGCAGAGAGTTTCTCAAACATATTATCCTCAAAAGGATAAAAAGTGGGGAAGTCTCAGGCATGAACTCGATCTAAATTACGGCAATTGGAGTATAAAAAATCTTTTTGAATATTCGTTTGAGCATAAGGCTTTCTCTGAAGTGTCTCATGGCTTGATTTACAACAGCGGCCCATTATATGCGGACATTGAATATTTTTGGAGAAAAGATCTAGAGCTTGGAGCAGTTATTACTAACGAATTTGCATTAGGAGCGAAGTATCAGTACAGCAACGAGGTAAAACTCTTTGGAAATGTTACATATGATCTTGAGCATAAGCGTAGCAAGAAATGGAGTTCTGGCATAAGATACGACAAGGGGTGCTGGAGTGTAGAGTTTGGTTATAGTCATGATACTAAGCCTATACTAGAGAAAGATGGAGGAGGCTCAATCAGTAGTAATTCATTTTTGGTCAAGCTTAGCCTAGTGCCGTTTGGTGAAAGTGAGATTGGGCGATGACAGAGCCAGCCAAAAATATACAGTATGCACTGGAGATGCTTGACTTACCCATTCTTGTTAGTAAAGCAGATATAAAAAAAAGATATCGCCAGCTTGCGAGAGTACATCATCCAGATATAAATGAAGATAACAGCAGAGATATGGAATCTATCAATAAGGCATACGCACTACTGATGGAGTACATAGATTCATTTCGCTATACTTTTGATGCAGACGAGATAGCAAAACAATACCCTGGAGCAGATCATGCAAAAAAATTCAAACCATAACTATTTTATCAACAGAGAGGATGCCGCTATACATCTATATGATGCTATCCCTGCTGATTTCTTTAAGGATAGAGAGGTGATTGTTATAGCATTGAGTGAGGGAGGTGTTATTATAGCTGATATTTTGGCACAAAAATTGGACTGTAGCATGGATATATTACTTACAGAATCAATTTTAGCGCCAAACAATTCAGAGCTTTCTATCGCCAAGGTAACCGAGACTCAGGAGGTATTGATACATAATGCACTAATCAACTCCTTTGAGATAGATGAGGAGTTTGTGTATAAAGAGGCAAAGAGAATTTATGACGAAAAGATACTAAGCTATCTCTATAAATACAGAAAAGGAAGTAACCTACAGCAGGTTTCAGGTAAAGCAGTTATTTTAGTGGATGAGTGCGTTGAGACCGACTTTACTGCAATAGTAGCGATTAAGTCTATGATTGCCATGCAGGCAAAAAATATATATGTTGCTACACCTATTCTTGATGAGGTTTCATACAATAGCCTGACACAGGTTAGTGATGGAGTATTTTATTCTCATCGGATACGAGACTATATTTCGATAGAATACTACTATGAAAACTTGGAGAAACCAGAGTTCTCTGAGCTAGAAAGGATTTTGAAACAATATGAATGAGCAAATAGTTGAGATAGATATTAATAATCTCCAAGAGAGTTATGTGTTTAATAAGATAGCAAAACAAGCCAGCGGAGCAGTATGGTACAAGCAAGGTAAGGCAGTACTGATGGCAACAGTTGCCATAGATGAAAAGGCGGTTGAGGAGGATTTTCTTCCTATGACCATACAGTATATAGAGAAGTCCTATGCAGCAGCCAAGATACCAGGAGGCTTCATCAAGAGAGAGACAAAGCCAGGTGATTTTGAGACATTGACTTCTCGTATCATCGATAGGTCGCTTAGACCACTATTCCCCAAAGGCTTTAGGTATCCTATCTCAATTGCCGTAACTGTATTGAGTAGCGATCGCGAAGTAGATATGCAAGTAGCTGCACTCCATGCCGCATCTGCTGCACTTTTTGTCTCGGACACTCCTGTTTCGCAAACCATTTCTGCCGTTAGAGTAGGGCAGGTAGCAGGTGAGCTTATTGTAAATCCTAGCAATAGTCAACTAGATGATAGCCAGCTGGATCTTTTTGTCGTTGGCTCAGATGAAGATATACTTATGATAGAGATGCGTACTATAGCTTCAGAGGTAGTGGATGATGTTATAGGTGGTACAATTGCAGAAATGCCAATCGTTCTAGAGCACCATGAGTGCAATGAATTAGACGAGGATGAGCTAATAAGTGCCATTACTTTGGCACAGAACGCGATATCTGCTTCTACAGCTCAATACAGTACAAAGTTTTCAGAGGCACAGAGGGTAGCTTTGTCTCTGGAATTTTCAGATGAAAAAATCGATAGTACACTTTATGCATATATAGAGAATAATTTTAAAGATGCTGTAGAGAACGCAGTCAAAGTTATGGCAAAAAGTGAGAGAAGTATATCACTTCAAAAAGTACGAAATGCTATTATTGAAGCAAAGTCAAAAGAGGGTGAAGAATTAGATAAAGATATTGTTACAAAAGTGCTCGATGCCTATAAGAGAAGTATTGTTAGAAGTTTGATATTGGATCAAAATATCAGAGCTGATGGCAGGGGAATGGATGAGATTCGTCCTATTGAGATAGAGACTAACCTTTTGCCTTCTGTGCATGGGTCATGCCTTTTTACGAGAGGTCAGACACAAGCACTTGTTGCAGTCACGCTAGGTGACAGTAGAGATGCACAATCGTATGAGTTGGTTACAGACAAGGAGTCTCAGTATGAGCACTTTATGGTTCATTATAATTTTCCTGGCTATGCTGTGGGTGAGGCTTCATATATCGGTGCACCTGGTCGTAGAGAACTAGGGCATGGCAATCTTGCCAAGAGAGCACTGGAGCCTACGATAGATATTAAGCATGATGGTACTATCAGAGTAGTGTCGGAGGTGCTAGAGAGTAATGGTTCTTCATCTATGGCGACTGTGTGTGGTGGATCTTTAGCTTTGAGGGCTGCTGATGTTGAGGTGCAAAAATTGGTCTCAGGCATCGCTATGGGTTTAGTTATGGAGGATGATAAATATGCCATATTATCTGATATTGTAGGACTAGAAGATCATGATGGAGATATGGATTTTAAAATAACAGGAACAAAAGATGGTATCACAGCAATGCAGATGGATATCAAGCTTGGAGGTATTGAACTATCTATACTAAAAGAAGCACTCGCTCAGGCTAAAGAGGGGAGGCTTCACATTCTCTCGCTCATGGAGGCTGCTTCTGAAGCAATCAAGCCAAGTGGAGCATTGCCAAATATAGAATTTTTCAATATCGACCCATCTAAAATTGTAGATATCATAGGAAAAGCAGGCTCAACAATACGAGAGATTATAGAGAAGTTTGGTGTAACAATCGATCTAGATAGAGATGTTGGAGGTGTTAAAGTGGCAGGAGATGACAAAGAGATGGTAACAGCTGCCAAAGAGCATATCAACACTATAGCTTCTGCACCCACCAAGAAGCAGATGCAGTATACGATAGGTGAAACTTATAATGGTAATGTAAAGAAGATTGTTGATTTTGGCATGTTTGTGGAGATGCCTGATGGCTTTGACGCACTTCTGCATATTTCAAAAGTACGCAAAGAGAGAGTTAATAATCTTCAGGAACTGTATAGTGAGGGTGACGATATAGCTGTAATTGTCCTTGAACAAAAGGGCAAAAAAGTAGAATTAGCTACAGAGGAGTATTATCTATAGAGTACCCCTAATAATAGGTAATTTTATTTGATATTAAACCTAACTAAATCTTTTCTCGCAAAAGGCATATAGGATTCTTTTGTTATGATAATTTTCATACCAGGGTATGCCCATTTATAGATAGTCTCTATCTCTTTGGGATCTATATGTATGCATCCATGGCTCATCCAGTCGGTACTACCTTTGTGTAATGCATGGCCTCGATTAGTAAAAAATATAGAAAAATCCATATTGTTTACACCATCATTGGATGGATTCTCTCCAGACATATGATATCTTTTTTTATACTTAGCAGTATATATACCAGAAGGTGTTTTGAAGTCATCTGCTCCAGAGGTTATAGCCCCACTCCACCAAACTATACCGTCTCTGTCAACCGCATAGAATCTACCATCACTGCCTCGTTCTCTGACAGAAATAACGATAAACTCTTGACCTTTAAGGTTTATTGTTTTTCCATCTGTCTTAAACTCTGTTACAGAAATAGGTATTACTTTGTCTGCATATATAAAGCTATTTATCAGAAAAATAGTCCATAATATCTTTGTCATGTTGTATCTTTTTTGTGTTATTTTGGTAATTCTATCATAAATAATAAAACGAATGATAGTTTTTGCTAGCTATCAACAACACTTTGATATAATTCTATCGTCTAATTCTGGATGATTAAGTAGGGAAACAGGTGGCATTTATGTCTCTGTTGGCAGTAGTATACTGTTTACGCTATCCGAACGGATCCAAATAGATAGTCAAAGAGGACTTAAAGCTCAAAAACAAAGGATATAAAATGAAAAAGTTTTTCTTACTTTTCTTGGCACTTGGTGCTGTTGCATTTGCTGCTGAAGCAGATGGTGAATCTATGATTAAGGCATACTCAGTGGTTGCTGCTGGTGTTGGTCTTGGTCTTGCTGCTCTTGGTGGAGCTATAGGTATGGGTAATACTGCTGCTGCGACTATCGCTGGTACTGCTAGAAACCCAGGTCTTGGTGGTAAGCTTATGACTACAATGTTTATTGCTCTTGCAATGATTGAAGCACAGGTTATCTATACACTTGTTATCGCACTTATCGCACTTTACGCAAACCCTTTCCTCTAGGACTATATTTAGAATATTTTAAGGGTCAGAAAGCTATACTTTCGACCCTTAAAACTACCGAATACTGAGGTATTCTGATTTCATGCGGCAGTGGTGGAACGGTAGACACGCCAGCTTGAGGGGCTGGTGGGCGCAAGCCCGTGGAGGTTCAAATCCTCTCTGCCGCACCAATCTCAGCAATCCAATTTCAGTTCAGATATCATCAGCTAGCATAAAAATGTCAAAAAAATGTCAAAATTAATAAATAAATAGCATAAAATGGCACTAAATGGTAATAAATACCGATTTTTTATCTATACTTAAGATAGTTATGTGCTATAATGTTCTATCAATACAAAAATAAGGAAAAAAAATGACAAAAGCAGAGTTTGTTGAACTAGTACAGAAGAATGGTGGATTTGATAGTAAAGCGGCAGCAGAGAGAGCAGTAAAAGCATTTACTGATTCTGTAACAGAGGCACTTAAAAAGAAAGAATCAGTATCACTTGTAGGATTTGGTACTTTCTCAACAGCTGAAGTAGCCAAGAAAACAGGCAAGGTTCCAGGAACTAACAAGACTTATACAAAAGAAGCACACACAGCACCAAAATTTAAGTTTGGTAAAACAACTAAAGACGCAGTAGCTGGTTAATTTTATACAATAGACTGCTCAGAAAGTAGCAGTCTATCTTTTCTAGCCGCTAAACCAACCCTTTACTCTCTCAAAAGCACTTTCAAAACTGTTTTTATGAGGACTACTCTCTACGCCATAACTCTCTTGTATCTTTTCTAGTAACTCTCGTTGTTCATCGTTTATTTTTGAAGGCAGTACCATTTTGATTTGTGCTATTAGTCTTCCTTTTCGTCCAGAGTGAACATCTGTGACCCCTTCCCCTTTGAAAATAAACTGCTCCTTATCTTTAGTGCCAGACTTAAGATGTAGCTCTAACTCTCCGTTGAGAGATGGGATAGTGATAGTTTCTCCTAAAATGCACTGCGTGAAGAATGTCGGCACTACAATGTATATATCACTGCCATCACGCACAAAATGCTCATCTTCCTCTACACTGAATGATACATAGAGGTCACCTCTTTGTCCTTGCCTGTTTTCGTTTCCGTGTCCTGCTACTCTTAATCTGTTTCCAGTATCTACACCAGCGGGTATGTTGAACTTGATCTCCTGTTCTTTGTGTATAAAACCTTCTGCACTACATGTGCTACACTGCTCTTTGGCACTTTGTCCACTACCTTGGCATTTTGGGCACTCCTGAGCAAAGCTCATGAAGCCTTGCCTCATGACAACTTGTCCACGCCCCTCACAGTAGCCACATGTTTCCATATTGCCATCTTTGGCTCCAGTGCCATTGCAGGTATCGCAAGGCACTTTATAGTCTATCGTTATCTCTTTTTCTATTCCAAATACTGCTTCATTGAAAGGAAGGTCTAGTGCTACTTCAAAATCCAATGCGTATTTTATTGATGGGTCTCTTTGGCGTCCTTGTCCGCCAAATCCTCCACTAAAACCACCACCGAACATTGAATTAAAGACATCCATGATATCATCCATATTATTGGCATGAAATCCTGCTCCTTGCCGCTCTAGACCTTCTTTGCCGTACTGATCATATATCTGTCTTTTTTCATCTTTGCCAAGTATGTCATAAGCCTCATTGATGAGCTTGAACCTATCTTCTGCTTCTTTGTCGTTTGGGTTTTTATCTGGATGGTATCTTACAGCAAGCTTCCTGTAGGACTTTTTTATCTCTACACCCGTTGAATCTCTACTTACTTCTAGTATTTCATAATAATCAATTGTCATTAGTATTCCTGATATGGTATTTGTAGCTTTGAGAATTAAATTTCGGAATTCTACCATATTATTTTGATATAATAGCAAACAAAAAAATAGGATATTAGAAAATGGTTATACATGTAGTTATGTTTAAATTTAAAGATGATGTTGGCAATGCACTCATAAAGGAGGCTAGAGAAAAGATAGAGCAGATGATTGATCTAGTGCCTAGACTGCTCAATATTAAAATTGGTATGAATTTTGCTGACGAAGACAGAGCTATGGATATGGTGCTTATCAGTCATTTTGAAACAAAAGATGACCTAGATTTCTACGCAAATCATCCAGAACATCTCAAAGTGCTTGAGTCTATTAAAAGGATTGCAGAATATACAAAAGTGGTGGACTTTGAAGCATAAGATAGAAGCATTCGAGAACTTAGTGGAGGCATTTAATACATTGCCAGGGATTGGTAAAAAAACTGCTGTTAGATTGGCATATCATATAGCTGTTGAGGATGGCTTTTGTGGTGTCAAGTTGGCACAGGCAATCGAAGATGCAGTGGAGACAGTCAGAAAGTGTCTCAATTGCCACAACATGAGCGAAGATGAGCTCTGTGGTATATGTGCAGACGAGAGCAGAGACAAGAGTAAGCTATGTATAGTTCAAAGTGCCAAAGATATATTGTCCATAGAAGAGAGCGGAGAGTTTGCTGGTATTTATTATGTAGTGTCCAGACTGGAAGATATGGATGAGCTTCACCTTAGGCATGTCATAGAAGGAGTATTTGAAGTGATTTTTGCTTTTCCTCCGAGTATCGCGACAGATACTATGATACTTTATATCGAGGATAAGCTGGAGGGATCTGAAGTAATTTTTACAAAAATTGCACAAGGTGTCCCAACTGGTGTAGAGTTGGAAAATATAGATATCATGTCACTTTCTAGAGCACTTGAAGCAAGGGTTAGAATTTAAGAGTATTACCTATTAATGGAGCTACCCCTAGTCTTTCACGCTCATCTCATGTATAT
The DNA here is from genome assembly GCA_012329065.1 of Sulfurovum sp. Classification (GTDB taxonomy): domain Bacteria; phylum Campylobacterota; class Campylobacteria; order Campylobacterales; family Sulfurovaceae; genus JAAXPZ01. Next base: position 12,678 of record JAAXPZ010000004.1, on the reverse strand, counting down.
AATTTTGTACAAATCTTCTAGTCTGTGCATATACAAAAGAGTCTTTGTAATCTTTTATTTTTCCTCCAGAGGCATTTGGGTGACCTCCACCATTCCCAATTTTTGCTGCCATGATAGAGACATCAACTTTATCGTTACTTCTCAATGAAAAACCACCTCTGTAGTTGACATCCATATAAAAATCCATATCAGGATTTTCTACCAAAAAAGTATTTCCGACGATAGAGGTATTTCCTACATTATAGCCCATGATGCCCTTGTATCCCATATAATTAATCTCGAGTCTAGGTCTTTGTTTGCTGAGTAGTTTTGTGACATAAAAGGCTACAAGGTTATCCTTTGTGTTGTTCTCCACAGCTCTAAAAAATGATTTTTTAATCTGATGTAGCTCATCATCTAGAAGAATCGGGGCACTAGTCGCATCTATTCTCTCTCTTCCTGCCTCTATAAGTGAGAGCTTGAACTCTCTGTCTTGTTCTGGAAACATGACACGGTTGATCTCTCTTGCACCAGATACCATCCCAAGCATCACTTTTCCATACTCAAATAACGAATGATCATCCAACCAAATGTCAACAGCGTTGATAGCTGCGACAATATTATGAAATTCACGGTCTTTGTCAAAGTCATTTAGCTCTTGTAGCCAATCGTAAGTAATCATTGTGGCAGATTTGCTGGTATCAAGCAGATACCATTCGAAGCGTTCAGCAGCAGAAGCACCAGTTGCATGGTGATCGAGTAGCTGGAGTTCTGCTCCTAGACGCTTGGACTCTTTTTCTATATAGTGCCCTTCTTTTATTGAGAGATTGAGGTCTGTGATGAGTATCTGTGGATTGAGTTCTTGATTTATGAACTTATCTCTTTCTATCTGCCCTACAATCTCTTCAAGTCTTGCTTTGACTTCTGGTCCATAGTTTGCGTTGTAACAGTGTAAGTCTTGAAATACATTACTTGTAAGATATTGGCATCCATAGCCATCTAAATCAATATGTGAAAGGTGGTAAAGATTTTGTTTTGTCATTTGTGTTCTCTTTTTGTGAAAAGATTATGGAAGAATGTCACTGAGCATGAGACCATCTAAAAAATCATCTATTTTTCGCTGAAAATTTGTCAAGAAAGGGAAGATTGCACAGGTTCCTACCGTCCCGCTAGGACAGGTGTCCGCAAGCTCAAAACAGTTAAACACAGCAGGTGCCTTGCCTTCAGCTGCTTGAATGATACTGTTTATGCTGATTTGAGATATTTCTTTAGAAAGAAAAAACCCTCCTGAAGCACCTCGTCTGGATTCTAGTATATCTGCTTTTGCCAAGCTCTGAAGGATTTTTGCTAGAAAACTTTTGGGGATATTTAACTCAATTGCTAATTGTTCTGCCCCTATCGGTTTGTCAGATTTTCGTATAGCATTTAGTGAGAGTAGGGCGTACTCACTGGCTCTAGTTAGTAGCATGTATAAATACCTTTTAGAATCATATTAGGAGTATTTTACTCTAATTTGTGTTATTTCTCCCTTTAGAGGTGTCCTTTAGTCAATATTTCATATTGATTTTAGTTTATTATGATATGCTTTCGTTCACAAAATACCAATCAGGAGGTCATTATGGCTTTAGATCAGGCGAAAAAGCAAGAAATCATCGCTAAATATGGACGAGGAGAGAACGATACTGGCTCAACAGAAGTACAGGTTGCACTTATAACAGAAAGAATCACTTATCTGACAGATCACCTAAAGACTAACAAGAAAGATCACTCTTCAAGACTCGGACTATTGAAGCTTGTAGGACAAAGAAGAAGACTTATGAGATATCTTCATAAAGTTGACTACACAAGATACAATACGATCAAAGAGGCACTTGGACTTAGAGCCTAGTTTCTTTTTTTTGGGTTCGGCCTTAGGGCTGAATTTTCGCTCCATATGCTATCACTTGTGTTGTTGCGTAAAAGTCACATGGCATTATAGGCACTACTCTTCCAGTTTTTTTATCTCATCCAGTTTACTATTGTCGACATACACTACAATCCTAGATTGATTCTCTTCTTTGTTTCGGAGCGTATCGTATATGTTTTGCATTTCAATCTTTCTCTCTCTGCTTATTGACTCTCTAACGGACTTGTAGGCTACTGTCTTGCCATTTTTGTAGACCGCTGAGACTCTAGCAAATACCCAGTAGTACCCACCGTCATTGCGTAGATTTTTAACAAATCCTTGCCATTCTTTGCCATTTTTAACACTATTCCAGAGCTCTTCAAAGGCTGATTTTGGCATATCTGGGTGCCTGATAATATTATGTGGCTTCCCTATAAGCTCATCGGTAGAATAACCAGATATCTCTGCAAATGTATCATTAGCATAGGTAATAATCCCAGAAAAGTCAGTCAATGAGATAATCTCTTCGTTCTCAGGCACTTCAGTTTCAATAAACATATCAAAAGTTCTTATCATGATTGATCTCCCGTTTTGGCTTGTTGTTTCATTTTATCATCAAATTGATTAATATAGATTATCTTGACTCATATCAGTACTTTATAGTAATTGACTCAAGTTTTACTTGACAAGGGCAGACTCAATATGCTATTATAATAATCCCACATGAAGGAGCAGATATGAGTAATGATAAAAGTTTAGAAGATATTGTAGAAGAGCCTGAGCAAGAGGTTGCAGAGGAGAATTTAGAGAGCGAATTGACAGAAGAACAAAGGCTTCAAATAGCCCTTGAAGAGGCACAGGTAGAGACGCAGAAATACAAAGATGAATACATTAGAGTTCATGCAGACTTTGATAACAGTAAAAAACGATTAGAAAAAGAGAAAGCTACAGCTGTTGCATATTCCAATGAGGCGTTTGCTAGAGATATGTTAGGAGTGCTTGACTCTATAGAAAGTGCCATAGTTTTATCTGAACAGATAGAGACAGGTGACAATAAGGATACTATAAATGCCATAGAAAAATTCAAAGAGGGTCTGCAACTTACACTAGAGCAGACAGTCAATGTCCTCAAGAGGCATGGAGTTGAAGAGGTGACACATGAGGGTGTCTTTGATCCCAACTTTCATCAGGTACTCATGCAGGTAGATAGCGACAAGCATGAAAAGGATGAGATCGTTCAAATTATGCAAAAAGGTTATGTCATGAAAGATAGAGTTATAAGACCAGCAATGATAAGTACTTCAAAATAGTGCTACTGTTGCAACTTAGGTTGCAAAGGCATAGCTAAAATTTGAATATAATCACAACAATTAAATAATAGGAGAATAAAATGAGCAAACCAATAGGAATAGACCTAGGAACAACAAACTCAGCAGTAGCTGTGTATGAGAACGGAGAGGCGAAGATTATCGCCAACAAAGAGGGTAAGAATACGACACCATCGGTAGTGGCATTTACAGATAAAGGTGAGGTATTAGTAGGAGAAGCAGCAAAGAGGCAAATGGTAACAAATCCAGAAAAAACTGTTTATTCTATCAAGAGAATTATGGGTCTAATGATTGACGAGGAGAAGGCAAAAGAGGCCAAAGATAGACTTCCTTATCATATTATAGACAAGAATGGTGCGTGTGCTATTGAGATCGATGGTAAGACCTATACGCCACAAGAGATATCTGCTAAAATACTGATGAAGCTAAAAGAGGATGCTGAGTCATATTTAGGAAGCTCTGTGACAGATGCTGTAATTACAGTTCCAGCATATTTCAACGATGCTCAAAGAAAGGCAACAAAAGAGGCTGGAACTATCGCAGGACTTAATGTTCTTCGTATCATCAATGAGCCAACTTCAGCCGCTCTGGCATATGGTATGGATAAGAAAGAGAGTGAAAATATTGCCGTATATGATCTTGGTGGTGGTACTTTTGATGTAACGATACTGGAGACTGGAGATGGCGTGGTAGAAGTACTTTCTACTGGTGGCGATGCTTTCTTGGGTGGTGATGATTTTGACAATAGAGTTGTCGATTTTCTAGCTGACGAGTTTAAGAGTACAAACGGCATAGATGTCAAGGCAGATATCATGGCACTTCAGAGGCTCAAAGAAGCAGCAGAAAGTGCTAAAAAAGAGCTGTCAACTGCTGCAGAGACAGAAATAAACCTTCCGTTTATCACTGCTGATGCTACAGGTCCAAAGCACTTGGTGATCAAGCTGACTCGTGCTAAGTTTGAGTCTTTGGTAGATGATTTGATAGAAAAAACTATCGTAAAAGTTGCTGAAGTCCTAAAAGATTCAGGATTGAGTAAAGATGAGATAAAAGAGGTAATCATGGTAGGTGGATCTACTCGTGTTCCTTTGGTTCAGGAGAAGCTTAAGGTATTTTTTGGAAAAGAGTTGAATAATTCAGTAAATCCTGATGAGGTCGTTGCCGCTGGTGCTGCTATCCAAGGTGGTGTGCTTGTGGGTGATGTGAAAGATGTATTGCTTTTGGATGTTACGCCTTTGAGCCTAGGCATAGAGACATTGGGTGGCGTGTCTACTAAAGTGATCGAAAAGGGCACAACTATACCAGCTAAAAAATCACAGACATTCTCCACAGCAGATGACAACCAGCCAGCTGTTAGTATACATGTCACTCAGGGAGAACGAGAGTTTGCCAAAGATAACAAGTCTTTAGGCATGTTTGAATTGAGAGATATACCAGCAGCACCAAGGGGTGTACCTCAAATAGAGGTTACATTTGACATAGATGCCAATGGTATATTGACAGTAAGTGCAGAAGATAAATCTACTGGCAAGTCACAGGAAATCAAGATTACTGGTTCGTCTGGACTCTCTGATGATGAGATAGAAAAGATGGTACAGGATGCAGAAAGTAATAAAGCTGCTGACGAAGAAAGAAGAGCTTTAGTCGAGATTAAAAACCAAGGTGACGCACTGGTGCATCAGACTAAAAAGACATTGACAGAGCTTGATGATAAAGTGGATACAGAACTAAAAGCAGAAGTAGAAAAAGCCATAGAAAACCTTGAGGCTACCCTCAAAGACGAAAATGCCACAAAAGAGCAGTTAGAAGAAAAGATAAATGAACTCAACGCTCTCAACCAAAAGCTTGCAGAGAAGGCAGCATCTACACAGCAAAAAGACGGAGATCAGTCAAAAGAAAAGCCAGAAGATGACGATGTTATCGATGCAGAAGTGGAGTAATCCACCTTCTGCATGTTTTTCAAATAGATTTTTGACAAAATTTTGACATTCGCTTGATATAATCACTATTCATAAAAGATACAAAATTTTAGAAAGAGGTTTATAATTATGTTCATCAATAGAGTCCTAGCTAGTGGCTATAATTTTTCAGGTGAAGAACATGGTAAAAAATTAAACTATACCCTCTTTAATACTCTCCTTCTTTTTAGTGTCATTCTTATGGTGCTGGCAGGAATACTAAGATATATAGAGGAGTATTATCTCCAGTCTTTATATAATTTTATATATGTAGTTTTTGCTGTAATTGTTTTCTTTCTTCTGCGAAGATCCAAAAGATATTTTGACATATCATTCTACCTGTTTCTTTTTATTGGGTTACTATTGTGCTCTCTTTCATTTTTGGGCGGACTCAATCCATTGTCTGGTATTAGTTGGTATATTGTAGTTATGATGAGTGCATTTTTTATCAAAGGATATAGGGCTGGATTGGTAACATTGGTTGTATCGTTATTGGCCATTTTGCTTATAAGTATTGAAAAACAATACACAAATATACAGATATTTATAGGAATAAATTCACTTTTAATATCATGTCTTTTTTTATATTTTTTTGACAAGAAAAATAAAATAGTAAGCAGTATTGCCGAGATGCAAAAGAATCTATATGCCCACCAAGCAAATCATGACATGCTGACAGATCTTCCAAACAGAAATCTTTTTTTTGAGAGACTCTCTATGGCTATAGCAAAATCTAAGCAAAGTGGAAAAAAACTAGCAATACTTTTTATTGATTTTGATAAGTTCAAGGAGATAAACGATAATCATGGTCACAGTGTTGGCGATATAGTACTCATAGAGATTGCAAGTCGACTGAAATCACAAATGAGGGATGGAGATACCGTGGCAAGGTATGGTGGTGATGAATTTGCTGTGATTGTCGAAGGTATCGACAGTATAGATATTCCAAAAAGAATTATTCAAGGATTTATCGACACAACAACAGATCCGATAGTGATTCAAGAGGGAGAGGATTGTAATGTATCCTGTAGTATAGGCTGTGCTATGTTTCCAGATGATGCTGATGCTGCAACAGCACTGCTTGATAGTGCTGACAAAGCAATGTATGAAGCAAAAAGAGATAATAACAAAAACTATTGTTTCTATTCAGATATAAATATCTATCCAAAGTCCACTTGATTTATAGACTAATATAAAGAGTGTTTATTGTCCAAACAATGCCTTGTGTTCTAATTTAGTACAGTAATTTTGTACTACGCGCATGTCTGCATCTTTGGCTTTTTGAGCAGCTTTGTTGTTGACTAGCTCTAGCTGACCCCAAAATACCTTGACATCTCCCCTGTCTATACAAGTATCTACAATAGCATCAAATGCAGCCGCTTTTCTAAATACATTGACCATGTCTATCTCAAAAGGTATGTCCGCCAAAGAGCGATAGACTTTTTCACCCAAAATCTCATCTCCTTTTGGATAAATAGGCACTATCTTGTAGCCAACATTTTGTAGGTATCTGGCAACCATATTGCTGGCTTTTGATTGATCAGGAGAGAGTCCAGTGATAGCTATGGTCTTGACACTTTCAAGTATCTCTCTCATCTGCTCTTTATTGCTGTTGACTGTGGGAAACTCATATTCCATTTTTTATCCTTAGTTTAGATATAATTCTGTCAATATACTATCTAGGAAACGATTAATGTTAGATTTAAAAGCAGTCAAAAAGGCTCACGCAAGAGTCTCAGAAGTCATACATCGCACACCATTTTCTTATGCACCTATTTTAAGTAGTATCAGTGGATATGAAGTCTACCTAAAAAAAGAAAACCTTCAGAGAACAGGAGCTTTCAAGCTTCGAGGAGCTTTCAACAAAATAGCTACTCTTGTAGAAAAAGGAGACAGGGATGGAGTGGTGGCCGCCAGTGCTGGCAATCATGCTCAAGGGGTTGCATTTGCTGCCAAGCACTTTGGTATATGTGCTACTATAGTTATGCCAGATTTTACCCCATTAACAAAGGTTACGGGAGTAAAGGAGCTTGGTGCAAAAGTGATACTGCATGGTGCTAACTATGATGAAGCTTACGCTTATGCCAAGAGCTATACCAAAGAGCAAGGAAAGAGTTTTGTTCATCCTTTTGAGGATGAGGCGGTAATAGCTGGACAAGGTACTGTAGCACTTGAGATGCTCCAAGATATACCTGACCTAGATGCAATCATAGTACCAGTAGGTGGCGGTGGGCTCATATCTGGCATGGCTGTAGCTACCAAGAGTTTGAATGCAGATGTGAAGGTCATAGCTGTGGCTTCAGCTGGTGCTCCAGCCATGAAGCAGTCTTATGATGAAGGCAAAGCAATAGACAGTATAAATGTCAGAACTATTGCTGACGGCATAGCTGTGAGAGACACTTCTTCTGTGACACTGGAGTATATTTCAAAGTTTGTAGATGAGTTTGACCTAGTAAGTGAAGGAGAGATAGCAAATGCTGTCCTTTTTTTACTAGAGAAACAGAAGCTTCTCGTAGAGGGTGCTGGTGCAGTTGGGGTAGCATCGCTATTGCACAATAAATTGAATCTGCCAAAAGACTCCAAGGTTGGTATAGTGCTAAGTGGTGGAAATATCGATGTTACCATGCTCTCTCTCATCATAGAAAAAGGTCTCGTAAAGTCTGCAAGAAAGATGAAATTAATAGTGACACTCATAGACAAGCCAGGATCTCTACAAGCATTTACTCAGATACTTATAGATATAGGTGCAAATATAGTCCAAATAGGATACGATAGAACCTCTACAGATCTTGAGTTTGGAGATGCACATGTTACAGTAGCACTAGAGACCAAAGGAGAGGAGCATCAAAATCAGATACGACAGGCATTGAGTGGCGGTGGTTTTGCTTTCAAGGAGGAACATTAATCCACGCTATCTGTGAGAAGTCAAGACTCTAATCTTTTTTTGCTATAATCCTGAACTATATTATTATGAGGAGAGGCAGATTTGTTCTTTCTTCGAAATGGAGCTAGTGTCATGAAAATGAGCGGTGGACAGATGATTTGTGAGGCTATTAGTGCTGAGGGAGTCAAAACGATTTTTGGGTATCCTGGTGGAGCCATCATGAATGTTTATGATGAGATGTACAAGCAGGACAAATTTGAGCATATATTGACCCGTCATGAACAAGCGGCTGTACATGCTGCGGATGGATATGCCAGAGCATCAGGCAAGGTGGGCGTAGCTATGGTGACATCTGGCCCTGGATTTACAAATGCAGTTACTGGCATAGCCACAGCCTACACTGATTCTATCCCTCTGGTAGTTATCTCTGGACAGGTGCCATTAGCTTTGATAGGTACGGACGGATTTCAAGAGATAGATGCTGTTGGTATCTCTCGTTCTTGTACTAAGCACAATTTTTTAGTGCGTAGCCTAGAAGAGTTGCCTCGCGTACTGAAAGAAGCATTTTATATCGCTAGGAGTGGAAGACCAGGTCCAGTACTAGTAGATGTGCCTAAGGATATAACAGGAGAGATAGGTGAGTTTGTGTATCCCAAAGAGGTACATTTGCCGACCTATAAGCCTAACTACAAAGGTAACGATAGACAGATAAAAAAAGCAGTACAAGCGATACTAGAAGCAAAAAAACCACTACTCTATATTGGTGGAGGGGCAGTGCTGAGTGGAGCTACTGATATTATCAGAGAGCTTGCCAGTGTCACACAGATGCCAGTAGTAGAGACATTGATGGCTAGAGGTGTCATGGGTGCAAAAAATCCACTTCTTTTAGGTATGCTTGGCATGCATGGAAACTACTCGTCTAACATGGCAATGAGTGAGACTGATTTGATAATCTCACTTGGTGCAAGATTTGACGATAGAGTCACAGGTAAGCTTAGTGAGTTTGCCAAATATGCAGATATCATACATGTAGATATAGATCCAGCTAATATTGCAAAGTTAGTGGATGTGGATTATCCTATCGTAGGTGACATTAAGACAGTAGTAGAGAAGATGATACCATTGCTCAAAGATGATGTCAAAACAGAACGATATAAAGTTTGGAGAGATATACTGGCTCGCTATGATGAGCTGCATCCCTTGCTATACAACGATAATGATGAAGTAATCAAGCCACAGTGGGCTATAGAGCGACTAGGTGAGCTTGTGGGTGAGCAGGCTATTATCACATCTGATGTAGGGCAGCATCAGATGTGGGCAGCTCAGTTCTATCCTTTTGACAGACCAAATCAATGGATAAATTCAGGAGGTCTAGGGACAATGGGGTTTGGTTTTCCTGCTGCTTTGGGTGCTAAAAAAGCCATACCAGAAAAGACGGTTATCAACATCACTGGTGATGGATCAATACTGATGAATGTGCAAGAGCTGGTCACTGCGTCTGAAAACAATATACCAGTAATCAATGTCGTTTTAAATAATCACTTTCTAGGTATGGTTCGCCAGTGGCAAACTTTCTTTTATGAGAAACGATATTCTGAGACAGATTTGAGCTATCAGCCAAATTGGAAGATGTTAGCAGAAGCCTGTGCCGGCATCGGGTATGATGTGACAAGCAAAGAGGAGTTTGATGCTGCAATCAAAGATGCTATAAAGCAAGACAAAGTCGCTTTTGTCAATGTAATAGTTGCTAGACTTGAGAATGTCTTGCCTATGGTGCCATCAGGCGGTGCACTTTACAACATGTTACTAGAAAGCAAGGAGGAGAAATAATGGAAGCTATAAGAAGAGTTATTTCTGTTGTTGTGCTCAACGAAGCCCAAGTGCTTGCTAGGGTCTCTGGGCTTTTTGCTGCTAGAGGGTATAATATAGAGTCTTTGACAGTTGCACCTATACCAGATACAGACATGTCACATATAACTATTGCTACCAAAGGCAACAAGAGGGTGATAGAGCAGATTACCAAGCAGTTGCATAAGCTGATCCCAATATTTAAAGTGACAGAACATGAAGAGATGGTTGAAAAAGAGATGGTGCTCATCAAGTTTCCAATAGAAGAGAGCTTGAGTGATATACAAGCATTGTGTCAAGCATATAATGGCGGCATCGCTAATGTGGGAGAGAAGATGGTCATAGGAATGGTCGCAGATGAGCCAGTACGGATCAAGCATTTCATGGAAGCAGCACGGAGATATCATCCCATAGAGATTGTGCGAGGTGGAGTGGTTGCAATTGAGCGATAAGCCCTTGCTGTAGAGGAGGATAAGCATTATGAGCCACAAGCTTTCTAAAATTGTAAAAGAGATTGGTATCGACTTTCATGGAGATGATGTAGATATTGATGGTATTCATACACTTAGTGAAGCATCTTTAGGGCAATTGAGTTTCCTAAGCTCAGATAGATATGCTCATGATCTTCCTCATACAAATGCAGCAGCAGTTATTCTGAGCAGCAAGTATCTAAACCTAGTACCTAAGGGTACAGTTGCACTTTTGACAGACGAGCCTTATTTGAAGCTGGCATTAGCTACTAGGTTGTTTAGATATAGTCCAAGTATTGAAATAGCAATACCAAAAAAAGGCAATAATTGTTCTATAGCTGAGAATGTAACATTTGGAAAAAATGTAGTTTTGGGTGACAATGTGACTATAATGGCTGGTTGTTATGTGGGCGACTATACGATGATTGACTCAGGTACAATTATTTATCCAAATGTAAGCATTTATCACCACACTCTAATTGGTCAAAGATGCATAATTCACGCTGGTGTAGTAATAGGTGCAGATGGCTATGGGTATGCCCACAGAAGTGATGGCAGACATACCAAAATACATCAAAATGGTAATGTATCTCTTGGGGATAGTGTAGAAATAGGCGCAAACAGTACGATCGATAGAGCTGTATTTGGTACGACCACCATAGGAGCAGGCACAAAAATAGACAATCTTGTGCAAGTAGCTCACAACTGTGAGCTAGGCGAAAATTGTCTACTAGTCTGCCAAACTGCTTTGGCAGGATCTACCAGACTGGGGGATAATGTAACTATGGGTGGACAGAGTGGTGCTATAGGACATCTTCAGATTGGTAGTCATGCTACAATTGCATCTAGATCAGGGGTGACCAAATCACTGGCAGGTGGAAAAATATATGGTGGCTTCCCAGCCGTAGAACACACGGTTTGGTTGAGAATGCAGGCAAAACTTCAAAGTCTGATAAAAAAACGAAAAGATTAAAGGATATATTTGTCTACTGAGGAGAAAATGGAAGCATTGCTTCAGAATAGAATACTTGTCATAGACGGGGCTACAGGGACAGAAATCCAAAATCTAGATATACCTGCAGAGGCATGGTTAGATGAGCATGGTGCGGAACAAGAGGGCTGTAATGAGATCCTCAATGCCACTGCTCCAGATCTGATAAGATCTATACATCACGCTTATGCCAAAGCTGGTTCTGATTTGATAAAAACAAATACCTTTGGTACTATGCCATGGGTTCTAGATGAGTATGGTATGGGTGAGAGATGTTATGAGCTTTCAAAAAAAGGTGCTCAGCTTGTCAAAGATACCTGTGATACACTTTCTACAAATGAAAAGCCAAGATTTGTACTGGGGTCTATAGGACCTGGTACTAAGCTTCCTTCTCTAGGACATATACATTATGATGAGATGTGTGCGGGCTACAAAGAGACTGCACTAGGTCTGATAGATGGCGGTGCAGATATTTTTCTGATAGAGACTTGCCAAGATCCACTACAGATCAAGGCAGCTATACATGGTTGTGATGCTGCCAGTCAAGAACGAGATATAAAAGTACCTTGCATGGTTTCGGTGACTATGGAGCTAAGCGGTTCTATGCTTATTGGTACTGATGTAGCTACTATTGTGACCATATTGGAGCCTTTTGATATATTTTCTTTGGGTTTTAACTGCGGTACTGGCCCAGATCAGGTCAAGAAACATCTTAAGGTGTTATCAGAATTATGGCATAAACCTATTTCTGTAAGTTCAAATGCAGGACTACCACAAAATAGAGGCGGTCATACATATTATCCTATGGGACCGAATGAATTTACAGATAAGCAGATGGAGTTTACAGAGTACGATGGAGTAGCTTTTTTGGGCGGATGCTGCGGTACTACAGCAGAACATATAGAGGTATTGAGTAAAGCCGTATCGAAGATGAAATCAAAGAGACCATCAGGAATGATCAATCCATCCATAGCTTCACTATTTAATACTACTGAACTATTTCAAGAGCCTGCACCTCTACTCATAGGGGAGAGATCCAACTCTACTGGCTCTAGAGCATTTAGAGAGCTTATTATAGCTTCTGATTATGAAGGTACTCTTACGGTAGGGCAAGCACAGGTACGCGATGGTGCACATTGTCTTGATGTCAATGTGGAGTTTGCAGGGCGAGATGGTGCAGTGGATATGCGTGCAGTCATGGAGCGATACAATCAGAAGATAACACTTCCTCTGATGCCTGATGCCACAAGAGTCAAGACTATGGAGGAGGGCTTGAAGTGCATAGGAGGAAAGCCTATTATCAATTCTGTAAATCTTGAAGATGGTGAAGAGAAGTTT
>JAAXPZ010000044.1 GCA_012329065.1 Sulfurovum sp. | reverse complement strand
TGGAAGTCAAGCCTCCCATCGCCGATAATACTGCAGGCTACGTTTGTGGAAATGTAGGTCAGTGCCATCTTGAGAGTTTCTTATACTTTTAAATCAAAACAATTTTCAAATTTTTTCATACACACAATATAAATAAGTATATACTCTAATTAAGATTCTTTTTATCTTATTTAAAGTAAAATGATAGTTGCTATGATTATTGATATTATTAATTAGCAGAGTAGACGGTCGCTTTTAACCACCAGGTTATTATAGTATATAGGAACTATAAAGGGAAAATAATGAAAAGAATTATTGTTATGACAATAGCTATATTGTCAGCAACTTCAATGTTGTCTGCACATGCACTTTGGGTAAATGTATTTCCAACGAAATCATATGCTTATGTATCACTAGGTTTTGGGCATTCGTTGCCTTTTCAGGATGTGCTGATGTCCAAGAAAGGAAAGGTTAATCTAGAACGGTTTACGCTCATATCACCATCATCTACTGAGACTGAGCTTAAAAAACCAACGGTTGTCATGGGTGATCCTATAGCAACATTAAAAGGTGTAGAGGTTTTTGATGCAGATGTGGCTATGCAGAAAGTAGTTTTCGATACAGATGAAAGTGAAAAGGGAACATACCAAGTTGTGGCTGTCTCTGAATCACGCTTCTATACTAAGTATATCGACAATGAGGGCAAAGAGAAAAAAGAGCGAAAGCCTATGACAGAAATGAATGATATCAAAGATGTAATAATGTCATTAAGAACTAAAATATACGGAAAAGCTTTCTTTACTTTGGGTGACTGGACAGAGCCTAAGCCCATAGGCAAAGGTCTTGAGATTGTTCCTAAAACAGACCTTAGTAAACTAAAGGTAGGTGATTTAGTTGAAGTAGAAGTGTTGTTTGATGGTGAGCCACTCAAAAGAAATCCCAAAAAAGATAGAGACTTCATTAGTGCGTACAGTGTTGATTTTGGGCAACCAGATAAATTCACAATGGTTTCTAGCATAAGAGATGGAAAAGCAAAATTCCGTGTGCAAACTATTGGACAATGGTTTGTCGAAGTAAAGCATAAAAAAGATGTAACCAAAGATGGTCCACTAAAAGATCTTGTTGGTCAGGTATTACAAGATTCTCACAGGGCAACCATAACATTCCATGTAAAATAATATTACAGGGTATCATAAATTATTTCTTGATACCCTGCCACTACCTATAGAAAACCTACACTAGATTATGTAAATCACGCAAAATATTTCGGCATAAACTATATGATTATCAAATACACCATGGTCTTAGTATAGTTTCAATATAATTACACCAATATAAGAGTAGGATTGTAATGGATCAAAATATCATTGAGATGCGTAATGTAAATAAGTACTTTGGTGACTTTCAAGCATTGGAGAATATCGATTTTCATGTCAAGCAAGGTGAAATAGTCGTAATATGTGGACCTAGCGGAAGTGGTAAATCTACACTAATACGCTGTATTAATAGGCTCGAAGAGATAGATGAGGGTAGTATTGCAGTTGATGGTGTTGACATTTATGACAAGAAGTCCAATCTCAATAAAATACGGGCAGAAGCAGGTATGTTGTTTCAGCATTTTAATCTTTTTCCACACTTGACTATATTGGAAAACACAAATATTTCACAGACCAAAGTCAAGGGTATATCTAAGGAAAAGGCGACTGAATATTCTATGGAATTACTACAAAAAGTAGGACTGGATCATAAAGCTCATGACTATCCATCTTCATTAAGTGGCGGACAGAAGCAAAGAGTAGCAATAGCTAGAACTTTGGCAATGCAACCCAAAATTATACTTTTTGATGAACCCACATCTGCTCTAGATCCAGAAATGATAGGTGGCGTTTTGGATGTGATGCGTTCTCTAGCAAAAGAAAACTATACTATTGTTTGTGTTACACATGAGATGGGATTTGCCAAAGAAGTTGGAGATAGAATTGTATTTATGGATGAAGGTAAGATTATAGAAGAGAGTATACCTGTAGAATTTTTCGAGAATCCAAAAAGTGATAGGGCGAAGTTGTTTCTTAGAGAAATTTTGACACATTAAAGTATAGCGAGCATAGAGTACTTATGTGGAGTATTCTGTGGTCACTATATGGACTAAAACTTACACAAGGAGAATTATATGAAAAAAGTTTTATTGGCATTTGTTGTGCTTTTTAACTTATCAGCTTGGGCGGGTGCCTCAAAACTATGGGAAGATTCAGCACTCAATGCTATCATCAAAAGAGGAGAGTTAAGAGTAGGTATGGAGCCTGGGTATATGCCGTTTGAAATGAAAGATAAAAAAGGAAATATTATCGGCTTTGATGTAGATATGGTCAAGATGATGGCCAAAGAGATGGGTGTGAAACTCAAAATTATTCCTACTGCGTGGGATGGCATCATTGCAGGTCTGCTCACTAGCAAGTATGATATGATTGCTTCAGGTATGACCATGACCCAAAAAAGAAACCTTAAAGTAAACTTTTCTAGCCCTTATATCTCAGCTGGACAAACTTTGATAGTCAGCAAAAAGGTGGCAACTAATGTTAAGACATGGCAAGAGCTGGATGATCCAAAGTATACTATAGTTACCAAGCTTGGTGTAACAGGTGAAATAGCAGCTAGAAAAATGTTTAAAAAAGCAAAAATTAGGACATTTGAGACAGAGGCTGATGCAGCACAAGAGGTACTCAATGGTAAAGCAGATGCCTTTATCTATGACAAGCCCTATAATGTTTTGTTTATGGCAAAACAAGGCGATAAAGGAATAGTTCACTGGGACACAGACCTGACATTTGAGCCTTTTGGTTGGGCAGTACGCAAAGGCGACCCTGACTTTCTGAACTGGCTAGACAACTTCCTTTATCAAGTTAAAAATGACGGAAGATACGATAAGATATATAAAAAATGGATGATTGACAGCAAGTGGCTACAGAAAGTACAATAATTTATGCCTAAACATCGTCAAGGACTGTTTGAAAGTACTGCTTTTGGGAAGTTTGGAGCTATAGGATTTTATTTTTTGCTCGCACTGGGACTTTTCTATGCTGCAAGCAGCATGAATTACTCATGGAAGTGGAATAGTGTACCTAAGTACTTTGCTTATGAGAAAGTGGAGGCAGTTTCAGCAGGATTTGATGGTGTTATAAAGATAGAAGATGGGCAGATAGTCCTTTCTAATGACGAGGGTGATAGAAAAAT
The DNA here is from genome assembly GCA_012329065.1 of Sulfurovum sp. GTDB lineage: Bacteria > Campylobacterota > Campylobacteria > Campylobacterales > Sulfurovaceae > JAAXPZ01. Next base: position 16,139 of record JAAXPZ010000044.1, on the reverse strand, counting down.
ATATCCTGTTGAAGATGATTATGTTTTGGTTGTAGATAATGGTGATGATATTTACGAAGGTGATGCAATGCTTGAAATGACGCATTGGGTACCTGGACCGTTGATAAACGGACTTGTAATTACGCTCAAAATATCTGGGCTGGGCGGGATTATTGCATTTTTGTTTGCTGGGTTATTAGCATTTATGAGGATAAGTAAATTTCCAATACTTCAATATATTGCTTCTTCTTATATTACTGTCATTAGAGGCACACCTTTGTTGGTGCAGATATTTATCTTCTATTTTATTATTGCCACTATATTTGATATACCAAGATTTTATGCCGGTGCTATGTCTTTGGGTCTTTTTTATGCAGCCTATATTGCAGAGGTACTCAGAGGAGCGATACAGTCTATAGATAAAGGACAGTATGAGGCTGCAAAATCTTTGGGTATGAACTATACTCAGACTATGGGTTCAATCATTATGCCCCAGGCCCTCAAAAGAGCTTTGCCTACACTAGTAGGAGAGATAATTGCACTAGTCAAAGACTCTTCGTTGGTATCTGTTATATCCATTACTGACTTGACAAAAGTGGGACGGGAGATTGTAGCAAATACCTTCTCTCCATTTGAGACATGGCTGATTGTTGCGGCTATGTATTTTGCTATCACCTCTATACTCTCTTTTATAGGTCACAGATGGGAGAAAAAGATGAAACTCAAAGGCGGAATGTCGTGATGGTACCCTCTTTTGTGTAGTGTTAACTCATTTACGATAAAATCTAGATAAGAACTATATTCTAGAAGCAGGACAATAATGACAAGTAAAAATATTTTATTGCAGAGGGCAGAGGATCAATTTTTGAAAAAAAATTATACAGATGCACTCAAAATATACGGATTATTGTTAAAAGATTATCCGCAGCTTAAAGATGCAAAAGTGGGCGCATACTTAAGTGATATGGGTTTTGATCTTGAAGATGATGCACAAGCACTTTTCGACTACTATCAAGCTATTAAAGACTCCAGTGATGATGCGGAAGAGATTATAGACGAGCTTTCTCAGACCATATATGCTACGAGAATTATAGTGCATGAGCAGATGGCAGGTGCCATAAAAGATCAGGCAGAACACCAAGAAGGCATAGGTTACAGTGATTTTGTTTCGTTGATAGAGCAAAAAGGCGATTTTAGAGAGGCCTTTGAGGATATTATGTTCTCTACAAAAGTAGTGATCACTAGCAAAGATGAGTTTGTAGACTTTATACATAGGCTTGTGGATGCTGACTATAGCGATATAGCATTGAAATACTTGGACTCTATAGCAGGTAATTTTGGTGCAAGTCAGGATATTTATAGACTCTACAACCTTATAGAGAACAAATAGATGCTCGTTCCCTTTGAGTTTGATGGCTTTGAAAGTATTACAGATGATACTAGCGACCTAGATAAAAATATACTTTTTTTACTTACATCGCAAAATAAAAAATATTATAAAAAACTAAAAGATAAGCCAAGGTATATTTCCCCTAAAGTGTTGATGGATTACTGGAGTCTAAATAAGCTAAAAGTTGCAGGCGTAACTGGTACTAATGGCAAAACCACAGTTACGGCAGCTATTTACTCATTTTTACTGGATCTAGGTGAGAGACCAGCACTACAGGGAACTAGAGGGTTTTATGCGGACGAGGAGAGGCTTGTGGACAAGTCCATGACTACACCTTCTATCTTGGAGACTCTTTATAACATGAAGGTGGCACTGGACCATGAGTGTAATTATTTTATCATGGAAGTCAGTTCTCATGCTATTGACCAGGAGAGGATAGAAGGCATTGATTTTGCCCTGAAGGTGCATACAAATGTCACAAGCGACCATCTAGACTATCATGGCACAGTCGAAGAGTACAGAAGAGTCAAAAGTCTATTTTTTGCAGACGATAGTCCGAAATTATTAAACAAAGATAATATTAAAAGTATTACATTTAGCCCTGTCAATACATTAACTTATGGCGTAGATGAGCCTGCAACATTTAAGGTGCAGGCTTTTTCTATGCTACATGGATTGACAACAGGGATTAAGTACTTAGAGCAAGAAGAAACATTTTGCTCCCCAATGGTGGGTCTTTTTAATCTCTTTAATCTTATGGCAGCAGTGGGTTCAGTTGTGATGCTGACAGGAAGACCACTATCAGATGTATGTGAAGTGGTGGAAGGTTTTGCTGGAGTAGAGGGTCGCATGGAAGTAGTGAGCCGTGACCCTTTAGTGATCGTAGATTTTGCTCATACAGATGACGGCATGCAACAAGTATTTAATGCTATGAAAGACAGAGATATCTCTGTAGTGTTTGGTGCTGGCGGAGACAGGGATAAGCAGAAGCGATCTCGCATGGGTGCAGTTGCAGGTAAATTTGCCAAAAAAATATATGTTACGAGTGACAATCCAAGAAATGAAATACCAGAGATGATTCTGGAAGATATCTTGACTGGCTTGCATGGAAAAGAAAATGTTACTGCTACACCAGATAGAAAATTAGCGATAAAAATGGCACTAGATGATCTTAAAAAGGAAGAGGTGCTGTTGATTTTAGGAAAAGGTGATGAGACCTATCAAGAGGTCAAGGGAGTGAAACATCCCTTTGACGACAGAGAAGTTGCGAGGGGAGTTTTGGGATTGTAGGATTCCCAGATAAAACTTTACACAACTCTATAGGTGCCCTTTAACCTATCTGGTCATAGTGATGATCTTGTCTTGCAGTGATTTATCCAGTAGCATATTTTTTACACGATTTTGCCACAAAGTTTTGAATTTTTGCCTCTCACTATCATTCGCTACACCTTGCATAGATTTTTGCATCAATGGCATCATTTCAGGGAGTGCGGGTACTTGTTTTGTATCACAGCCAATCATCACGGTATCGCTCGTATCAATGCGACTGAGCCTGACTACACCTTCTATGTCCGATATATCAAAAGACAGAAGCTTGTTTCGACTAAAGCTTGTTCCTCCAATCCCCTTAAATCCACCTTCATCTCCAGCACCTACGATATACGAGATTACTTGGGCTATGACACCCGTAACCCCATCTTCCTTGGAGGCTTTTATTTCTACCTTGATTTTACTTCTCTCTGGCGTGGCTTCTGGATAGAGTACAGCTAGACCATATAGGGTCATAAGGTATGCACTAGCAACTGTGGGACAAGAATGCCCAGCAAGCTTGACACAATCAAGATAACTAATTGCTAGTTCTCCATTATCAAAAGCTCCCAAAAATCCACCGAGAGGATCACGGAAATGTATTGTCTGTACTTCATCAAAAAAAGTAGGATATCCCATATTTCACTCCTTGTATAAAAGTTTGAATGTAACTCAAATTGCATCATGAGACCACAGCACATTAGACTTCTGTGAAAGTGTCTATTGTGCTGTGGTCTCATTATAGTAGAGTAAGATAAACTTTGGGTTGATAGTAGTCAATATTGGCTTGATGATAGATGCTTTTCTAAGAAACTTCTGCTAGAATTCGCATAAAAGAGTAAAATGCTCTTAATTAAGCCCAAAAAGGAATAGAAATGATGAACATGAACGGAATGCCACAGCCAGCGTTTTATATATTTAAATGTCAGCAGAGTGCCCCCCCTGGTATGCCAAAGCCATCCTGTGTTAGCCAAAACAATCCAGAGTCACAAGAGCTTTTTCAACATCTTGGTCAAGAGTTGATGAAAAAAGGTATCATAGCTACTACACTACCCATACAGACAGGCTGTCTTGGCAGGTGTCAGCAGGGACCAGTTATCCTTGTTGAGCCTGGACACACAATGTATGTAAATTTAACTAAAGAGAGAATTGATAGAATCATAGAAGAGCATATTATTGGTGGTAATGTTGTTCAAGAGTTTGTTATAGATGATTCGTTTTGGGGTGAGCCAATATCACCTGCCTCGTTAGTATAATGCAGGTTTGAATATTTTTGGTATAATATTGCATATTTACACAGAAGGTAGAATCAGATGAATATCACTATGCTCTATAGCAAGATACACCGTGCTACAGTGACGGATGCCAATCTCAACTATGTAGGCTCTATAACTATAGATCAGGATCTTCTGGATGCTTCCAGTATGCGAGTGGGGCAGAAGGTGGATATCGTAAATGTCAATAATGGTGAAAGGTTCTCTACCTATACTATAGCAGGAGAGAGAGGCAAAAGGGACATATGTCTCAATGGTGCAGCTGCTAGGAAAGTACATAAAGGTGACAAAATCATTATTATTTCATACGCTACAATGAGTGAAAAAGAGGCAGATAGTTATCAGCCAAGGATTGTGATACTGGATGACGACAACACTATTGCACAAAAGTTTAAAGGACTTAAATAATGTTTGAAGGAATAGATCTTAACAATATGGGCAAAATGATGGAGCAGATGCAAGAGAAGGCCACTCAGATGCAAGAGCAGTCAAAATCCATACAGCTCACAGCCAAAGGTGGTGGTGGCATGATAGAGGTTACGACTAACGGAATGGGCGAGGTGATCGATATTACCGTAGATGATTCACTTCTTTTAGACAAAGAGTCTCTTCAGATACTCTTAATTAGTACCATGAATGATGCCATGAAGATGGTGGAGGACAATAAAAAATCACAAGCTATGGGAATGTTTGGCGGAATGAACCCTTTTGGTGGAAGCACTTAGTGGAAAAACTACTTGAAGCCTTAAAGCATGATAATCTAGTTGCTCTAAAAAAACTATTAAACTTAGGTGAAATAGATTTGTCTCAAGAGGTTATTATGGGTGCAGAATATGAGATGGATGAACCCGATGAGGTTCCTCTGCTATTTTTTGCCATTAGTAGTAGGGCATCATTGGAGGCCATACGAATGCTGATTGATGCAGGTATAAATATTGCTGAGGTAAACCGAGAGGGTGTTGGTGCTTTGGATATTGCGATCAAATACAAGCGTATGGATGTTATCAAGCTCTGCAAAGACAGAGGGATTAATCTGCTTGAGAGTAGAAGAAAAAGCGGAATCACTCCTTTGATGCTAGCAGCTTCTTTTAATGATATGGAGATTGTATCCTATTTGATAGAGCAGGGTGCAGATACTTTAGAAACGGATAATTATGGTATGACAGCAGCGACTTATGCCAAACGCATGGGACAGAAAAAAATGCTCGAATTTTTAGAAAGTGGAGAAAAGCCATAAAAAGAGAAAACAAGGAGTTGTAAACAAGGGGTAGAATCTCTTTTTATGTATAAGTGTAAATAAAAAACAAGGTTAGAAAGTCAGGCTCTCAACTTTCTAGTAATGCTAGTATAATATATGAGAGTTAACTATGAAACAACCATCAGTAAATAGATAGTTAATAGGTAGCAAAATATGCAAAATGATCTTTTCTCTCTTCCTCTTTGTGGTATAGATGAGGCAGGCAGAGGACCCTTGGCTGGTTCACTGGTCATATCTGGCGTAGTAATACAGAGACATATAGATGGTCTCATGGACTCTAAGAGATTGACTGAAGCAAAGAGAGAAAAGCTTTTCTCTCGTATTATAAAAAATACAAAATATCATATTGTTATCTTTTCTGCTACAAAAGTAGATTCGCTAGGTATATCGCGATGTATAAAGCAAGGCTTATTGGAAATCAAGGAGAATCTTGACGGATATGACTATCTCTTTGACGGGAACAGTGCATTTGGTGTATCAAGCATCCGAACTATGGTCAAGGCAGATAATAAAATAGCTGAGGTAAGTGCAGCTAGCATACTGGCTAAAGTTACTCACGATAGAGAGATGGTTAAGTTTGCCAAAAAATATCCTGAGTATGGATTTGAAAAACATAAAGGCTATGGCACAAAAGTACATATAGAAGCTATCCTAAAATATGGAAAATGCGAGCATCATCGTCACAGCTTCAAGGTCAAAGGGGAGAGGTAGCTTGATTTGATAGGCTAGGAAAACTTAAGACTTAAAATTGCATCGTTTTCTAATTTCTAACTCAAGAAATACCTCTCCCCAGATGGCTGCGGCACCCGATCAGGGGAGGTGGGCTGCTATGTTCCCATCCTGACCCATTGTCTCTCAAGACCGTTGCACAGGTCTGAGAAGAGGCATCGCAATCTTATCAAAAAATTGATTAATTTCACCACATTTTAAAAACGATTGGATATAATTCGAGTCTTCTAATCCACAGACAGGTGGCCGAGCGGTTGAAGGCGCACGCCTGGAACGCGTGTATGGGGCAACTCATCGAGGGTTCGAATCCCTTCCTGTCTGCCAGTTGTAGCTTTTATTTTTTAACTATATAATTATCTCAATATACAGAAAAAAACGATAAAATACACTAATAAAATTATTATAGTAAAGGAACCAGAATGGTTTTTATAGAAGATGTAGTTGCTGATGAAGTGATGGATAGTAGGGGAAATCCTACGGTTAAGGCAACAGTGACTTTGAGTGATGGAACAGTATCTAGTGCCATTGTGCCAAGTGGGGCAAGTACTGGAAAAAGAGAGGCTCTAGAGCTTCGTGATGGTGGTGATAGATATATGGGCAAAGGTGTACTGGGAGCTGTGGAGAATGTTAATACAGATATAGCGGAAGCACTTATAGGTATGAGTCCTTACAATCAAGCAGATGTAGACATTACCATGAAAGAGTTAGATGGTACAGATAACTATGCAAAGCTAGGTGCTAATGCAGTGCTTGGTGTTTCCATGGCAGTAGCTAGAGCAGCAGCTAGCTCTATGAAAATGCCATTGTACAGGTACCTTGGTGGTGCCAATGCCGTGGTGATGCCTGTGCCCATGATTAATATCATTAACGGTGGAGAGCACGCAAATAACTCTGTGGATTTTCAAGAGTATATGGTAGTGCCAGTAGGCTTCGATAGATTTTCGGAAGGCCTAAGAGCATGTGCAGAAGTGTACCATGTGCTTAAAAAGATTATCAACGATATGGGCGAAAGTACAGCTGTAGGTGACGAGGGAGGATTTGCACCTAATCTCAAGTCCAATGAAGAGCCGATACAAGTCATTATGCAAGCGATTAAGGTAGCTGGATACAAATCTGGAGAAGAGATTGCTATAGCACTTGATGTGGCGGCATCGGAGCTAGTAAATAGTGAAGGCACATATGTTCTTAAATCAGAAAATAGAGAGTTGACAAGCTCGGAACTAACAGCGTATTATGCGGATATGTGTGCTAAATACCCCATTGTCTCTATTGAGGATGGTCTGAGCGAAGATGACTGGAGTGGCTGGAAAGAACTCACTGAAGTACTCGGTAATAAAGTACAGCTGGTGGGCGATGATCTGTTTGTCACCAATGTGTCTATTTTGTCAGAAGGCATCAAAAAGAGTATCGGTAATTCTATCCTGTTAAAACCAAACCAGATAGGTACGGTCTCTGAGACGATGCAGACGGTGAGGCTAGCACAGAGGTCTGGATACAACTGCGTCATGAGCCATCGCTCAGGGGAGAGTGAAGATACATTTATTGCGGACTTTGCAGTGGCTTTGGGCACAGGTCAAATCAAAACAGGCTCTACAGCCAGAAGCGATAGAGTGGCAAAATATAACAGATTACTAGAGATAGAAGCAGAGCTTGGACAGTTTGAGTATCTGGGCAAAGATCTATTTTAGGAGGTTTTGTATTGTCCAACACGAGAAATGGTTCTTATGAGTGGCTTGGGTTTTCTCTAAAGAGTATATTGCTTATATTGGCTGGTATCGTAGCATTAGGTTTATATATAGGCGTGCTGCTCTTTGGTGAAAATTCTTTAGTAGTACTCAATAAATTACAAAATGATAAAGAAAGACTCATGCTAGAAAAAACTGAAATAAAAAAGTCTAATCAAGAGCTTCAAAAAGAGTACTTTGAACTACTCCAACTTACGGAATAAAACTATTCTGCATGTTTCTGATCTTCTATTTTAGTTTCATTTAGTTTTTTGCTTAATAATTTGATCGCCAACATAGATATGATTACCTCAAATAGGCTGGCGAGTATAAGCTGATAATAGGTAATAGTGTCAATGAAGCTTACATTGTGCCCTATGGTGGCAACTGCGATAAGTAGTGTCAGAGGCATTGATAATGAAAGAGATGTAAGTATGGCAACTCTAGAGCCATATATGCTTTTTAGGTAGACCCCTGCGATGAGTCTTATCCCAATCATAAGTCCAGTGATCAGAAGTGCACCACTCACAACTCCTGGGTAAGTGACGGCAATAAGATCAAAGGATGCACCTACATGAATAAAGAAGAGAGGCACAAGAAAACCAAACCCTAGACTACTCATTTTCTCTTCTAGACGCTTCTCGTGGTGGAAAAATGCCGAGATAGCAACACCAGCAATAAAAGTACCAAGTGCCAACTCTAAATCCAATACCAGCATCAAAGAGATCAAGATAAAGAAAAGTGCTATTGATAGTCTGACATCTTGATCAGAAGTGTCCATTTTTGGTAAAAGTGCAGTTTTGAGTTCTGGGTACCACCAAAATAGAAGATGAAGCATGCGGTACAGAAGATAAATACCCAGTATAAACAGAAACAGATAACCTAGCTTTATAAACAACTCTAGCCCGAAACCTACGCTACTGACTGCATCTACTACTGTCAAGGCAGCAATGCTGATAATCTCTCCTAAAACACCTACAATAAAGGCCAGTTTGATCCACTCTTCATCTTTGCCATAACTTTTGGAAAGTGAAGCAAGAATCCCTATGGATATAAGTGGAAGTGATATGATTACAATAATATTAAGATCAAGGAGTATTCCACTTCCAAGTGCTAGAGCTCCAAGTGTCACAATGAAAAGCATCGCTTTTTGTATTAGTGATTTTGGGCTTTTTGTGATCTGCTTGAGATCCACCTCCATACCAGCGAGAAACATAAGATATAGGAAGCCAACTTCGGCAACAATATCAAAATATTCATGGTACTGAAGCAGTCCGGCAAATGCCAATATGGATCCAAGCATAATCTCTATGGGAATTGTGGGTATGCGTACTAACTTGGCAATAAACGGTGCTCCCCAGATGATAAGAGAGATGGTTAGAAGCAGTGTGATTTCAGTTTGCATCTCTTTTATGCCATATCTTAGGCATCTATCCTGTGTTTACATTTAAGACATTCATAGAGATCTTTATCACTGAGTGTTTTTTTGCCCATAGTATAGTCGCATTCTGGGCATTTTTTATCAATTGGTTCAAAGTTGGATATAAATTTACACTTAGGATAGCTTGCACATCCAAAAAAGACTCCCCTTTTACCTTCACGCTCTTGAATTTTACCTCCGCAGAGAGGACATGGCACCGTAAGTTCTCTAGGTGGAATAAGTGACTTTGCATTTTTACATTTAGGGTAAGATGAGCATGCCAAAAACTTACCTCTTCTTGAGTCTTTGATCACCATAGCTGAGCCACACTTATCGCATTTTTCATCAGTTTCTTCAGGCTGATCTGATTCTGTTCCATCTATATTTTTTGTGTATTTGCATTTTGGAAAGTTGGAGCAGGCTATGAACTCCCCATATCGTCCTTTTCTCAAAAGTAGTTCAGCTTCACACTTGGGACAAGATTCTCCTGTAGGTGTAGCTTGCTTGAGACTTTTAATTTCTCTCTTCCCTTTATCTATACGCTCCATAAATGGTGCATAGAACTTTTTGAGAATATCTTGCCAATTCTTTTCCCCTTCTGCTACCATATCCAGCGTCTCTTCCATGTTGGCAGTAAAGCCACTATCTACAATATCTGGAAAGTGCTTCTCAAGCATTTCAATAACAGTAAAAGCTATCTCTGTCAGATGTATTCTCTTTTTTTCAAGCTCTACATATTTTCTTGCTTGTAAAGTGGTAACAGTAGGAGCATAGGTGCTAGGGCGACCTATGCCAAGCGACTCTAGTTTTTTGATCAAGCTGGCTTCGTTGTATCGCGGCGGAGGTTCTGTAAAGTGCTGTTCTGCCTTGATATCGTCAAGACTAACTTTTTGCCCTTTGTTTAGTTTGGGCAGAAGCTTATCTTTTTCTGTATAGCCAGTGACTTTATAAAATCCGTCAAATAACATCCTTCGTCCACTAGCTTTGAAAATAGACTTTTCACCTTCAAAAAGTATGGCCTGTGTTTCAAATTCTGCTTCGGTCATCTGGCAAGCTAAAAATCTGTTGTATATAAGTCTGTATAGTTTTAGCTCATCTGCACCAAGGTGTTTTTGTGCAATTTGTGGCGTAAACTCTACGATAGTTGGTCTGATTGCTTCGTGAGCCTCTTGGGCACCTTTTGACTTGGTAGTATAATTTTTTGCTTTACTTGGCAGATATTTATTGCCAAACTCATTTTTGATAAATTCTCTGGCAGATGAAATAGCTTCTTTTGCAAGACTAAGTGAGTCTGTTCTCATATAGGTAATGACACCCATAGTGCCTTTATCTGTCTTGACTCCTTCATAGAGCTTTTGTGCTACCATCATGGTTTTCTTTGGCGAAAATCCAAGCTGCGTAGAGGCAGACTGCTGTAGTGTAGATGTCATAAATGGCGGAGGTGTTTTGCTCTTTCGTTTGGTAGTTTCTATGGAAGTGACGATAAAAGACTCAGCTTTAGCAGAGTTTACGATTTGTGAAGCTGATGTCTCATTGCCCAAAGTCATTTTGTCTATCTTGTTGCCATCAAAACTGTAGATAGATGACTCTATGTTTTTTTGAAAAAGAGCATCAATGCTCCAATACTCTACTGGCTTGAAAGCTTTGATTTCTCGCTCTCTATCTATAACTATCTTTAGCGTAGAGCTCTGTACTCTTCCTGCACTCAGTCCTCTCTGTATCTTGCTAGCAAGTAGCGGCGAGAGTTTGTATCCTACAATCCTGTCAAGCAGTCTTCTGGTTTGTTGTGCATCTACACTGTCCATGTTTACAGAACGAGGGTTATCTAGTGCACGTTTGATAGCTGTTTTGGTAATCTCATGAAAGACTATACGAGGTAGCTCTGAAGGCTCTTTTCCTATAGCCTTGGCGATATGGTATCCTATAGCTTCACCCTCACGATCCTCATCCGTCGCGATATAAACAGTTTCTGCCGCCTTTGCAAGTTTTTTAAGCTCTTTAACTGTAGGGTTTGCCTCCCTTGGAATAGAGTATTTAGGAATAAAATCCCCACTCTCTTCATCTATAGTTATTCCAAATGAACTTTTGGGTAGATCTCGTATATGACCTTTAGAGGCGATTACTTTATACTCTTTGCCTAAAAAATTAGTAATTGTCCGTGCCTTTGCTGGTGACTCTACAATAATGAGATTTTTCATATCTTTTCTTTAATATATAATTTTTGGTATTGTAGCAGAAATGCTTAAAAAAGCGAATAGAGAGATGAGATACTGGATAGCACAATATTATTATTGTGCCAACATGCCAACTAGGATCTCTTCAAAATTCTAGGAAGAGTAATGCCAGTTTGACTCTGGTATTTTCCTTTTCGATCGCTATAGGTTGTTTCGCATTGCTCATCCCCTTGTAAGAAAAGCACTTGAGCGATACCCTCATTGGCATATATTTTGGCTGGCAGAGGTGTCGTGTTGGATATCTCTATGGTGATATGCCCTTCAAAGCCTGGCTCAAATGGCGTGACATTGACGATAATCCCACACCTGGCATAGGTGCTTTTTCCTAGACATATCGCCAAGGTATCACTTGGCATTTTGAAATACTCTATAGTGCGGGCAAGTGCAAAAGAGTTTGGCGGTACGATACAGACATCACCCTTGAAATCAACGACATTGTTTTCGTTGAAGTCTTTTGGGTCAACCACCTCAGCATTTATGTTTGTAAATATCTTGAACTCATCCGATACCCTGATATCATACCCATAAGAGCTGAGTCCGTAACTGACCACTCCTTCACTCATAAGCCCTTCACAAAAAGGAGATATCATCTCTTCTTTGAGTGATTTCTCTCGTATCCATTTGTCTGATTTGAGTCCCATGTCCTACCTTTGTTATTCTTTGGGCAAAATTATAGCATAAGGATATTATGTGGTAAGAGTTTTAGGGTATAATCATATAAAATATCATATAAAGCGATGTGTACTATGAAAGATAAGATTGCAATTATTGGATTGGGATATGTGGGATTGCCCTTGGCTCATGCTTTTTCAGGGCAGTATCAAGTTGTGGGGTTTGATATCAACGAGGCACGCGTCCGCGAGCTTAGTACTGGCTTTGACAGAACGCTTGAGCTTGATGAATCGACAATGCAAGAGGCATATAAAAATAGCATGATATTTACGACGGATATACAAGATACAGCAGAATGCAATATATATATTATAACGGTTCCAACACCCATAGATAAACAAAATAAGCCAGTTTTAACTCCATTGATCAAATCTTCTCAGGCGGTGGGCAAAGTACTTACAAAAGGCGATATTGTCATTTATGAATCTACAGTTTACCCAGGAGTTACAGAAGATGTGTGTGTCCCACAGCTAGAAGAGGCAAGCGGATTGGTCTTTAATCAGGATTTCTTTTGTGGCTATTCTCCTGAGAGAATAAATCCAGGCGACAAAGAGCATACGGTTACAAAAATCAAGAAAGTTACAAGCGGCAGCACTGCTGAGGTGGCAAAGAGGGTTGATGAACTTTATGGCAATATTATAGAAGCAGGTACTTTTCTGGCAAGCTCTATAAGGGTTGCAGAGGCAAGCAAGGTAATAGAAAATACACAAAGAGATGTAAATATTGCACTTATCAATGAGCTTGCATTGATATTTGACACCATGGACATAGATACCAATGAAGTGATAGAGGCTGCAGCTACCAAATGGAACTTTATCAAGCTAACCCCTGGATTGGTAGGCGGACACTGCATAGGTGTTGACCCGTACTATCTGACATTTAGAGCAGAGGAGCTTGGGTATAAACCAAACCTGATACTAGGCGCTAGGCAGATAAATAATGGTATGGGCAAATATATTGCTGAGCAAACTATTAAGCAAATGATTGCACACGATAAAAAAATAAAAAATGCAAATATTTTAATTCTAGGTATAACATTTAAAGAAAATTGCCCCGACATGAGAAATACAAAAGTAGTCGATATCATAGAGGAATTAAAAGCATATGGATGCGGCGTAGATGTGTATGACCCTTGGGTAGATAGAGATGAACCAAAGCAGCAGTATACTCATGGACTTATTGAAAATCCATTCGAACAAGATAAATTGTATGATGCCATCGTTTTAGCTGTGGCACATAAACAATTTAAGATATTGGACAGAAAAGCATATGAGCAAATTAGCACAGAAGAAGCTGTACTAATCGATGTCAAAGGAATAATAGAAAGTCCAACATGGAGGCTTTAATGACAGAGAAGAAAAACTTCGCTCTTATAGGGGCATCAGGCTATATAGCCCCAAGACATATGAGGGCGATAAAAGACACTGGCAATGAACTGGTGGCGGCACTTGATCCATATGATGGCATAGGTATTATGGATAGTAATTTTCCTCAAGCTGATTTTTTTACAGAGTTTGAAAGATTTGATAGGTTTGTAGATAAGTGGAGACGAAAAACAGGCAAAAAGATAGACTATATATCTATCTGCTCTCCTAATTATCTCCATGACTCACATATTCGATTTGCACTGAAGAGTGGTGCTGACGTAATTTGCGAGAAGCCACTGGTGTTAAATCCTTGGAATATAGATCAACTGAAGATTATTGAAGAAGAAACTGGACAACAAGTTTATAATATTTTACAGCTTCGCTTACACCCATCCATTGTCGCACTAAAAGAAAAGATAGCCAAAGAGCTAGAAGAGAACCCAGATAAAATATATGACATTGATTTAACTTATTTGACTAGCAGAGGCAAGTGGTATTTTATCTCATGGAAAGGTGACCAAGCTAAAAGTGGCGGCATCGCCTCCAATATAGGGGTACACTTCTATGATATGCTTACATGGATATTTGGCACAGTAGAGGAGAATATCGTCCACCTCAAAGAAGAAGATGCTAGTGCTGGATACTTTAAACTCAAGCATGCCAATGTGAGGTGGTTTCTATCAGTCAATTATGACTATATTCCTGAAGCAATAAGGGCAACAGGACAGAGAACTCACAGAAGCATCACTGTGGATGATGAGGAGATAGAGTTTTCAGGTGGATTTACCGACTTACATACAAGAAGCTATAAAGAGATTTTAAGAGGAAAAGGCTTTGGGCTGGATGAGGCATATGAATCTATATCAATAGTGTCTACGATTAGAAGCCAAGATGCCATTGGACTCAAGGGAGAGTATCATCCATTCTGCAAAAAGGTACTGGGCTGATGCAAGATGATGACAAATATATAAATAGAGAAGCTTGGAAAAATAGACGAAAAACCAAGCCATTAAACAAGGATGGAAAGAAGAGCTTTTTTGTGCATGAGAGCAGTATTGTTGATGAGAATGTGAGTATTGGAGACAAGACCAAGGTTTGGCATTTTTCTCATATACTTTCTGGTACAAGCATTGGAGAGGATTGTTCTTTTGGTCAAAATTGTGTAGTGGGCCCAAATGTAAATATAGGCTTTGGAGTAAAGGTTCAGAATAATATTTCTATCTACGAAGGCGTAGAGGTGGAGGATGATGTTTTTCTAGGCCCATCTATGGTATTTACCAATGTGATCAACCCTAGGGCATTTATCCCAAGAAAGAGCGAATTTAAAAAAACCTTACTTAAAAAAGGCTGCACTGTAGGTGCAAATGCCACAATCATCTGCGGTATAACTATCGGAGAGTATGCAATGATAGGATCTGGTGCAGTAGTCACAAAAGATGTAAAGCCGTATGCCTTGATGGTAGGAGTTCCTGCTAAACAGATTGGTTGGGTTGGGGTTAGTGGGAACACTTTAGAGTTTGTAGGAGGTAAGGCAGAGGATAAGTTTGCCAGTTATAGGATGGAGAATGATATGCTGAAGGTGCATGGGTTTGATAGGTAGGTTTAAGCCAAAATCAGAGTTTTCTCGTAATGTTCTGACGCTTATGACGGGGACTACTATAGCACAAGCTATTCCTGTAGCCATTAGTCCTATATTGACGCGGATATATACGCCAGAGGATTTTGGGGTGTTTGCTTTGTATATGTCTGTGGCTTCTATACTTTCTGTTATGGCTACGGGTAGGTATGAGCTGGCGATAATGCTTCCTAAAAAAGATGAAGATGCTGCGAATATAGTGGCACTTTCTATTATAATATCTTTTTTTGTAAGTTCTATAGCCTTATTGATTGTTTTTATTTTTAATGCTCAAATTACAAATTTGCTCGGAAATCCTGAAATCTCAAATTGGCTTTATTTTGTTCCTATAACTGTTTTGCTTACAGGAATATACCAAAGTTTTAATTATTGGTCTAATCGGAAAAAACAGTATAAACGATTAGCTACAAGTAGGATTGTGCAGAGTGGAATGACGGCTTCGACTAATCTTGGTATGGGTTTTGGCGGGTTTGGTAGTTTTGGATTAATTTTAGGAAACATATTTGGTCAAGGAATGGCTATGTTTTTTTTAGGAAAAATTGTATATGAAGAAGATAGGAATTTTCTACAAAAAGTAAAAAAACTTAAAATAGTTGCTTTAGCAAAAAAATATATTCAGTTTCCCAAGTTTGATATATGGGCA
This sequence comes from Sulfurovum sp., assembly GCA_012329065.1. Taxonomy (GTDB): domain Bacteria; phylum Campylobacterota; class Campylobacteria; order Campylobacterales; family Sulfurovaceae; genus JAAXPZ01. Next base: position 505 of record JAAXPZ010000044.1, on the reverse strand, counting down.
TCTCTATTAAGCGTGTCTTCTCATCAACTAATGCATATTTTATTTAATTTTCTATTTAGTTCTACTACAGCGGGGTATTATTATTTAACACAAAGAATACTTGGTTTGCCAATGGCATTTATTGCATCAGCGATATCTGATGTTTTTAGAGAAGAGGCTTCCAAAGACTTTAAAAAATATGGAAATGCTATCAATATTTATAAAGCAACATTAAAAAAACTATTGATTATTAGTTTTTTCCCATCAATTTTTTTATACTTTTTTGCTGTAGATCTTTTTGTAGTGGTTTTTGGGAAAGAGTGGACTATTGCTGGAGAATATGTCCAGATTTTAACGCCAATGTTATTTATAAAGTTTATCTCTAGCCCACTAAGTTTTATGTTATATATTGGAGAGAAGCAAAAATTAAATTTGTATAGTCAAGTTTTATTTATAATATCAATTATATATAGTTTTTTAGTAAGTGATGATGTATACGAAGTATTAAATAATATAGCTATACTCT